>NZ_AGBF01000031.1 GCF_000225525.1 Streptomyces zinciresistens K42 | reverse complement strand
CGTCGGCCCGCAAGCAGCCGCGCGCCCTGCCCGGCGGGGGCGACCTCGGCCCCAACGTCATCGTCTTCGACCCCTCGACCCCCGGCATCCAGGCCCGCCTCGACCAGGTCTTCCGCCAGCAGGAGTCCGCCCAGTTCGGCACCGGGCGCTACGCCCTGCTCTTCAAGCCGGGCACCTACAACGGCCTCAACGCCCAGCTCGGCTTCTACACCTCGATCGCGGGCCTCGGCCTGTCCCCCGACGACACCACCATCAACGGCGACGTCACGGTCGACGCCGGCTGGTTCAACGGCAACGCCACGCAGAACTTCTGGCGCTCGGCGGAGAACCTGGCGCTGGTCCCGGTCAACGGCACCAACCGCTGGGCGGTCGCGCAGGCGGCCCCCTTCCGCCGGATGCACGTGCGCGGCGGGCTGAACCTCGCGCCCAACGGCTACGGCTGGGCCAGCGGCGGCTACATCGCCGACAGCCGGATCGAGGGCCAGGTCGGGCCGTACTCGCAGCAGCAGTGGTACACCCGCGACAGCGCGATCGGCGGCTGGCTCAACGGCGTCTGGAACATGGTGTTCTCCGGCGTCCAGGGCGCTCCCGCGCAGAGCTTCCCCAACCCGCCTTACACCACGCTCGACACCACGCCCGTCTCCCGGGAGAAGCCCTTCCTGTACCTCCAGGGCAGCGAGTACCGGGTCTTCCTGCCGGAGAAGCGGACCAACGCCCGCGGGGTGACCTGGGGCAACGGCACACCGAGGGGGACCTCGCTGCCGCTGTCGCAGTTCTACGTCGCCAGGCCCGGGGTGTCGGCGGCCACCCTCAACCAGGCGCTGGAGCAGGGGCTGCACCTGCTGATCACGCCGGGCATCTACCGCCTGGACCAGCCGATCCGGGTGAACCGCGCCAACACCGTCGTGCTCGGCCTCGGCTACGCCACCCTGATCCCGGACAACGGCGCGACGGCCGTGCGGGTGGCCGACGTCGACGGCGTGCGGCTGGCCGGGTTCCTGGTCGACGCGGGGCCGGTCAACTCCGCGACCCTGGTGGAGGTCGGACCGCAGGGCTCCTCCCGCGACCACTCCGCCAACCCGACCACGGTCCAGGACGTGTTCGTGCGCATCGGCGGCGCGGGCGCCGGCAAGGCCACCACCAGCATGGTGATCAACAGCCGCCACACGATCATCGACCACACCTGGGTGTGGCGGGCCGACCACGGCGAGGGCGTCGGCTGGGAGACCAACCGCGCCGACTACGGCGTCGTCGTCAACGGCGACGACGTCCTCGCGACCGGCCTGTTCGTGGAGCACTTCAACAAGTACGACGTGCAGTGGTTCGGCCAGCGCGGCCGCACGATCTTCTTCCAGAACGAGAAGGCGTACGACGCCCCCAACCAGGCCGCCGTCCAGAACGGCTCCGTCAAGGGCTACGCCGCCTACCGGGTCGGCGACGCCGTGACCTCGCACGAGGGCTGGGGCCTGGGCAGCTACTGCTACTACAACGTCGATCCCTCGATCGTCCAGCACCACGGCTTCGCCGCCCCGGTCCGCTCCGGGGTGCGCTTCCACAACCTCCTCGTGGTCTCGCTCGGCGGCAACGGACAGTACGAGCGCGTCATCAACGACACGGGGTCCCCGACATCGGGAACGTCGACGGTGCCTTCGACGGTGGTGTCGTTCCCTTAGGACGCGGGTGCCGGGCACCCTTGGGCGCCGGGGGAGGCGGACCGGACTGCTGGGTTCCGCCTCCCAGTTGGTGTCCGGCCGTCCGGCCGTAAATGATCCTTCCCGACAACGTCGGGGCCGTCCGGCCCGAGCCAGCACACTGGACTCTCCGGGCGGGGACCGCCGGCCCCACCCGGCGCGGCGCAGGAGCAACGGAGCAGTCGCACCCCCGCACCACATACCGGCGCCCTCCGCGGCGTACAGCACCGGCCTGTACACGGTGCGCGCCCGGGTCGGGCAACCCGTACGCGAGCGAGCCCAGTCTCACATCGGAACTGCTCAGCCCCGAATCGCCTTTGAGCGCAAGGCGGTTGGCCGCGGTGGAGACAGTCATGGCCAAGGTCGAAGCTCTGCCACAAATTGCACGATGACCAGATAAGGTGCAGGTCAACGTGATATGACAGCAGTCGGTCGATGCGCTCTTCACTGATCAGCCGTGTCGAGACATCAGCGGGGGTGTCCAAGCCTCGCAACCTGGCTCTTTCGCTGAACCGCCTGGGGGGAACTCGCCATGACCGACGCTCCGACGGACCCTGTCGACACCGACGAGGGCGACGCCGCCGACCGGAAGGCCGTCGAGAAGGAACAGGCCGAGCTCAAGAACTTCATCAAGGGTCTGAGCGCGGACGACATCAAGTCGGGGAACTGGTTCACCAAGCTCGCCGCTCATGCCATGAACTCCTACACCGAGAAGGTCGACTGGCAGTACTTCCAGGAGCGTTATGAGGGTGTCCCCGCGGATGCCATCGTGGATCAGCGGATCAAGATGGCGGCTCGGTACGCCGCCCTTGAGGGCGGGCTCTCCGCAGGGGCCTACACCGCGACCGTCGTCGCCACCCTCGGAAGCCTCGGGGGCGCCTCACCGGCGACCGTCCCCGCGGCCGTGGCGACCATGATGGTCGACGTCGCCTTCATCACCCAGCTCCAACTCCGCCTGGCCTACGACGTCTCCGTGCTCTACCGGGTCCCGCTCGATGTGCACGACCCCGAAGATCTGTGGAAGCTCATCCGCGTGGCATTCACGATCAAGAGCGGGGAAGCGGCCAACAAGACGGTGGTCAAGGCGGTACCGGCCCTGGTGCGACCCTTGGTCAAGCGCTTCTACTCAGGATCGGCACTCGCCGCCGGGAGGGCGCTCCCTGTCGTAGGGAAGCATCTTCTTCAGCGCAACGTCATCAAGATCGGCATCCCTTTGGTCGGCGTCCCCCTCGCCGTGCTGCTGAACCGCTACACCACGCTCCTCGCCGGGCGGCACGCCCAGGCCGTCTTCCGGAACGAGGCGCGGATAATCGAACTCGCCGAGAACCTGAGCAAGCGAAGTCAGCACCCGCAACTGATGCTGTGGGTCGCGTGGCTCGTCATCAGGGCGAACCCCAAGATCGCCGACGACGAGGCGCTGCTGATGCGGCACTTGGTGAGGGTGGTCCGGGAGCGACACCAGGTCGTCGACGAACAACTCGCCAACCTGGTCGACATCGACCCCACCGAGGTCTGGCGGCGCATGGACGCCGAGCAGGGAGACCTGAGCGACGTGCTCGACGCGGCCGACCAGGTGGCCGCTGTGGACGGCGACGTCAACGCGCGCGAGAAGGCCGTCATCGCCGAACTCCGGGATCACTGCTGCCGAGTCTGACCCGGGGCAGGGTGCGAGGCGGCCTTCCGCCGCGGAGACCGCTCAGCGCAGCTGGAACCGGTGTTCACCGGCGAGTCGGCACCACGCCGACACGCACAGGGGTCCACCGCCGCATGTGCGGCGCGCTGCCGTGCAAGCGTCGCTCCTGGTGCTGGGCCCGGCACAGTCGCGACGCCGGGCCCATGCCCACCCCCCGCACCCCGCTCTCCCCTCGCTCGCCCCCGCGGACGCCACGCCTGGATATCTCCGACACCCACGCGGAACGCCGGCCCGCCGTCACCTCTCCCACTTCCCCTGACGCCGAGTCCGAGTCCGGTCGCGGCCTTCTCCTCGTCGCTGCCCTGACCGAGGGCCAGGTCGTCACCGACCGCCGCTCCGGCCCCGGCAAGACAGAGCGGGCGGTGGTGAGCACCGCGCCGAGCGGTCGGAGCGACGCGCTGTCAGTGACCCGGCCTAGTCTGCTTCCGTACCAGGTCGCCCCGTCCCGGACCGCACCCTGGCCCGCGCCACCGTCCGGACCGCGCACGGACAGGAGGGAGAGCACCGGGAACACCGCGGCGCGGGCGGCGCACTCGGCCCACTCCCCCGCACCGCGATCACCGACCCGATAGGTTCGCCCCATGCCTGGCCGTCTCCTCGAACTGCACGTCGAGAACTTCCGCAGCCTGCGCGACGTGACCGTGCCGCTCGGTCCGCTGACTGTGTTAGTGGGCCCGAACGGGGCGGGCAAGTCCAACGTGCTGCAGGTATTCGACTTCCTCGCCGACATCATCCGCACCGACCTCCAGCCGGCACTCGACACGCGCGGCGGGTTCGACGAGGTGGCCTTCTGGGGCGGAACCAGACCGCCGACATCCATGCGCATCCACCTCAAGGCGACCTGGACGACCAACTCCACCCTCAACGCACCGGACGAGTACGACCTCACCATCCGGCGCCGCTCCCTGCGGTCGAAACAGACCGGCGAACGCTCGCCCTACTACTCCCTCTCCCGCGAAGAGAGCTTTGCGTTCAAACGCAGGCAAGGGCGCGGCCGGCGCATCAAGATCACGGGGGAGGAGGCGCGCATCCTCGACGTGAGGGCGGGCCAGAGCAAGGACAGCGGCAGCTTCGGCATCCGGAGGCTGAGCAGCGGACTGTCGACGCTTCCCCGGCTCGGCCCCTCCGACGGCGGGGACGAGGTGACGCGGGTCGCGGACCGGCTGTCGTCGTTCCGGGTCTTCGACGTGGACGTGGAGGCGGCCCGCCAGCCGACCCGTCTGCGCGGCGCCGACTTCGCCGTCCTCTCGCCGCACGCCGAGAACCTGGCCGGGTTCCTGATCCACCTCAGCGGCCGCGAGGAGATCTGGGACGACCTGGTCGCCGACGCCCGTACGGTGCTTCCGCAGTTGGAGGACATCGAGTTCGAGGAGGTCGGCGGGTCGACCGACCAACTGACCGTCGTCCTGCGCGAGCGCGGTCTGCGCCGTCTGACCCCGCTCGCCGACGCCTCCTACGGGACGGTCCGCCTCCTCGGGCTGCTCGCCCTGCTGTACGACCCCAACCCGCCGGCGTTCACCTGCATCGAGGAGATCGACCACGGGCTGCATCCGCAGGCCCTGGAGCTCGTCGTGCAGCGGCTGCGCGAGGCCGCGGAGCGGACACAGTTCATCGTGGCCACCCACTCGCCCGCGCTCGTCAACCGGCTGCACCCGGAGGAGTTCGTCGTGTGTGATCGTGACGAAGGCGGGGCGTCGATCATTCCGGCGCTCACCGTCGACGAGGTGAGGGAGATCGTCGAGGAATCCGGTGAGCAGCCACTCGGCGAGCTGTGGTTCTCCGGGGTGCTGGGCGGCGACCTCACGGGGGGCGAGCTGTGACTCCGAAGGGGCGGCAGGGCGGCGGACGCGCGTCCCGAGAGCAGGGACGGGGCGTCATCGTGCTGGCGGGCGAGGACCAGAACGACTGCGAGATCATGGCCGCGCTGATACGCGCGCACCGGCCCGACCTGAGCGACGCGGCCAAACTGGTCCGCATCAACGACCCGGTACGGCTGCGCAGGAAGTCCGGCCCCGACCTCGCCGCCGCGGTGAAGGCACTGACCGGCAAGGCACGGGCCAAGGCACGCCAGCAGCGCTCCGATCTGCTCGGGTTCGTCGTCCACGAGGACCTGGACGGTTACACCGACGCTCACTACGCCCGTATCCGCAAGGCGCTCACCGACGAGTTCGGCCGCCAGTGCCAGGGGTTCCGGACGGCGCTCGCGCTCGCCGCCTGGGAGAGCGAGGGCTGGCTGCTGCTCTTCCCCGACGCCTTCCCCCACGTCCGTCCGCGCTGGAAGGTCCCCGACCGGCTGCTCGACAAGGACACCGGCCGTCTCAAGGACGCCAAGGACGAGCTCAAGCGGGGGCTCGGCCAACCGGTCTTCCGGGAGAGCGACGGCCCCGCAGTCGCCCGCAAGGCGCTGGAGCACCGGCTGATCCCCTCCCCGCGCGGGGGCAACCGCTCGTACGCGGACTTCGTCGGGGACCTCACACACTGGACCTGACCGCACGGCCACACCGCAGGACAGGACGCGGTTGCGCAGGACGCGTTGCCGAGCGCTTCGCCCGTCATGATGAGCCGCGGGTCGGTGTCGGAAAGGTCCTGCACAAGACCGAAGTCGAGGGTCTTCACCGGCCCACCGGCGCTCACCCTGACGTTCTGCGGCTTGAGGTCGCGGCGCATGCGGCTGACCGTACGCGCGCCAGAGGCCCGAGGCCCCAGAAACGACGAAATACCGGTGAGCCACATGACTCGACCGGTAATTCGTGAACGCTTCGGGACGATCTCGTGAACGTCCCGTCTGGTGTCCGAGGGGGGACTTGAACCCCCACGCCCGATAAAGGGCACTAGCACCTCAAGCTAGCGCGTCTGCCATTCCGCCACCCGGACCAGGTGTCCGCCGCCTTGACGGGGGTGTTCCCCGTGGCGACAGGGACAACAATACCAAGCTTTGGCGGCGCCTTTCACCTGCGTTTCCTCCCCTCGGGCGGGGGTCCGGCGGCGTGCGCTCCCCGGCGCCTAAGGTCGCACCATGAGTGACGTCTGGGTTACGCAGAGCCGTGCGGCGGGCCGTCGTCCGCGTGCGCTGTCGCCTCTTCGGGAGCATCTGCGGGACACGTTCTGGTTCGCGCCGACCGCCGCGATGGCCGGGGTCATCGTGGTGTGGCTCGCGGCGCAGGCGCTGGACACCGCTCTCGTGGACGCGCTGCGGGAGGACGGCGACTACGCGACGCTCGACGAGCTGCTGCGGTTCGCGCAGGACGCGAAGGCCGTGGTGAGCGCGGTCGGCTCGGCGATGATGACGTTCATCGGCGTGGTCTTCAGCATCTCGCTGGTGGCGGTGCAGATGGCGAGCGGCCAGTTCACCCCGCGCGTGGTGCGGCTCTTCGTGCGCAGCCGGATCACCAAGGCGACCTTCGCGGTCTTCCTGGCGACCTTCGTGCTGACGCTGCTCGTCCTGACCGCGTACGACACCACCGACGACCCGCGGACCGTGACGACGGTGCCCCTGGTGCAGTCGGTGCTCACGCTCGGCATGGTGGCGCTGAGTCTGCTGCTCTTCGTGCTGTACGTGAACGCCACCCTGCGGCTGATGCGGATCAGCCATGTGATCGCGCGGATCGCGGCGGAGTCGTTCCGGGTGATCGCCTCGATGCCCGCCCCGGCCGAGGGGGCGCGGCCGCCGGGGCTCGGCTCCGCGACGGCATGGGTGGCGCACGAGGGGCGGGCCGGGGTGCTGCGCGACGTGCACATCGCCCGGCTGGTGCGGGTGGCCCGCAAGCACGGCGTCGTGCTGCGGCTGATCCCGCGGATCGGTGACTTCGTGGTGCCCGGCACTCCCCTGCTGGCGGTCCACGGCGGCGCGGCGCCGCCCGCGGGCGCGCTGCGCGGCGCCACCTCGGTCGGGGTGGAGCGGACGTACCACCAGGATCTCGGCTTCGGGCTGCGGCAGTTGTGCGACATCGCGCTGCGGGCCCTGTCCCCCGCGATCAACGATCCGACGACGGCCGTGCAGGCGGTGGACCGCATCGTGGAGTTCCTGGCGGCGCTCGCCCGGCATCCGCTGGACGCCGCCCTGCACCGGGACCGGGCGGGCGCCGTGCGGCTGGTGCAGCCCGTGCCGGGCTGGACCGAGCTGGTGGATCTCGGGTTCAGCGAGGTGCGCGGGTGCGCGGCGGGGAGCCCGCAGGTCACGCGCCGGATGCTGGCCGGCCTCGACGACCTGCTGCTGCTCACGCACGCGGGGCGCGGCGAGCCCCTGCTGCGGCACCGCGCGCTGCTGCGCCTGGCCGTCGAGGAGAGCGCTCCCCACGCCGCGGACCGGGCCTTCGCGCTGCGCCCGGACCGGCAGGGCATCGGCTGACCGCCGCGGCCGGCCGACGCCCTGCCTCCCCCTGGTCAGGGGAGCAGCTGGTAGTCCGGGAAGTTCCCGGGCAGCCGCTCCCCCTGCGGTCCGCGGGTCACCGCGCGCACCAGCAGCTCGCCGCCGACGAACGCACCCCGCCAGGACGCCCCGAAGCCGCCGAACAGCTCGTCGCGGTCGCCGCGCGAGCGCGGTGTGCCCCGGCCGACCTTGAACGCGCGGATCTGCGGGGCGAGGCGTGCGAAGGTCGCCGGGTCGTCGGTGGACAGGGTGGCGACGAGCGCGCCGTTGGAGGCGTTCATCGCCGCGAGCAGTTCCGCCTCGGTGTCGACCAGGACGATGGTGTCGACCGGGCCGAAGGGCTCCGCGTGGTGCAGCGGTGAGGAGGGCGGCGGGTTCAGCAGGGTCACGGGCTGGACGTACGCCGCGGTGTCCTGGCCGGGCAGGAAGCGGGCGTCGGACCACTGCCCGCGGTACAGCGGCACGGCGCCGCGGTCGACGGCCTCGGCGACCTGGTCGTGGAGCTCCTTGGCCTTGGCGGCGTTGATCACCGGCCCGAAGTCCAGCGCCGGGTGGGGGTCGTCCCGCTTCTCGACCGCCAGGGGGTGGCCGATCCGCAGGGAGCGCACGGCGGGCAGGTAGGCGGTCAGGAACGCGTCGAACAGCTCGCGCTGGACGACGAAGCGCGGGTAGGCGGTGCAGCGCTGCTTGCCGTAGTCGAAGAGCTTGGGGACCACGGCTGTCAGCGCGTCCCAGTCCGT
The DNA here is from genome assembly GCF_000225525.1 of Streptomyces zinciresistens K42. GTDB lineage: Bacteria > Actinomycetota > Actinomycetes > Streptomycetales > Streptomycetaceae > Streptomyces > Streptomyces zinciresistens. Next base: position 47,912 of record NZ_AGBF01000031.1, on the reverse strand, counting down.
GTAGTTCCAGATGCCCCAGGTGTTGAGTCCCTCCTGTTCGAGGACGTGCCGCTTGCCGAGGTCGGCGACGGCCGTGGCGACGGCGGCGCCGGTGTCGCGGCCCCCGACGAAGGAGACGCAGCCGATCTCGGGGGCCCGCACCAGCGCCTCGGAGAGTTCGCCTCCGCTGCCGCTGACCAGGGTGAGGGGGATTCCCTCGCGGGCGGCCAGCGCGCAGGCCAGGGTCAGGCAGGCCACGCCGCCGTCGGTGGGGGTCTTGGCGATGACGGCGTTGCCCGCGAGTGCCTGGACCAGCATGGCGTGGACGAGCACGCTCATCGGGTAGTTCCAGCTCGCGACGTTGGAGACCGGGCCCTCCAGCGGGGCCCGGTCCCGGACCATCGGCTCGATGCCGTCGACGTACCAGCGCACGCCGTCGACGGCCCGGTCGACGTCCGCGAGGGCGAGCCGCCAGGGCTTGCCGATCTCCCAGACGAGCAGGAGGGCGAGCAGCTCGCGGTGCTGGGCCAGCGCGTCCAGGGTGGCGGCGACGCGGGCCCGGCGCTCGGCGAGCGGGAGGTGACGCCACGCGCGGTGCTGGTCGAGCGAGGCGCGGACGGCCCGGTGGGCGGTGGCCGCGTCCAGGCGCGGCGGGCCGGCGACGGGGCCGCCGTCGACGGGGCTGGTGGCGGGCAGGGCGCGGCCGTCGGCCCGCCAGCCGGCGTGCCACAGGTTGAGGACGCGGTCGTCCCGGAACGCCTCCGGGGCGGCGGTCAGGCAGCGCTGCCAGGCGTCGGCCCAGGCGGTGCCGGACTTGAGGGTGAGGGTGGTTGCCATCTCGGTCTCCGCTCTCGGTGCACGGTCGAGAGGATCAGGGGCTCGCGCGGGCCCTTCGGGGGAAGGGCCCGGTGGCGGGCGGCAGTTCACGGTCCACGGCGGACGCCGGCGGGGTGCGGCGTCCGGAGGTGTCCCGGGGCGGCCGGGGGCGGTGTCACACCCCGGCGCCCAGGTGGTCGAGCACCAGGCGCGCGGTCTCGGTGGGGGTGCCGCCGACCCGTACGCCCACCGCCTCCAGGGCCTCCTTCTTGGCGGCGGCGGTGCCCGAGGAGCCGGACACGATGGCGCCGGCGTGTCCCATCGTCTTGCCCTCGGGGGCGGTGAACCCGGCGATGTAGCCGACGACGGGCTTGGTGACGTGGTCGCGGACGTAGGCGGCGGCGCGTTCCTCGGCGTCGCCGCCGATCTCCCCGATGAGGACGACGAGTTCGGTGTCGGGGTCGTCCTGGAAGGCGGCGAGGCAGTCGATGTGGGTGGTGCCGACGACGGGGTCGCCGCCGATGCCGACACAGGTGGAGAAGCCGATGTCCCGCAGCTCGTACATCAGTTGGTAGGTGAGCGTGCCGGACTTGGAGACCAGGCCGATGCGGCCGGGCTTGGTGATGTCGGGCGGGATGATGCCCGCGTTGGACTGGCCGGGGGTGATCAGGCCGGGGCAGTTGGGGCCGACGACGCGGGTGCCGCGGGTGCGGGCGTGGGCGGTGAAGGCGACGGAGTCGTGCACGGGGATGCCCTCGGTGATCACGACGGCGAGGGCGATGCCTGCGTCGGCGGCCTCGGTGACGGCCGCCTTGGCGAAGGCGGGCGGCACGAAGACGACGGTGGCGTCGGCGCCGGTGGCGCGCATGCCGTCGGCGACGGAGCCGAAGACGGGGACGGCCCGGTCGTCGAAGTCGACGCTCTGCCCGGCCTTGCGCGGATTGACCCCGCCGACGACGTTCGTGCCGGCGGCGAGCATGCGCCGGGTGTGCTTCATGCCCTCGCCGCCGGTCATGCCCTGGACGAGGACCTTGCTCTCCTTGGTGAGGTAGATCGCCATGTCGTCTCGTCTCCTCAGGCGGTTGCTGCGGCGAGTCGGGCGGCCCGCTGGGCGGCGCCGTCCATGGTGGTGGCCTGCTGGACCAGGGGGTGGGCGCGCTCGTCGAGGATGGTGCGGCCGCGGGCGGCGTTGTTGCCGTCGAGGCGTACGACGAGCGGCTTGGTCAACTGCACGCTGTCCAGGGCCTGCACGATGCCGTCGGCGACCGCGTCGCAGGCGGTGATGCCGCCGAAGACGTTGACGAGGACGGACTTCACGGCGGGGTCGGAGAGGATGACGGAGAGGCCGTCGGCCATGATCCGGGCGGAGGCGCCGCCGCCGATGTCGAGGAAGTTCGCGGGGCGGGCGCCGCAGCCGGCGACGACGTCGAGGGTCGACATCACGAGGCCGGCGCCGTTGCCGATGATGCCGACCTCGCCGTCGAGCTTGACGTAGTTGAGGCCCTTGGCGGCGGCCGCGGCCTCCAGCGGGTCGTCGTGGTCGACGCCGTCGACGCCCCAGCGGGCCTGCCGGAAACGGGCGTTGTCGTCGAGGGTGACCTTGCCGTCGAGGGCGAGGATCTGTCCCCGGGCGGTGCGCACGAGGGGGTTGACCTCGACGAGGAGGGCGTCCTCGCGGACCAAGACCTCCCACAGCCGTACGAGGACGTCGACGGTCTGCGGCGGCAGTCCTGCGGCCTCGGCGATCTGGCCGGCCTTGGCGGAGGTGACGCCCTCGGCCGGGTCGACGGGGACGCGGGCCACGGCCTCGGGGCGGGTGGCGGCGACCTCCTCGATGTCCATGCCGCCCTCGGCCGAGGCGATGGCGAGGAACCCGCCGGCCGCCCGGTCGAGCACGTAGGACACGTAGAACTCGCTCTCGATGTCGACGGGTTGGGCCAGCATGACCTTGCCGACGGTGTGGCCCTTGATGTCCATGCCGAGGATCTGGCGGGCGGTGATCTCGGCGGCGGCCGGGTCCGCGGCGAGCTTCACCCCGCCCGCCTTGCCCCGTCCCCCGGTCTTGACCTGCGCCTTGACCACGACACGGCCGCCGAGCCGGCGGGCGATCTCGCGGGCCTCCTTGGGCGAGTCGGTCACCTCCGCCCGCGGTACCGCGATGCCGTGTTCCTCGAAGAGTTCCCTTGCCTGGTGCTCGAAAAGGTCCATTCCGGCTCCTGACTCGAAAGTGCCGCACGCCCCCTGGACACCACCCACCGGATGCGGGATAACAAGGTTCATACAGTATTCGTCGACTGTATGCAATGTACCGCGAGAGCCGTTCCACCCCCTACGAAGGGACAGGACTTCGCCATGCCCGACGACACCCAGGACGTCATTTCCGGTGGTCATCTCGTTGCCAAGGCGCTGAAGGCCGAGGGGGTCGACCGCATCTACACCCTGTGCGGCGGCCACATCATCGACATCTACGACGGCTGCGTCGACGAGGGCATCGAGGTCGTCGACGTCCGTCACGAGCAGGTCGCCGCCCACGCCGCCGACGGCTACGCCCGCATCACCGGCAAGCCCGGCTGCGCCGTCGTCACCGCAGGCCCCGGCACCACCGACGCCGTCACCGGCGTCGCCAACGCCTTCCGCGCCGAGTCGCCGATGCTGCTCATCGGCGGCCAGGGCGCCCTCACCCAGCACAAGATGGGGTCCCTCCAGGACCTGCCGCACGTCGACATGATGACGCCCATCACCAAGTTCGCGGCGGCCGTGCCGGACACGGCGCGCGCGGCGGACATGGTCTCCATGGCCTTCCGCGAGTGCTACCACGGCGCTCCCGGGCCCTCCTTCCTGGAGATCCCGCGCGACGTCCTCGACGCCAAGGTGCCGGTGGACAGGGCACGGGTGCCGAGGGAGGGGGCCTACCGCGCCTCCACCCGCTCGGCCGGCGACCCCGAGGCGATCGAGAAGCTCGCCGACCTGCTGGTCCACGCCGAGAAGCCGGCCATCCTGCTCGGCAGCCAGGTGTGGACGACCCGCGGCACCGAGGCGGCCATCGAGCTGGTGCGCGCCCTGAACATCCCCGCGTACATGAACGGGGCCGGCCGCGGAACCCTGCCGCCGGGCGACCCGCACCACTTCCAGCTGTCGCGCCGCTACGCCTTCTCCCACGCCGACGTCATCGTCATCGTCGGTACGCCCTTCGACTTCCGCATGGGCTACGGCAAGCGGCTGTCGCCGGACGCCACGGTCGTGCAGATCGACCTCGACTACCGCACCGTCGGCAAGAACCGCGACATCGACCTCGGTGTCGTCGGGGACGCCGGACTGGTGCTGAAGTCGGTGACCGAGGCGGCCTCGGGCCGCATCGACGGCGGCGCGTCCCGGCGCAAGGAGTGGCTCGACGAGCTGCGCGCGGCCGAGCAGACCGCGCTGGAGAAGCGGCTGCCGAGCCTGAGGTCGGACGCCTCGCCGATCCATCCCTACCGGCTGGTCAGCGAGATCAACGACTTCCTCACCGAGGACTCGATCTACATCGGCGACGGCGGCGACATCGTCACCTTCTCCGGCCAGGTCGTGCAGCCCAAGTCACCGGGCCACTGGATGGACCCGGGCCCGCTCGGCACGCTCGGCGTGGGTGTCCCCTTCGTGCTCGCGGCCAAGCAGGCACGGCCCGACAAGGAGGTCGTCGCGCTCTTCGGCGACGGCGCGTTCTCCCTGACCGGCTGGGACTTCGAGACGCTCGTCCGCTACGACCTCCCCTTCGTCGGCATCGTCGGCAACAACTCCTCGATGAACCAGATCCGCTACGGCCAGGCCCAGAAGTACGGCCTGGAGCGCGAGCGGGTCGGCAACACCCTCGGCGACGTCCACTACGACAAGTTCGCGCAGATGCTCGGCGGTCACGGCGAGGAGGTCCGCGACCCCGCCGACATCGGCCCCGCGCTGCGGCGCGCCCGCGAGTCCGGCAAGCCGTCGCTGATCAACGTCTGGGTCGACCCGGACGCGTACGCCCCCGGAACCATGAACCAGACCATGTACAAGTGAGGTGAACGCCCATGACCGCAAGGGCACTTGAGGGCATTCGCGTCCTCGACATGACCCACGTCCAGTCCGGGCCCTCGGCGACCCAGCTGCTCGCCTGGCTCGGCGCGGACGTCGTGAAGCTGGAGGCGCCGACCGGTGACATCACGCGCAAGCAGTTGCGCGACCTCCCGGACGTCGACTCCCTCTACTTCACGATGCTCAACTGCAACAAGCGGAGCATCACCCTCAACACCAAGACCGAGCGCGGCAAGGAGATCCTCACCGAGCTGATCCGGCGCTCCGACGTCATGGTCGAGAACTTCGGGCCGGGCGCGGTGGACCGGATGGGCTTCACCTGGGACCGCGTCCAGGAGATCAATCCACGGATCGTCTATGCCTCCATCAAGGGGTTCGGCGAGGGCCCGTACACCGACTTCAAGGCGTACGAGGTCGTCGCGCAGGCCATGGGCGGGTCGATGTCGACCACCGGTTTCGAGGACGGGCCGCCGATGGCGACGGGGGCCCAGATCGGGGACTCGGGCACGGGGGTCCACGCCGTGGCGGGGATTCTCGCGGCGCTGTTCCAGCGCGAGAACACCGGGCGCGGTCAGCGGGTCAACGTGGCCATGCAGCATGCTGTGCTCAACCTCTGCCGGGTGAAGCTGCGCGATCAGCAGCGGCTGGCCCATGGCCCGCTCCGTGAATATCCCAACGAGGACTTCGGCACGGAGGTTCCCCGGTCCGGAAACGCGTCCGGCGGAGGTCAGCCGGGCTGGGCCGTCAAGTGCGCGCCGGGCGGCCCCAACGACTACGTGTACGTCATCGTGCAGCCCGTCGGCTGGCGGCCGATCAGCGAGCTCATCGGCCGGCCCGAGCTGGCCGACGACCCCGAGTGGGCGACGCCCGAGGCCCGGCTGCCCCAGCTGAACAAGATGTTCCAGCTGATCGAGGAGTGGTCCTCGACCCTGCCCAAGTGGGAGGTGCTGGAGCGGCTGAACGCCCACAACATCCCCTGCGGGCCGATCCTGTCCACCAGGGAGATCATCGAGGACTCCTCGCTGGTCGACAACGAGATGGTCGTGACCGTGCCGCATCCGGAGCGCGGCGAGTTCGTCACCGTCGGCAGCCCGCTCAAGCTCTCCGACTCCCCCGTCACGGTCAGCAGTTCACCCCTGCTCGGCCAGCACAACGAAGAGGTCTACGTGGGTGAGCTCGGCCTCGGCGACGAGGAACTGCGCCTGCTCAAGTCGAACGGAGTGATCTGACGTGATGGCCGAAGACCGCGCCCTGCGGGTGCGGACCCTCCTCGACTCGGTGCGGGCGCAGGGACGCACGGCGCTGACCGCACCCGAGGGCAAGGTGATCGCCGACGCGTACGGCATCGCCGTACCGGGCGAGGAGCTGGCCACGGACGTCGACGAGGCGGTCGCCTTCGCGGCGCGCTTCGGCGGGCCCGTGGTGATGAAGATCGTCTCGCCGGACATCCTGCACAAGACCGACGCGGGCGGAGTGATCGTCGGCGTGGAGGGCGCGGCCGACGTACGCGCCGCCTTCCACCGGATCGTCGAGAACGCGCGCGCGTACGACGCGGACGCCCGTGTCGCGGGTGTCCAGGTGCAGGAACTGCTCCCCCGGGGGCAGGAGGTGATCATCGGCGCGGTCACCGACCCCACGTTCGGCAAGGTCGTCGCCTTCGGGCTGGGCGGTGTGCTCGTCGAGGTGCTCAAGGACGTCACCTTCCGGCTGGCGCCCGTCTCCGCCGACGAGGCGCTGTCCATGCTGGACTCGATCCGGGCGGCGGAGATCCTGCGCGGTGTCCGCGGCGCCGCGGCCGTGGACCGCTGGGCGCTGGCCGAGCAGATCCGCCGGGTCTCCCAGCTGGTCGCGGACTTCCCCGAGATCGCCGAGGTGGACCTCAACCCGGTGATCGCCACCGAGGACGGCGCCGTCGCCGCCGACATCCGGGTGATCCTCTCCGAGGCACCGGCACGCGCGCGGCGCCGCTACACGCGCGAGGAGATCCTCACCTCGATGCGCCGGCTGATGCAGCCGGCGTCGGTCGCCGTCATCGGCGCGTCCAACGAGCGGGGCAAGATCGGCAATTCGGTCATGCGCAACCTCATCGACGGAGGGTTCGCGGGGGACATCCATCCGGTGAACCCCAAGGCCGATGACATTCTGGGCCGCAAGGCGTACAAGAGTGTCACGGACGTTCCGGGTGAGGTAGATGTGGCGGTCTTCGCCATTCCGGCCAAGTTCGTGGCCTCGGCGCTGGAGGAGGTGGGGCGCAAGAAGATCCCCAACGCCGTCCTCATCCCCTCCGGCTTCGCGGAGACCGGCGAGCACGCGCTCCAGGACGAGATCGTGGAGATCGCCGAGCGGCACGGCGTCCGGCTGCTCGGGCCGAACATCTACGGCTACTACTCGACGTGGCAGGACCTGTGCGCCACGTTCTGCACGCCGTACGACGTCAAGGGCGGTGTGGCGCTGACCTCGCAGTCGGGCGGCATCGGCATGGCCATACTCGGCTTCGCCCGGACCACCAAGACGGGCGTGTCGGCGATCGTCGGCCTCGGCAACAAGTCGGACCTGGACGAGGACGACCTGCTGACCTGGTTCGGCGAGGACCCGCACACCGAGTGCATCGCGATGCACCTGGAGGACCTGAAGGACGGGCGGGCCTTCGTGGAGGCCGCGCGCGCGACCGTGCCGAAGAAGCCGGTCGTCGTCCTCAAGGCGGGCCGTACCGCGGCTGGCGCGAAGGCGGCCGGCTCGCACACCGGTGCCCTGGCCGGCGACGACGCCGTGTACGAGGACATCCTGAAGCAGGCCGGCGTCATCCGGGCGCCCGGACTGAACGAGATGCTGGAGTACGCGCGCGCGTTGCCGGTGCTGCCCGCACCGCGCGGCGACAACGTCGTGATCATCACCGGGGCGGGCGGGAGCGGGGTGCTGCTGTCGGACGCGGTGACCGACAACGGCCTGTCCCTGATGGAGATCCCGCCGGACCTGGACGAGGCGTTCCGGAAGTTCATCCCGCCCTTCGGGGCGGCGGGCAACCCGGTGGACATCACGGGCGGGGAGCCGCCGTCGACGTACGAGGCGACGATCCGGCTCGGGCTGGAGGACCCGCGCGTCCACGCGCTGGTCCTCGGCTACTGGCACACCATCGTCACTCCCCCGATGGTCTTCGCGGAGCTCACCGCGCGCGTGGTGGCCGAGTTCCGCGAGCGCGGGATCGAGAAGCCCGTCGTCGCCTCGCTCGCCGGTGACGTGGAGGTCGAGGCGGCCTGTCAGTACCTGTACGAGCGCGGGGTGGTGGCGTACCCGTACACGACCGAGAAGCCGGTGGCCGTGCTGGGCGCCAAGTACCGGTGGGCGCGCGCGGCGGGGTTGTTGGGGGGCGGTTCATGAGGTGAGCCGGCGGGGGCCGGCCGACGGTGCGCGTCGGCCGGCCCCGGGACCCGCGGCGCACGAAAGGCATTGGACAGGGGGCGCTGGCCAGAACTTTCGACGCAAGGGGTGCAAGCACTGTGACAACCACCGACGTTCCACGGGCGGTCGGCTATCGCGAGGTGACCGACAAGAACGGACGCGTCTACCGCATCGGCGAGTCCGACATCGACATCATGGGGCGCAAGCGCAAGTGGATGGTGATCCTGCCCTGGGTGGGCATGATGGGCATCTCCTCCGCCGAGTACGCCTTCGCCTCCGCCGAGGAGACCTTGGCCGCGGCGCACAACTGGAACAGCCTGCACATCTTCTGGATGATGACCGTCTGGGTGTTCTTCCAGGCCGCCGTCGCCTTCCCCGCCGGCAAGCTGCGCGAGAGCGGCCGGCTGCCGGCCCGCTGGGCGATGATGCTGGGGGCGACGGGCACGTTCATGGGCTACCTGTCGCTGGCCTTCGCACCGAACGTCGTCTTCGCCTACATCGGGTTCAGCATGTTCAGCGGCATGGGCGCCGGCATGGTGTACGCCACCTGCGTCAACATGGTCGGCAAGTGGTACCCGGAGCGCAAGGGCGGCAAGACCGGCTTCGTCAACGGCGGTTTCGCCTACGGCTCGGTGCCCTTCGTCTTCCTGTTCACCGGCTACATGGACCTGACCAACTACCGCTGGGTCCTGGTCTCGGTGGGCGTCCTGCTCGCGAGCCTCGTGGCGTTCTCCGGCTCCTTCTTCAAGGACCCGCCGAAGAACTGGTGGCCCGAGGCCATCGACCCGCTGAACCCGCCGGCCGACCCGCGCGCGGCCCGCTCGCTGCGCATGAACCCGCCGGCCGTCAAGCAGTACACCCCCAAGGAGGCGTGGAAGACCGGCCGGGTGGGGCTGATGTGGTTCTGTCTGGCCTGTACGTCCGGCGTGAACATCTTCGGCATCGCCTTCCAGGTGGAGATAGGTGACAGCGCCGGGTTCGCGGGCGGGATCGTGGCCACGGCCATGTCCCTGAAGGCGATCGTCAACGGCACCGGCCGCGGTGTCATCGGCTGGCTCTCCGACCTGTACGGCCGCAAGCGGTGCCTGATCGTGGTCTGTGTGATCCTCGGTCTGTCCCAGTACGGCATCCTGTGGTCGGCCGACATCAAGAACCTTCCGCTGTTCCTGATCTTCTCCTCGATCTCCGGCTTCGGCGGCGGCGCGATCTTCCCCATGTTCGCCGCGCTCACCGCCGACTACTTCGGCGAGAACAACAACGCCTCCAACTACGGCATGGTCTACAGCGCCAAGCTCGTCTCGGGTCTGGGCGCGGGCATGGGCGCCCTGGTGGTCGGCGCCTGGGGCCACTCCGGTGCCTTCCTGCTGGCCGGCTCGATCTCGCTGTTCGCCGGATGCGTGGCGCTGTTCCTGACCCCGCCGGGACGCGACAAGCGGGGCAACCGCATCTCCCCCAACCCGCAGCCTCTCGGCGAGGACATGGCCTGAGATGACGGCAGATCCGTACGCAGCGGAGAACGGCTCGTCCGCACCGTCCGACGCCGCACACCGTCCCCTGGTCCTCGTGATCGTCGTGCCGGGTCTGGCGCAGTCGGCGTGATCTGGGCGGGGGACCTCGGGAGCGAGCGGCTGTTCCTGTTCTTCGCGTTCCTCTGCGGGTTCGGCGGCGGCGCGTGCCACCCGCTGTTCGCGGCGCTCACCCCGGACTGCTTCGGGGAGAACCACGACGCCACGAACTACGGCCTCGTCTGCAGCGGCAAGCTGATCAGCGGCCTGTTCGGCGGCGGGCTCGGCTCGACGGTGGTCGTCGCCCGGGGCTATGACGGCGCCTGGGCCCTGGCCGGCGGGGTCTCGATCCTGGCGGCGGCGTTCGCGCTGCCGCCGCGCCGGCCGGGACGGGCGGCGCGGCCCGTGCCCGCGGTCTGACGGCGCGCTGACCACAGCCCGGCGACAGCCTGGTCGCGGCATCCATGAGGAGGCCCTCCCCGATGGCGGGGAGGGCCTCCTCATGCCGGGAACTCCTCGTCGGGGAGGGCCGTTGTCAGTGGTGAGTGCTTCACTGGGGACCAGTCGGAGGCAGGGACCGATCAGGGCCCTCAGCCGAGACCGGCGAGCTGGAGCAGGAGCGACTTCACATCGGTGGCCGCGACACGGTCGCCGACGACGCGGGGGGTGGAGCAGATGAGGAGCGGACCTTCGTCGTCGCTCGCGGGAAGGCGGCCGTGGCTGCCGCGAATAGGCGACGGATCCAGGGGCACGACCGCCATCCGGTAGCGCAGTCCGAGCTTCTTGCGGGCGAGCGCGGCCGCGGCCCTGACCTTGACGTAGGGGTCGAGGGGGTCCATGAACAGCTCGACCGGGTCGTAGCCGGGTTTGCGGTGGATCTCGACGAGGCGCGCGAAGTCGGGCGCGCGGTCGTCGTCGAGCCAGTAGTAGTACGTGAACCAGGCGTCCGGCTCCGCCACGGCGACGAGTTCGCCGGAGCGCGGATGGTCGAGGTGGTGGGCCTTCTTGCCCTCGTCGTCGAGGAGTTGTCCGATGCCGGGCAGCTCTTCCAGAGCTGCGCGGGTCGCGTCGAGGTCCTCGGGCCGGCGCACGTAGACATGGGCGATCTGGTGGTCGGCGACGGCGAAGGCGCGTGAGGCCATCGGGTCCAGGTACTCCATGCCGTCCTGCGTGTGCACGTCGAGGAGTCCGGCGCGGCGCAGGGCCCGGTTGATGTCGACGGGCCGGTGGACCCGGGTGATGCCGTACTCGGACAGCGCGACCACCGTGCGGCCCTCGGCCCTCGCCTGGTCCAGGAGCGGAGCCATCGCCGTGTCCAGGTCGGCGGCGGCCTTCAGGGAGCGGGGGTCGTCGGGGCCGAAGCGCTGGAGGTCGTAGTCGAGATGAGGGAGGTAGCACAGCGCGAGGTCGGGGCGCCGGGTGCCGATGATGTGGCGGGTCGCGTCGATGATCCAGCGGCTGGAGACGAGGTCGGCGCCCGGTCCCCAGAAGTGGAAGAGGGGGAAGGTGCCGAGCCTGTCGGTGAGTTCGTCGTGCAGGGCGGGCGGCCGGGTGTAGCAGTCGGGTTCCTTGCGGCCGTCGGAGTAGTAGATCGGACGGGGGGTGACGGTGTAGTCGGTGTCGGCGCCCATGGCGTACCACCAGCAGATGTTGGCGACGGTGTAGCCGGGGTGGGCGCGCCGGGCGGCGTCCCACAGCTTGTCGCCGCCGACCAGGCCGTTGTGCTGGCGCCACAGGAGTACGTCGCCCAGGTCGCGGAAGTACCAGCCGTTGCCGACGATGCCGTGCTCGCGGGGGTGGGTGCCGGTGAGGAAGGTGGACTGAGCGGCGCAGGTGACGGCGCGCAGGACGGTACCGAGGGCTGCCTGGGAGCCGGACCGGGCGAGCTTCTTGAGGTGCGGCATGTGATCGAGGAGGCGGGGGGTGAGGCCGACGACGTCGAGTACGAGGAGCGGGGTGGGACGGGGCCCGGGGGCGGCCGGGTCGGGGCGCTCGTTCATGGCAGCTCCTTCAGGCCGAGGTCGGTCAGCAGGTCGCGGGCCAGGGTGAGTTCGGCGGCGATGCCGTCGGCGAGTCGGCTGCGGGCGCGGGGCCGCAGTCCTTCGGGCAGGGCCTGCCAGGTGTATGTCTCGACCTCTAGGTGGTGGGTGAGCGGCCGCGGGCCGGCGACGAGGCGGCTCAGGGCGGCCTTGAGCACCGGGAGTGTGGAGGTGAGGGGCGCGGCGGGGGCCGCGTGCAGCGGGACGTGGAAGTGGGCGCGCCAGGGCGCGGCGTCGGGGAGGGTGTCGCCGCGGAGGGCGGGGCCGAGGTCGTCGGTCCCGCGCAGCCCGGCGGCGGTGTCGGTGCGGGTCTGGTGCAGGAAGCGGGGCTCGTCGAAGGCGGCGAGGGCCGCGCGGACCTCGGGGAGGTGGGGGTGTTCGGCGTGCAGGGCCGCCGACAGCTGGGACTTGACGACAGGGACGCCGGCTTCGGTCAGGGCGTCCAGGGCGGTGTGCGGATCTTCGAAGGAGGTGGCGAGGTGGCAGGTGTCGACGCAGACGCCGATGCGGCGATGGGCGACGGCGGTGAGCGGGGCGATGGCGTCGCGGGTGGTCTCGACGACGCAGCCGGGTTCGGGTTCCAGGCCGACGCGGATGTCGCGTCCGGTGAGTTCCTCCAGCGCGTCGAGGCGTTCGGCGAGGGTGCGCAGGGCGGTGCGGGCGGCCTCGGCGCGCGGCGCGTCGTGGGCGGTGCGCCAGGCCAGGGGGAGCGTGGAGATGCTGCCGCGGGTGACGTCGTCGGGGAGGAGGGCGGCGAGGACCCGGGCGAGGGCCGTGGTGTGCTCCAGCCGCTCGGGGTCGGCCCAGTCGGGCTTGTACACGCGGTACTTGACCTCTTCGGCGCCGAAGCCCTCGTAGGGGAAGCCGTTGAGGGTGACGACCTCCAGGCCGCGCCGGTCGAGTGCGGCGCGCAGCCGGCGCAGGGCGGAGGGGTCGGTGACGAGCGTGTGGGCGGCGTCCCGGGCGAGCCACAGACCGATGCCGAGGCGGTCGCGGCCGAGGCGTCGGCGGACGGGTTCGCAGTGGTCGCGGAGCTGGGCGAGGACGCCGTCGAGGGTCTCGGCCGGGTGGACGTTGGTGCAGTAGGCGAGGTGGACGGTGGAGCCGTCGGGGTGCCGGAAGCGCATGGCTCACGCCCCCGCGGCCGAGCGGTCCCGGCCGGGCGGCGGGACGGCCGGGGCCCCGGACTCCGCGGGGGCGCCCCGGAGGATGGAGTTGCCCTCGTGGGTGGCGTCGGGGGTGGCGACGTCCAGGGTGAGCCGTCCGCTGAGTCCGTAGAAAGCGACGGGGTTGCGCCACAGCACCCGGTCCACGTCGTCCGCGTCGAAGCCCTCGGCCAGCATCAGGTCGGCGACCTTGCGGGTCTTCAGGGGGTCGCTCCTGCCCCAGTCGGCGGCCGAGTTCACGAGGACCCGCTCGGGCCCGTACGCGCGCAGGATCGCGACCATCCGCGGCTCGTCCATCTTGGTGTCGGGGTAGACGGAGAAGCCGAGCCAGCAGCCGCTGTCCTTGGCCTCCTCGACGGTCGTCTCGTTGAGGTGGTCGACCAGGACGCGGTCCGGTGCCAGCGCGGACTCCCGGACGACGTCCAGGGTGCGGCGCAGGCCGGCGAGCTTGTCGCGGTGCGGAGTGTGCACCAGCGCGGGCAGTTCGTGGTCGGCGGCGAGCTGGAGCTGGGCGGCGAGGGCGGTGTCCTCGGCGGGGGTCATCGAGTCGTAGCCGATCTCGCCGACGGCGACGACCTGGTCCTTGACGAGATAGCGGGGCAGTTCGCCGAGGACGGGGGCGCAGCGCGGGTCGTTCGCCTCCTTGGGGTTGAGGGCGAGCGTGCAGTGGTGGGCGATGCCGTACTGGGCGGCGCGGAAGGGCTCCCAGCCGAGGAGGGAGTCGAAGTAGTCGAGGAAGGAGGCGGGCGAGGTGCGGGGCTGGCCGAGCCAGAAGGAGGGTTCGACGACGGCCCGGACGCCCGCGGCGTACATGGCCTCGTAGTCGTCGGTGGTGCGGGACGTCATGTGGATGTGGGGGTCGAAGAGGCGCATCAGGACTCCTTGCCGTCGCTTCCGCGACCGCCGGATCGGGCGGGTGCGGCGGGTGCGGGTGGGGTGGCCGTGGGGTCGGCCAGGGTCAGGACGCGGTGCAGGTCTGCGGGGACGGGGCGGCCGGCCGCGGTGCGTTCGGCGGCGTGGTCGCGCAGCATGCGGGCCAGTTCGGCGTCGTCGCGTGCGCGGCGCTCCAGATCTGCCACGGCGTCGACGGAGACGCCGGTGAACAGGCACTTCAGGACGGCGTGGCGCCACTGGTGGGCGTCGAGGTGCCGGGCTGCGTAGGAGCCGACGGCGGCGGCGAGGAGCCGGGTGTCGTTCGTGCGCAGGGCGTCCTCGACGAGCGGCAGGGCCTGCGGGCCGGGGTCGAGGTGGGGCAGGACGTACAGGACGGCTCGCCGTTCGGCGGCCGTGCCCTGGTGGTAGACGCGGGCGAGGGCCTCCGGATCGGGGCGGGCGGCGTGCAGGACGAGGACGCGGGCGGCGTCGGCGTACCGCGCTCCACAGCGCCGTCCGGCTTCGGCGACGCGCAACTCCCAGGCAGAGAAGGGTCCTTGGGTGCCGGGGAGGTCGGCGGCCTCGTCCAGGGCCCGGTGCAGCCAGGCGCGGGCGGTGGCGTCCAGGCGGGCGGTGAGGTGACCGATGAGGTCGGCGGGCGGAGTCCGGGCGAGGAGGGAGCTGTCGGTGGCGGGGGGTGGGGTGGTGGCCGCGTTCGGCTCCGGGTCGGTGCGGGTGCCGGTGGTCGGGTGGGTGCCGGTGTCCGTGCGGGCGCCGTCGCGGGCGGGCGGGGCGGCCGTACGCGGGTCCGTGTCGGAGCGGGTGCCGGTGGGTGGGTGGTGGCCGGTGTTCGGGGTCGGGGCGGCCGGACCGACGCGGGGGCCGGTCATGGGGTGCTCCCTTCCGGGGCGGAGGAGGGGTCCCCGGGTGCGGGGGCGGGGAGAGGGGGGCTGAAGGCGGTGGACTCGGCGTGGCGGAGGAAGGGGAGGGACAGCGCGGCGTGGTGGGGGCCGGCGTGGGAGTGGCGGGGCAGCTCGACGACGGTCAGGCCCCGGTATCCGGTGGCGGCGAGGGCGGCGAGCACGGGTGGGAAGTCGATCTCGCCGTCGCCGAAGGGGAGGTGCTCATGGACGCCGCGGCGCATGTCCTCGATCTGGACGTGTCGCAGCCAGGGGCCGGCGGCGCGGACGCAGTCGGCGGGAGGGAGGGGTTCGAGGCACTGGCAGTGGCCGATGTCCAGGGTCAGCCCGAGGTGGTCGGGGTCCCCGAGGGCGCGGCGCAGCCGGTGGAAGTCGGCGAGGGTGGACACGAGGTGGCCCGGCTCGGGTTCGACGGCGAGCGGGACGCCGGAGGCGGTGGCGGCGTCCAGGACCGGGGCGAGTGCCTCGGCGAGGCGGTGCCAGGCCGAGTCGGGGTCGGTGCCCGCCGGCGTGATCCCGCTGAAGCAGTGCACGGCGTGCGCGTCCAGGTCGGCGGCGACCCGGACGGCGCGGATCAGCAGGTCGACGCGGCGGGCGCGGCCGGCGGGGTCGGTGTCGAGCAGGGAGGGGCCGTGTTTGCGGCGGGGGTCGAGCACGTAGCGGGCGCCCGTCTCGACGGTGACGCGCAGGCCGAGTTCGTCCAGTCGCCGGGCGAGCCGTCGGGTGCGGGCGGCCAGGTCCGGGGCGAGGGGGTCGAGATGCATGTGGTCGAGCGTCAGGCCGAGGCCGTCGTAGCCGAGGTCGGCGAGCAGGGCGAGGACGTCGTCGAGGCGGAGGTCGGCGAGGCCGTTGGTGCCGTAGCCGTAGCGGAGTGGGGTGTGGTGGGCGGGCGGTGCGCCGGGGTCCCGCGCCGGGTGGGGCCGGAGGTTCATGTGATGCTCACCTTCCTGGCGTACTTCCGTCCGAGCGGGGCGAGCGCGGCGATGGCGAGGGCGGTGGGTCCGGCTCCGGCGCGGGCCGCGAGCGCCGCCTGGAGCGGGATGGTGGCGCGGATGCCGCCGCCGACCGCTCGCTGGGTCAGTGGGGGTGAGGGGTTGAGCGCGGCGTGCGCGTAGGGGCGCCCGGCGGTGACCGCGTAGAGGGTGGCGAAGGCGGCGCGCAGCACGGAGTCGGGGGAGGGACCTGGCCGGTCGTGGGGCCGGCTGCCCGTCTCCGCCGGGCTGGTGCGCGGGGCACGACCGGGGAGGGAGGCGGTACGGGCCGGGCGCGACGTCCCGCCGCCGGGGGCACCGGTCGGCCCCGGGGCACGGCCGGGTGGAGCCCCTGCCCGGTCCGGGCGCCGCAGCCCGTCCGCGGGGGCGCCGACCGGCCGCAGGAGACGGCCCATCAGAACACGGCCCAGGAGAGGACCGATGGGGCTCAGGCGCCGCACCCCGCCACCAGCCGACCCCAAAGCGCGGCCCGGTGGCGAAGCGGTACGGGCCGGGTGCCGCGCCCCTGCCCCGTTGGCGCCGGTCGATCCCACGGCGCGGGCCGGTGGAGGGCCGGTACGGGCCGGGCGCGGTGTCCGGTCTCCGGATGGGCCGGCCGGGCGTGCGGCGCGGTCGAGCGGGTCGGTGGAGCGTGCGCGCGGAGAGGGGGAACGGAGCCGGTCGCGCGGCGGGTTCCCGCGATCCGGGGCGGCTGGGGCGTCGGCGGGGCCGGGGGCCGGGGGCGTGTCCGGGCCGGGGGCCTGGCGGGAGGCGAGGAGGGCGAGGAGGACCGTGGCGGCGAGGGCGGCGAGGGGTGGCAGGGAGCTGCCGCCGCGGGTCTCCCGGCGGGAGACGGCCGTCACCGCGAGGGTGTGGGTGCCGAGGAGAGCCGCGGAGGACAGGGCCGCCCGGGGACCGCCGGTGGTGGCGGCGCCGAGGAGGTGGTCGAGTCCGCGGGCGGCGGCCATCGCCACGGGGCCGGCGGGCGTGTGCTTCAGGCCGAGGTCGTACGCCCAGACGGTGGCGGCCAGCGGGCCCGCCACCGCCAGCGCCGGGCGGCCCGCGCAGGCGGCGAGACCGAGTCCGGCCGCGGTCAGGGCGCCTGCGGCGGCGAGCGCGGCGGAGGGGTGGACGCGTCCGGAGGGCAGGGGGCGGTGGGGGCGTTCGGCGGCGTCCTCCGCGCGGTCGGCCCAGTCGTTGAGGGCCATGCCGGCCTCGTAGAGGCAGAGGGAGGAGCCGATGGCGAGCAGGGTGCGGGGGGTGGGCCGGCCACCGGCGGCGACCGCGCCGCTGAGGGCGTCGCCGGGGACGGTGAACAGCGCGGGCAGCCGCAGGAGTTCGGCCCAGGCGCGGCCCCGGTTCATTGCCGCTCCCCCGGCGCGCGCTCGCCGCCGGCCGGGGGGCGCAGCCGCTGTCCCAGGGCCGTCAGCGCGGTGTACTGCTCGGCCAGGCTCGCCGGTCCGGCCCCCACCGGGTCCTTGAAGTAGAAGCCGAGGTCGCCGAGCGGGCCGGTCAGGCCGGCCTGGTGGGCACGGGCGGCGAGGCGGGCCAGGTCCAGCACGAGGGGTGCGGCGAGTGCGGAGTCGCAGCCCTGCCAGATGGTCTGGAGGATCATGCGGGTGCCGAGGAAGCCGTCGAAGGCGATGTGGTCCCAGGCGGTCTTCCAGTCGCCGAGGGCCGGGACGTCGTCGATGTGCACCTCGCCCTCGGGGACGGTGCCGAGGGTGTCGGCGAGGACGCGTTCCTTGCCCGCGTTCTTGGCCGCGGCGGCGGCCGGGTCGGCGAGCGCGGCGCCGTCGCCGCCGCCGAGCAGGTTGGTGCCGGACCAGGCCCGTACGGTCAGCGCCCGCTGCGCGAACATCGGGCCGAGCACGGCCCGCAGCAGGGTCTGCCCGGTCTTGCCGTCGCGTCCGGCATGGGGCAGGGAGGTCCGCTCGGCGGCACGGGCGGCGGCGGGGTGGTGCATGCCCTCGGAGGGGGTGAAGTTGACGTAGGGGCAGCCGGCGCGCAGGGCGGCGAGGGCGTACAGCGTACTGGCGGGGAGCGGGGCGCCCGGTCCCCCGGAGGCGGGTTCGGTGGAGGCGACGTTGATCACCACCGTCCGCTCCAGCCGGTGGCGGTGGGTGAAGTCGCGGATGTCGTCGGCGAAGTCCGTGACCAGTTCGGCCTCGCCGCGGGTGTCGCCGGAAGTGGGCCCGCCGTGCCTGATCTCCCGGTCTGCGGCGGCGAGTTCGGCGGCGACGGCGCTCGCGACACCCGGTGGCAGGACGCCGCCCGCCGTGAGGGCCTCGGCCCGTTTGGGCAGCGGGCAGTCGAGCGTGTCGTGGCCGCCGAAGACCAGGTCGGACAGTGCGGGCAGCGCGCTGCCCGCGAACAGCGGGGTCTCGGTGACCATGCCGGTGGGCGGATGCAGTCCCGCGGTGACGGCGGCGCACCCGGTGACGACGGTGGTGGCGACGGAGCCTCTCGCTCCGATCAGCCACACCCCCGTACGCGGTCGGGAGAGGGACGCGGACATGGGCAGCCTCCTGGTCGTACGCGGACTCCGGGGGGAGGACGAGACGGTGGGCGGGGGTCCGGCGTCCCCCGCCCACCGCCGTTCAGTGGCCCTGGAAGGGCGGTTCCTTCAACTGGACCTCGTGGAAGGGGGCTCGGGTGTCGGCGCCGCGGTCCTGCGGGCCGGGGTCGCCGTCGGTCGGGCTCCGGCGGAGGGCCGTGTGAGCGCGGTCGCGGTCGCCGAAGTCGCCTGCGGTTCCCACTCCGTTGACACCCGCTCTTTCGCCGTTGACGCCGGTCCTCTCACCCTTGCCGCCGCCGTCGCCGTCGACGACGGTCCGGATGTCGGCCGGACGGGTGGAGTGCTCGCCGGGGGTACGGGCGGCGCTGGGCGGGGCGGCGGCGGGTGCGGGGTCCGGGGGTGTGGGGGTGCGGCTGGGGCGGAGTCCGGTTCGTCGGTGCACGGGGTCCCTCCGGGGGCGGAATGGGCCGTACGGGGCGGGTGCGCGGGACGTGTGGTGGGGGCGCCGGGGTGTGCGCCGTCACCCCCGGGGCGCTTGTGTCCTGGACACTTCAAGGAAGGTAACCGCGTCCGTCCGGGTCGAACACCCCTTGCGCCGGACTCGGCCGAACTTTCCCCCACTTCAGGACAAAGCAGGGTCCGGGCAGGCCGGAGGGGGACCGGCGGTGCCGTCCGGTGCCCGTCCCCGACCAGCCCGAGGAGCGATGCTCAGCTGCTGAACGCGGCGTCGAAGGACGCGCCGGGCGGCTCGAAGTCGTATGCCTTCAGCCGGGCCAGGGCCTCGGGGGCGCCCTGGAGCCGGTCCATCCCGGCGTCCTCCCACTCGACGGAGACCGGGCCGGCGTAGCCGATCGACCGCAGCATCCGGAAGACGTCCTCCCAGGGGACGTCGCCGTGCCCGGCCGACACGAAGTCCCAGCCGCGGCGCGGATCGCCCCACGGCAGATGGGAGCCGAGACGGCCGTTGCGTCCGTCGAGGCGCTTGCGGGCCTCCTTGCAGTCGACGTGGTAGATGCGGTCGCGGAAGTCCCACAGGAAGCCGACCGGGTCGAGGTCCTGCCAGACGAAGTGGGACGGGTCGAAGTTCAGCCCGAAGGCGGGCCGGTGGCCGACCGCTTCGAGGGCGCGGACGGTGGTCCAGTAGTCGTAGGCGATCTCGCTCGGGTGGACCTCGTGGGCGAAGCGCACGCCCTGCTCGTCGAAGACGTCGAGGATCGGGTTCCAGCGCTCGGCGAAGTCCTCGTAGCCGCGCTCGATCATCGACTCGGGCGCGGGCGGGAACATGGCGACCAGGTGCCAGATGGCGGAGCCGGTGAAGCCGATCACCGTGTCCACGCCGAACGCGGCCGCGGCGCGCGCGGTGTCCTTGATGCGCTCCGCGGACCGCCGGCGCACCCCCTCCGGGTCCCCGTCGCCCCAGATCACGGCCGGCAGGATGGCGCGGTGACGTTCGTCGATGAGGGCGTCGCAGACGGCCTGGCCGACCAAGTGGTTGGAAATCGCCCAGCACTTGAGGCCGTACTTGTCGAGCAGGGCCTTGCGGGAGTCGATGTAGGAGGGGTCCGTGAGCGCCTTGTCGACCTCGAAGTGGTCTCCCCAGCAGGCGAGTTCGAGTCCGTCGTAGCCGAAGTCACGTGCCAGGCGGCAGACTTCCTCCAGTGGCAGGTCGGCCCACTGGCCGGTGAACAGCGTGAACGTACGGGGCATTGCGCGTCAGCCTCCTCAGACCGCGATCGGGGTGTGCACGGAGTTCTTCCCGGCGCTCTCCTCCACGGCGGCGAGCACCCGCTGCACCTGGAGACCGTCGGCGAAGGAGGGCTCGGGACGCCGGCCCTCCGCGACGGCGTGCACCAGGTCGCGGGCCTGGTGGACGAAGCTGTGCTCGTAGCCGAGACCGTGGCCGGGCGGCCACCAGGCGTCCAGGTAGGGGTGGTCGGGCTCGGTGACCAGGATGCGGCGGAAGCCCGCGCGCGCGCCCGGCTCCCGGCCGTCGTGGTAGGAGAGTTCGTTGAGCCGTTCCAGGTCGAAGGCGAGCGAGCCGTGCTCGCCGTTGAGTTCGAGGCGCAGGGCGTTCTTGCGGCCGGTGGCGTAGCGGGTGGCCTCGAAGGAGGCCAGCGCGCCGCGGCCTAGGCGGCCGGTGAACAGCGCGGCGTCGTCCACGGTGACCGTGCCGGTGGCGGCCTCGGCCGGGACGGCGGACAGCCCCCGCGCCGACTGGCCGGGCAGGGGCCGTTCGCCGACGAAGGTCTCCGTCATCGCGGACACCCCGGTCAGCCGGTCCCCGGCCAGGTACTGGGCCAGGTCGACGATGTGGGCGCCCAGGTCACCGAGTGACCCGGAGCCGGCGGCCTCCCTGCGCAGCCGCCAGGTGAGCGGGAAGTGCGGGTCCACGAGCCAGTCCTGAAGGTACGTCACCCGGACATGGCGCAGGGTGCCGAGGCGGCCCTCCGCGACCATGGCGCGGGCGAGCGCGACGGCGGGAAGGCGGCGGTAGTTGAAGCCGACCATCGCCAACTGCCCGCGCCCGTATGCCTCCTCGGCCGCGACCGTCATCGCCTCGGCCTCCTCCACACTGTTGGCGAGGGGCTTCTCGCACAGGACGTGCTTGCCCGCCGCCAGCGCGGCCAGCGCGATCTCGGCGTGGCTGTCGCCCGGAGTGCAGATGTCGACGAGGTCGATGTCGTCCCGGGCGATCAGGGCACGCCAGTCGGTCTCGGCGCCGGCCCAGCCGTGCCGGTCCGCCGCCGCCCGCACGGCCGCCCCGTCGCGTCCGCAGATCGCGGCCATGACCGGGGTGCGGGGCAGGTCGAAGACGCGGCCCGCGGTCCGCCAGCCCTGCGAGTGGGCGGCGCCCATGAAGGCGTAGCCGACCATGCCGACGCGCAGCGGCGGCTTCCCGGCGCCGGTGCTCCCGGAACCGGTACTCGCTGAACCGATGCTTCCGGAACCGGTTCTCGCTGAACCGGTGCTCCCGGCCTCCGCCTCCGCCTGGTCGGGCTGCTGCGGCTGTCCCATCCGATGGTCCTCCTAGTCGTCGTGCCGCGGTGGGGGGTGGGGCCGGGGGCGTCGCCGGGGCCTGCCGGCGGCACCGGACGGTCCCGGCGGGAGCAGTACGCCCGCCTCGTGCCAGGTGGGCGGCGCGGGCCCCGGACCGCGTACCCGGCCTACACCCCGGGCCGGGTGCACGGGCGTACACCCGCAGACCCTTGAGCAGGTGCACGGGCGCACGCCCCAGGCCGGGCACACGGCGTACGCCCGTCCGGGCACACGGCGTACGCCCGGCAACGGCGGTGCAAGGCGTACGCCCCCTCGTGCGGGAGCGCGCCACGCAGATGCGCCCCCACAGGTGCGCACCACACCGGTGCGCCCACGCAGGTGCGTGCCGCATCGGCGCACCCCCCGCCTCCCAGCCACCCGGCAGCGCCCGCGCAGCGGACCCCGCCCCCGGCTGCCCGCTGCCGACCGCCAACCGCCAACCGGCGGTCGCCGGTCGGCAGCGGCTCCCCCGGGCCGGTCCCGCGCACGCTCCCCGTCCCGCCCGCCGGCCCCCACGTCGCCGTCGGGCGGGGGCGCCTCACTTGAAGCCGGTGGGCATGTAGCGGTCGACGTTCTCCTTGTCGACGACCGCCGAGTAGAGCGTGAGGGACGCCGGGATCTCGAACTCGGCCAGGCCGCCGACGCCCTTGCCCTGGCCCAGCGCACGGGCCAGGTCGATGGCGGAGGCGGCCATGGTCGGCGGGTACAGCACCGTGGCCTTCAGGACGCCGTCGTCCTTCTTGATGGCCTGGAAGGCGGAGAGCGCGCCCGCGCCGCCGACCATCAGGAAGCCGTCGCGCCCCGCCTGCTCGATGGCGCGCAGGGCGCCCACGCCCTGGTCGTCGTCGTGGTTCCACAGCGCGTCGAACGACGACTGGGCCTGGAGCAGTTGAGCCATCTTGGCCTGCCCGGACTCCACCGTGAACTCGGCGGCCTGGCGGGCCACCTTCGTGATGTTCGGGTAGTTCTTCAGGGCGTCGTCGAAGCCCTGGGTGCGCTGCTTGGTCAGCTCCAGGTTGTCCAGCCCGGCCAGTTCCACGACCCGGGCGCCGGACTTCCCCTTGAGCTTCCGGCCGATGTAGTGGCCGGCGTTGAGGCCCATGCCGTAGTTGTCGCCGCCGATCCAACAGCGGTACGCCTGAGGGGTGTTGAAGATCCGGTCGAGGTTGACGACCGGGATGCCGGCGCGCATGGCCTTCAGGCCGACCTGGGTGAGCGCCTTGCCGTCGGCGGGCAGCACCACCAGGACGTCGACCTTCTTGTTGATCAGCGTCTCGATCTGGCCGATCTGCGCGGCGGTGTCGTTGGAGCCCTCGGTGATCTCCAGGGTGACGTCGGAGTACTTCTTCGCGCGGCGCTCGGCGTTGTCGTTGATCGCGTTGAGCCAGCCGTGGTCCGCCTGCGGTCCGGCGAAGCCGATGGTGACCGGCTTGCCGGGCTTGTCGGCCGCGGCGGGCTGGCCGTTCGCGGCCGGCTCGTCGCTCGACTCGTTGCTGGTGCAACCCGTAAGGAGGGCACCGGCGCCCACGGCGGCGGTTCCGAACAGCAGCCCTCTGCGACTGGTGAGTTCTGGCATGGCGGTGGACCCTTTCCTCAGGTCGTGCTCGCGGTACGGCGCTGGACCAGCACGGCGGCGACGATGATCGCGCCCTTGGCGATCTGCTGGACGTCGCTCTGCAGGTTGTTCAGGGCGAAGATGTTGGTGATCGTGGTGAAGATCAGGACGCCGAGCACCGAGCCGACGATGGTGCCGCGGCCCCCGCTGAGCAGGGTGCCGCCGATGATCGCGGCCGCGATGGCGTCGAGTTCGTAGAGGTTGCCGTTGGTGTTCTGGCCGGAGCCCGACAGGACGATCAGCAGGAAGGCGGCGATGCCGCAGCACAGGCCGGACAGCAGATAGAGGTAGAGGCGCTGGCGCCGGACGTCGATGCCGGCGAGGCGGGCCGCCTCCGCGTTGCCGCCGACGGCGACCGAGCGCCGGCCGAACGTCGTGCGGTTGAGAACGAGCCAGCCGATGATCGTCACGACCGCGAACACCATGACCAGCGGCGGGACTCCGAGGACGTACGCGTCGCGCTCGCCGAGGTCGAGGACGGAGGGGAGGGTGACGATCTGCGTCCTGCCGTCGGTGATCTGCAGGGCCAGGCCGCGCGCGGAGGCGAGCATGGCGAGCGTGGCGATGAACGGCACCATCGCCCCGTAGGCGACGAGCAGTCCGTTGACCAGTCCGCAGCCCACTCCGACGATGACCGCCGTGAAGAGGATGCCGGCGAAGCCGTACTCCTGGGTGGCGACCGTGGTCGCCCACACCGAGGCCAGGGCGACGATCGCGCCGACGGACAGATCGATGCCGCCGGAGATGATGACGAACGTCATGCCGACGGTGACGACGCCGATCACCGATGCCTGGGTGAGGACGAGTTGGAGGTTGCGGGTGTCCAGGAACTCGTCCGGCCTGGTGATGCCGCCGATCAGGATCAGCGCGGCGAGGACGCCGAGCAGGGAGAGGATCCGCACGTCCGCGTGGGCGATGAGGCTCCGCCGGACGGGCGGCGCTCCGGCCGACGGCACCTTGCCGGTGCTGTCCCGGGGCGGGGAGGCGTGCTGCGTCATGACGCCGGGCTTCCTTCCATGACGAGGTCGAGTACGCGGTGTTCGTCGAGTTCGCGCGCGGGTGCCGTGTGGACGACCCGGCCCTCGCGCAGCACCAGGACGCGGTCGGCGAGGCCCAGGACTTCGGGGACCTCACTGGAGACCAGCAGCACGGCGCGCCCTTCGTCGGCCAACCGCCTGACGACCGCGTACAGTTCGGCCCGCGCGCCGACGTCGACGCCGCGGGTGGGTTCGTCCAGGAGCAGGACGCGGCAGCCGCGCAGCAGCCAGCGGGCCAGGACCGCCTTCTGCTGGTTGCCGCCGGAGAGGGTGCGCACCGGGGCGGCCGGGCTGTCGGGCCGCAGCGACAGTTCGCGGGTGGCGGCGCGGGCCGCCGCGAGTTCGGCGGCCCGGTCGATCCAGCCGCCGCGCGAGAAGCGGGACATCGAGGAGACCGAGACGTTTCGGGTGACGGACTCCAGCATCAGCAGGGCCTGTGCCTTGCGTTCCTCGGGGGCGAGCCCGAGTCCGGCGCGCACAGCGGCCCGCACACTACCGGGCTTCAACGGGCGTCCCTCCACGACGACTTGGCCCGCATCGGGTCTGCGGGCGCCGTAGACCGTCTCCAGGATCTCGGAGCGGCCTGAGCCCACGAGTCCCGCGAGCCCGACGATCTCCCCGGCGCGCACGGTGAGGTCCAGGGGCTCGAACTCCCCGTCCCTGGCCAGCCCTCGCACCTCCAGCAGCGGTGCGCCCGCGGCCGGGTCCCGCGCGGGCCGTTCGGGGAAGACGTACTCGACGGTGCGGCCCGTCATCATCGCCACGACGTCCCGTGTCGGTGTCGTCCTCGCCGGGAGTCCGCCCGCGACGGCCCGTCCGTCCTTGAGCACGGTCACCCGGTCCCCGATCCGGCGGATCTCCTCCAGGCGGTGCGAGATGTAGACGACGGCGACGCCGGCCGCGGTGAGGTCCCCGACGATCCGGAAGAGGTTGTCGACCTCGTCCGGGTCCAGCGCCGCGGACGGCTCGTCCATCACGATGAGCCGTACGTCGTGCGAGAGGGCCCGTGCCATGGAGACGATCTGCCGCTGTGCGGCGGACAGTTCCCCCACCAGCCGGCCCGGAGCGATCTCCGGGTGCCCGAGCCGTGCGAGCAGCGCGGCCGTCGCCTCCCGCGCCGCCCTGCCGCGGACGACGAATCCGGCGGCCGTGGGTTCATGGCCGAGGTGGACGTTCTCGGCGACCGACAGGTGCTCGACCAGGTCGAGTTCCTGGTAGATCGTGGCGATGCCCAGGCGCATCGCGGTGATCGGCGAGCGGAGGGTGACCTCCTCGCCGCGCCAGCGGATGCTGCCGGTGTCGGGCTGGTGGGCGCCGGCCAGGACCTTGATGAGGGTCGACTTGCCCGCGCCGTTCTGGCCGAGCAGGCAGTGCACCTCACCGGCCTGGACGTCGAGGTCCACGCCGTCGAGGGCACGGACACCCGGGAACGACTTGGTGATGGTGGTCATGCTGAGCAGCGGTGGTTCTGGTGCCATGAGGTCCCCCTGGCGGGCGTGCGGGCCGGTTTCAGGGCAGCGCGGGGCGAGGCAGGGCGGGTCGGGGCAGCGGGCGGTGCGCGAGGACCCGTCTCGACTGCCGGGAGGAGCGGAACGCGGATGCGCTTGGGCCGATTTCAGGCCGGGGCGGAGCGGCGGGCGGTGCGGGCCGACCAGGTCGAGCGGATGTCTGTGCGGACGGGGAGCGGACCGGGTACGTGCGCGGGTGGAAGGGCGGAGCGGGTGCCTACGCGGGTGAGAACAGGTGGTCGCTGATCAGGCGGGCGGCGCCGATGACTCCGGCGGTGGGGCCCAACTCGCCCAGGACGATGGGCAGGTTGCCGGTCGCCAGGGGCAGCGACTGGCGGTAGACCTGAGTGCGGATCGCGGCGAGCAGGGTGTGGCCGAGGCCGGTCACCCCGCCGCCGATCACCACCAGGCCGGGGTTGAAGAAGCTGACGAGTGCGGCGATGACCTGGCCGACCCGGTTGCCGCCCTCCCGGATCAGGGCGAGGGCGGTGGCGTCGCCCGCGGCGGCGGCCGCGGCGACGTCGACGGCGGTGAGGGTGCCGTTGGCGGCCAGCCGGGCGGCGAGTTCCTCCGACAGCCCCTGCTCGGCCGCCTCCACGGCGTCCCGGGCGAGGGCCGCCCCGCTGAAGTGGGCCTCCAGACAGCCCCGGTTGCCGCAGGCGCAGGGGCGGCCTTCGGGCACGGCCTGGATGTGCCCGATGTCGCCCGCGCTGCCGGTGACACCGCGGTGGACGTCTCCGCCCGCGACGATGCCGCAGCCGATACCGGTGCCGATCTTGACGCAGAGGAAGTCGCCCACGGAGCGTGCGACGCCCGCGTGCCGCTCCCCCATCGCCATGAGGTTCACGTCGTTGTCGACCATGACGGGGCAGCCCAGTTCCTGGCTGAGGGCCTCCCGTACGGGGAACCCGTCCCAGCCGGGCATGATGGGCGGGGCCACCGGGACGCCCTCGGGGAAGCGGACCGGACCCGGGACGCCGATGCCGGCGCCGTCGAATCCCTCCGCGAGGCCGGTGGCCCTCAACTTGGCCGCCATGGAGAGGACCTGCTCGAAGACCGCGACCGGTCCCTCGCGGACGTCCATGGGCTGGTTCAGATGGCCCAGGATCTCCAGTTCGGCGTTGGTGACGGCGACGTCGACCGAGGTCGCGCCGATGTCGACGCCGAGGAAGCGCAGTTCGGGATTGAGCCGGATGTTGTGCGAACGGCGTCCGCCGCGCGAGGCGGCGAGTCCGTCGGCCACCGCCAGGCCCGTCTCCAGCAGCCGGTCCACCTCCACGGCCAGCTTGGACCGTGAGAGGTCGATCTGATCGCCGAGCTGGGCACGGGAGTTGGGGCCGCCGTCGCGCAACAGCTTGAGCAGCCTGGCCTGATGGGCGTTCGCGGGTCGCGCCGTCATCCGTCTCACGAGCCCCTCCCCGCCTCGTTCGGCCTGTCACGCCTGATTCCGGCCACCGGGGTGACCTGCTTTCGAGGGGAACGTAGCAGCGGTTGCCGGGAGTGGGAAGAAGTTGCGCACAGATTGTGCTCAACTTTTCCCACTCACAGGACAAAGAGGGGGCGTGTCACCGCCACGCCGGCCCGCAGCGCCCTTCGCGGGACCACGGATTCACGTCAAGGGGCTTGGAACGGGGCCGTGTTGGCTACGCTCTCCCTGCCCGAAGGACTGCGGTGGGGGGAGCACGGATGGCTCAGGGATCCTCGGCCGGTGAGCCGGTCCCGTCGCGGAGCACCCGCGCGGACACCCCGGCGCCCAGCCCTTCCCGGGACGCGGGTCCGTCTCCGGACGCCACTCCCCCGCCGGACGCGGCGGCCCCGCCGCCGGACACCACACCCCGGCCGGCGGCCACACCCCCACCACTCCCCGCACCACGGACCGGCGCCGACCCGGGCGCCACCGTCGCCGCCCCGGAGCCCGGAGCCGCCGACCCGGACCCCGGCGCACACCCCGGCGCCGGCTATGCCCTGCGCGTGGCGAACGGCTCGTACGACTGGTACCGCACCGCCGCCATGAAGGCCCGCCGCGCCTTCCGGCTGTCCGAGACGCTGCTGCTGCTCGCCTCCGCCGCGATCCCGGTCACGGCGGCGCTGACGGCCACCAACGCCGAGATACCCGCCGTGCTGGGCGCCGTCGTCGTCGTGATCACGGGGCTGCGCTCGGTCTTCCACTGGCAGGAGGACTACGTCCGCTTCAGCGAGGCCCGCGAGGCGGTGGAGGCCGAACGCCGCCTGTACCACACGGGTGCGCGGCCGTACGCCGACCGGGAGACCCGCGACCAGGCCCTGGCCGCGAGCGTCACCCGGATCGAACAGCGCGAGATGGGCACCTGGACCCAGCTGGCCACGCCCCGCGCGGACACGACCGGCACCACGCCACCCTGAGCCGTTCCGGGGCGGCCGTCGCGCGTCGCGGTCCTGAACACCGCGCGCGAGCCCCGTGGCGCGCTGCGCGTCAGCCCTGCTGGCGGGCGTGGTAGGAGCGGCGGGTGTGCTCGGTGTGGTCCCGCATCAGCCGGGTGGCGCGCGGCTCGTCACGAGCGGTGATGGCGGCGATCATCCCGCGGTGCTCGATCCAGGACTGGTGGCCGCGCTGGCGGGCGACCGGCGTGTAGTACCAGCGCACACGGCGGTCGACCTGGGCGGCGAGTTCGGCGAGGACCGTGTTGCCTGCCAGCTCCATGATCTTGGCGTGGAACCGTGCGTTGAGCGCGACGGCCGTGTCCACGTCGTCCGCGGCGACGGCCTCCTCGCCCTGCGCGCACAGCTGTTCGAGGGTCGTGATGCCGGCGCTGTCCGCGCGGGCCGCGGCGAGCCGGGCGGCCTCGGCTTCCAGCAGCGTGCGGACGGTGAGGAGCTGGTCGGCCTCCTCCTCGGTCGGCTCGTGCACGAACGCGCCCTGTGCGGGCCGCAGATCGACCCATCCCTCGGTGTTCAGCCGCTGGAGCGCCTCGCGCACGGGCTGGCGCGACACCCCGAGATGACCGGCCAGTTCACTCTCGACCAGATGCTGACCGGGTTGGAGCGCGCGCGTCGTGATGAGTTCCAGCAGCGCCTCGTAGACACGGTCGCGCAGCGGGCCGGGCCGTTCGAGCTTGGGTACCGCACCCTGCGGCAGTCCTGTCGACAACATCGGTTCCCCTCCTGGGCGGACACCGGGCGACCGCGTGCCGTAGCCGACCGTCACCGAAAGCCAGTATCGATTGTCTTTCGTCTACAGTCTACGGCGCACAGGGGCCAGGGGGCCGGGGAGTCGGTCACATCACACCCCGGACGCCCGCCGTCAGGCCGCCCGGCGTCAGACATCCGGCGTCCACCGTCACGCGCCAGGCGTCCGGCGTCCGGCAGCGTCCGCCGTCAGGCAGCGTCCGCCGTCAGGCAGGCGTCCGGCAGCGTCCGCCGTCAGGCAGGCGTCAGGCAGCGTCCGCCGTCAGGCAGGCGTCAGGCAGCGTCCGCCGTCAGGCAGGCGTCCGGCGTCAGGGGCAGCGCACGACCTGACCGGCGTACGACAGGTTGCCGCCGAAGCCGAAGAGCAGCACGGGGTCGCCGCTGGAGATCCGCCCCTGCTCCACGAGCTTGGAGAACGCGAGCGGAATGCTGGCCGCGGAGGTGTTGCCGGACTCGGTGACATCGCGGGCCACGACGGCGTTGACGGCGCCGATCTTCTCGGCGAGCGGCTCGATGATGCGCAGGTTGGCCTGGTGCAGCACCACGCCCGCGAGGTCGGCGGGCGCGAGGCCGGCCCGTTCGCAGGCCCGGCGCGCGATCGCGGGGAGCCGGGTGGTCGCCCAGCGGTAGACGCTCTGGCCCTCCTGCGCGAACCGCGCGGGCTGGCCCTCGATGCGCACGGCGTGCCCCATCTCGGGCACCGACCCCCACAGCACCGGACCGATGCCGGGCTCCGCGGACGCCTCGACGACGGCGGCGCCGGCGCCGTCGCCCACCAGGACGCAGGTGGTGCGGTCGCTCCAGTCGGTCACCTCGGACATCTTGTCCGCGCCGATCACCAGGGCGCGGGTCGCGGCTCCCGCGCGCACGGCGTGGTCGGCGGTGGCCAGCGCGTGGGTGAACCCGGCGCAGACCACGTTGAGGTCCATCACGGCGGGCGAGGGGATGCCCAGCCGGGCCGCCACCCGCGCGGCCATGTTCGGGGAGCGGTCGACCGCGGTGGAGGTGGCGACCAGGACGAGGTCGATGTCGGCGGGCAGCATGCCCGCCGCGGCGAGCGCCTTGGCGGCTGCGTGCCCGGCGAGTTCGTCGACCGGCTCGTCGGGGCCTGCGATGTGCCGCGTGCGGATGCCCACCCGGGAGGTGATCCACGCGTCACTGGTGTCGACCATGCCCGCCAGTTCCTCGTTGGTGAGCACCCTGGCGGGCTGGTAGTGGCCGACTGCGGCGATACGCGAGCCGTTCATCGATGGTGATCCCCTCGGACTGCGGGTAGCGGGATTCACCAGTCTGATCAGTGACTCACGGGTACGACGGCACGGGATGCCACAGGAAACCGGAGCCCGCGTTGTCAGCTTCCCTCAGCGGCCGGACGCCCGGCACCCGCCGGACACCTACCCGGTGAACAGCTGCGTCGCCTTCTGGACGAGTTCGTAGAGCCCGTAGGCGAGCGGGATGCCCACCCACACCCAGGCGAAGGCGATCAGGCCGCGCCGGGCGGGCGGGCTGCTGCTGCTACCGCTGTCGCTGGACATCGGCGGCCTCCTTCTCCGTCGCCGCCGGGGCGGGGACGTGATGACGCGGGTGCACGGGCCGCACCAGCTCGTTGGCGACGAAGCCGACGACGAGCAGCCCGATCATGATGAACATGGAGAGCGTGTAGAGGGACGCGCCGTCCTTGCCCGCCGCCTCCTGCCGGTCGGCGATCCAGTTCACGATCAGCGGCCCGAGGACGCCGGCCGTGGACCAGGCGGTGAGCAGCCGGCCGTGGATCGCGCCCACCTGGTAGGTCCCGAAGAGGTCCTTCAGATAGGCCGGGACGGTCGCGAAGCCGCCGCCGTAGAAGGAGAGGATCACCAGGGCGCAGAGGATGAACAGCGGCTTGGAGGAGTCCCCGGCCAGGGCGATCAGGGCGTACATCAGGGCGCCGACGCCGAGGTAGACGCGGTAGATGTTCTTGCGGCCGATCAGGTCGGAGGTCGAGGACCAGCCGATGCGGCCCGCCATGTTGGCGGCCGACAGCAGGGCGACGAAGCCGGCCGCGGCCGACACCGAGACCGGGGTGGAGGTGGTGGCGAAGAAGTCCGTGATCATCGGCGCGGCCTTCTCCAGGATGCCGATGCCCGCCGTGACGTTCATGCAGAGCACGACCCACAGGCACCAGAACTGCGGGGTGCGCACCGCGCTGCGGGCCGACACCTGGGGGCCCTCGAAGACGGCGGGCCCGTCGGCGCCGGCCGGTTTCCCGGTGCGCGGCACCCGGACCAGCAGCACGCCGAGGAGCATGAACACGGCGTAGGTCAGGCCGTGCACGAGGAAGGCCAGGGCGATCCCGGAGCTGTCGCTGCCGAAGGACTCCAGCATCTGGGCGGACCAGGGCGAGGCGATGAGGGCGCCGCCGCCGAAGCCCATGATGGCGATGCCGGTGGCCATGCCGGGCCGGTCGGGGAACCACTTGATCAGGGTCGACACCGGCGAGATGTAGCCGATGCCCAGACCTATGCCGCCGACGAATCCGTAGCCGAAGACGATCAGCCAGTACTGCTCGACTGCCGCGCCCAGCGCGGCGAGCAGGAACCCGGACGAGAAGCAGATCAGGGCGACGGTCATCGCCCAGCGCGGTCCGTTGCGCTCCACCAGGGTGCCGCCGAACGCCGCCGAGAGGCCGAGCATGACGATGCCGAGCTGGAACGGCAGCGCGCTCTGGGTGCCGCTGAGGCCGAGCGCCGATTCGAGCGGTGGCTTGAACACGCTCCAGGCGTAGGCCTGGCCGATGGACAGATGGACCGAGAGTGCAGCGGG
The DNA here is from genome assembly GCF_000225525.1 of Streptomyces zinciresistens K42. Lineage (GTDB taxonomy): Bacteria > Actinomycetota > Actinomycetes > Streptomycetales > Streptomycetaceae > Streptomyces > Streptomyces zinciresistens. The sequence continues at coordinate 16,513 of NZ_AGBF01000031.1, read as the reverse complement.
CGGAACCAGCCAGCGGCTCCATCCCGCGGGTGCGACGGGGGGACTCATGATCCCGAACGGTAGGCACCGCGGAGGAGGTTGAGAAGGCAATGGGTCGACCGTATGCGGTGAGCGGTATGCAGGACGCGACGAACGGTCGAACGCCGTGCGCGACCCCTTGCCGACCCCCTATCCATACTGTAGACAATATTCAGTCGACCAGAATCGACCTGCTCAACAATGCTTCCCAGCCACCTCCGCGGTACTCCCTCGACCGAACGGAGCGTTCCGAAGTGAGAGTTGCAGTCCTTGGCGCCGGTGCCATCGGCGCCTACGTCGGAGCCGCGCTGCACCGCGCGGGCGCCGACGTGCACCTGATCGCCCGTGGACCGCATCTGGCGGCCATGAGGCAGCACGGGGTGCGGGTCCTCAGTCCGCGCGGCGACTTCACCGCCCGCGCCCACGCCACCGACGACCCCGCCGACGTCGGCCCGGTCGACTTCGTCTTCCTGGGCCTGAAGGCCAACTCGTACGCGGCGTGCGGGCCGCTGATCGAGCCGCTGCTGCACGGGAGCACGGCGGTCGTGGCCGCCCAGAACGGCATCCCCTGGTGGTACTTCCACCGGCACGGCGGCCCCCACGACGGCCACCGCGTCGAGAGCGTGGACCCGAACGGCGCGGTCAGTGCGGTGATCGCGCCCGAACGGGCCGTCGGCTGCGTGGTCTACGCGGCCACCGAACTCGAAGGACCCGGTGTCGTACGGCACTTGGAAGGCACGCGGTTCTCCATCGGGGAACCCGACCGCAGCGTCTCCCGGCGCTGCCGGGACCTCAGCGAGGCGATGATCGCCGGCGGTCTGAAGTGCCCGGTCGAGGTCGACCTGCGCAACGACATCTGGCTGAAGCTGCTCGGCAACATCTCCTTCAACCCGATCAGCGCGCTGGCCCGCGCCACCATGCGGCAGATGTGCCTGCACGGCGGCACCCGCAGGGTCATCGAGATCATGATGACCGAGACGCTCGCGGTCGCCACCGCCCTCGGCTGCGAGGTCGGCGTCTCCATCGAGCGCCGCCTCGCGGGAGCCGAACGGGTCGGCGACCACCGCACCTCCACGCTCCAGGACCTGGAGCGCGGCAAGCCGCTCGAACTCGACGTCCTGCTCGCGGCGGTCGTCGAACTGGCGGAGATCACCGGCGTGGACGTGCCCACCCTGCGCACCGTGCACGCCATCTCGGACCTGCTCGCGCTCAGGAGCGCGGCATGAGGAGCGTCGAATGAGGAAGCGGCAACCGAAGAACTACACCCGGCTGACCCATCCGCTGGTGCGCGACGCGCGCGACGAGCCGTTCCGGCGGGCCTCCTGGGAGGAGGCGCTGACCCGCGCGGCCGAGGGCCTGGCCCGCAACCGGGGCGCGTTCGGCATGTTCTCCTGCGCCCGCGCCACCAACGAGATGAACTACGTGGCGCAGAAGTTCGCCCGGGTCGTCATGGGCACCAACAACGTCGACTCCTGCAACCGCACCTGCCACGCCCCCAGCGTCGCCGGGCTCTCGGCGGCGTTCGGCTCGGGCGGCGGCACCTCCTCCTACGAGGAGATCGAGGACACCGACGTCATCGTGATGTGGGGCTCCAACGCCCGCTTCGCGCACCCCATCTTCTTCCAGCACGTGCTGAAGGGCATCAGGAACGGCGCCCGGATGTACGCCGTCGACCCGCGCCGCACCTCCACCGCGGAGTGGGCGGAGAGCTGGATGGGGCTGAACGTCGGCACCGACATCCCGATGGCGCACGCGATCGGGCGCGAGATCATCCACGCGGGCCTGGCGAACGAGGCGTTCATCGCACGGGCCACCAGCGGCTTCGCGGAGTACAAGGCGCTCGTCGAGCCCTGGACGCTGTCCCTGGCGGAGAAGGTGACGGGCGTACCGGCTGCCGCCGTACGGCAGTTGGCCCACGCCTACGCCCGCGCCGAGCGGGCCCAGCTGTGCTGGACCCTCGGCATCACCGAGCACCACAACGGCACCGACAACGTGCGCGCGCTCATCAACCTGTCCCTGCTGACCGGGCACGTGGGCCGCTGGGGCAGCGGACTCCAGCCGCTGCGCGGGCAGAACAACGTGCAGGGCGGCGGCGACATGGGCGCGATCCCCAACCGGCTGCCGGGCTTCCAGGACCTCCTCGACCCCGGCATCCGGCTGAAGTTCGAGTCGGCGTGGGACACGGTGATCGTGCCCCACTACGGGCTCAACCTCACCGAGATGTTCGAGGCGATGGAGGACGGCGGACTGAGGGCCGTGTACTGCATCGGCGAGAACCCCGCGCAGTCGGAGGCCGACAGCGAGCAGGCCGTGCGCCGCATGGGGGAGCTGGACTTCCTCGTCGTGCAGGACATCTTCCTGACGCGGACGGCGGAGCTGGCCGACGTGGTCCTCCCCGCGACCGCCGGATGGGCCGAGACCGAGGGCACCACCACCAACAGCGAGCGCCGGGTGCAGCGGGTGCGCCGGGCCGTCACCCCGCCCGGCGAGGCCCGCGAGGACATCGACATCCTCTGCGACCTCGCGGGCCGGCTCGGCCACGACTGGAAGTACGCCGACTCCGAGGCCGTCTGGAACGAGCTGAGGTCCGTCTCGCCGGACCACTACGGGATGACGTACGACCGTCTGGAGGAGCACCAGGGCATCCAGTGGCCGTGCCCCAGCACCGACGGGCTCGAACCGACCTACCTGCACGGCAGGTTGTGGGAGAGCGACCCGGAACGGCGAGGTGCGCCGGCGCCGTTCGGGCTGGTCCAGCACGACCCCCCGGTCGACCTCACCGACGAGCACTACCCCGTCCGGCTCACCACGGGACGGCGCCTCGACTCCTACAACACCGGGGTGCAGAGCGGGAGTTTCGCCTCCCCGCTGCGCCGCGGCGAGTACGTCGAGATCAGTCCCGAGGACGCCGAGCGCTACGGGGTCGTCGTCGGTGAGCAGGTCCAGGTGACCTCGCGGCGCGGCGCGGTCGTCGCGCCCGTGTGGGTGGACACCGCGCTGCGGCCCGGCCTCGCCTTCATGACCATGCACTTCCCCGACGAGGTGGACACCAACCAGCTGACGATCGAGGCGAACTGCCCGATCGCGGGGACGGCGGAGTTCAAGGCGTCGGCCATCCGCATCGAGAAGCTCCCCGTCGCGACCATCGTGAGGTGACGTCAAGTGGACCTGCGCTTCGGTGACAGCAAACCGACGGACGACGAGAGGGCGGCCGTCGACGGCCTGCTCGGACCGCCCGGGTCGTCCTGGGAGGGCGCCGACCGCTCCGACGCCGACCTGCGGTGGGCGCGCGGCGGTCGCGCGGCCCGGGACCGCCGCGACCTGCTGCTGCCGGGGCTGCACGCGATCAACGACCGGATCGGCTGGATCAGCGAGGGCGCCCTCGACTACCTGTGCCGGCGGCTGACGGTGCCGCCGGCGGAGGCGTACGGCGTCGCCACCTTCTACGCCCTGTTCTCCGTCCGGCCGCGCCCGGCGACCGTGCTCCACGTGTGCACGGACCTCGCGTGCGCGGCGGCCGGGGCGGGCGGGCTGTGCGCGGGCGCCGAGGAGCGGCTCGGCCCCGGCAGCGGGGTCTCGGTGCAGCGCAGCCCCTGTCTGGGCCTGTGCGAACGGGCCCCGGCGGCACTCGCCGTCAAGGCCGGCGATCCGGTGCGCACGGCGGTCGCGGCGCCCGCGACCGTGCGCGACGCGGTGCTCGCCGCGAGCGCCCCGGACTCGGCGCCCGAGGAACCGTCCGCCGCGGCGGCTGTGCCGCAGTGCGGCGATCCCTCGCTCACCCTGCTGCGCCGCGTGGGCGTCGTCGACCCCGCCTCGCTCGACGACTACCGCGCGCACGGCGGCTACACCGCGCTGCGCCGGGCCTTCGCGCTCGGCCCCGCGGGCGTCATCCGCGAGGTCACCGACTCCGGGCTGGCCGGCCGCGGCGGGGCCGCCTTCCCCACCGGCCGCAAGTGGCAGGCCACGGCGGCCCAGCCGGACCGTCCGCACTACCTCGTCTGCAACGCCGACGAGTCCGAGCCGGGCACCTTCAAGGACCGCGTGCTCATGGAGGGCGACCCCTACGCGCTGGTCGAGGCGATGACCGTCGCCGCGTACGCGACCGGCGCGCACAAGGGCTACCTGTATCTGCGCGGCGAGTACCCGCGCGCCCAGCGGCGCCTGGAGCACGCCCTCGCGCAGGCCCGCGCGCGCGGCTTCCTCGGCGAGGACGTCCTCGGCACGGGCTACGCCTTCGACATCGAGATCCGCCGGGGCGCCGGGGCGTACATCTGCGGCGAGGAGACCGCCCTGTTCAACTCCATCGAGGGCTACCGGGGCGAGCCGCGCTCCAAGCCGCCCTTCCCTGTGGAGAAGGGCCTGTTCGGCAAGCCCACGGTCGAGAACAACGTGGAGACGCTGGTCAACGTGCTGCCGATCCTGACCATGGGAGCGCCGGCGTACGCGGCGATCGGCACCGGCGCCTCGACGGGACCGAAGCTGTTCTGCGTCTCCGGGAGCGTGGCCCGGCCCGGCGTCTACGAGCTGCCGTTCGGCGCGACGCTGGGCGAGCTGCTGGAGCTGGCCGGGGTGCGCGCCGGTCTGCGGGCGGTGCTGCTGGGCGGGGCGGCGGGCGGCTTCGTCCGGGCCGACGAGCTGGACATCCCGCTCACCTTCGAGGGCACGCGCGAGGCGGGCACCACGCTCGGCTCGGGTGTGGTGATGGCCTTCGACGGCACCGTGCCGCTGCCGCGGCTGCTGCTGCGCATCGCGGAGTTCTTCCGCGACGAGAGCTGCGGGCAGTGCGTGCCCTGCCGGGTCGGGACGGTGCGGCAGGAGGAGGCCCTGCACCGGATCGCCGAGCGCTCCGGCGCGGCGGCCGCCGGGGACGTCGCCCTGCTCAGGGAGGTCGGCCGCACCATGCGGGACGCCTCGATCTGCGGTCTGGGCCAGACCGCGTGGAACGCCGTGGAATCCGCCATCGACCGTCTGGGGGCGTACGAATGACCGTGACACCGCTGGGGATTCCGCGCCGGCTGCTGGAGTTCACCCTGGACGGGGAGTCCGTACGGGCCCCGGAGGGCTCGACGATCCTCGACGCCTGCCGGGCGGCCGGCAAGGACGTGCCGACCCTGTGCGAGGGCGACACGCTGCGGCCCAAGAACGCCTGCCGGGTGTGTGTCGTGGAGGTGGAGGGGGCCAGGACACTGGTCCCGGCCTGCTCGCGCGAGGCCGAGCCGGGCATGCGGGTGCGCACCGGCACCGAGCGGGCCCGGCACAGCCGCAAGGTGGTCCTGGAGCTGCTCGCCTCCTCGGTGGACCTGTCCACGACCCCCGGAGCCGCCCGGTGGATCAAGGAGTACGAGGCGAAGCCGGACCGGTTCGGCCCCGACGCGGCCCGGGTGGAGGAGGAGCCGCGGATCGACAACGAGCTGTACGTGCGCGACTACGGCAAGTGCATCCTCTGCTACAAGTGCGTGGACGCCTGCGGCGACCAGTGGCAGAACAGCTTCGCGATCTCGGTCGCCGGGCGGGGCTTCGACGCCCGCATCGCGGTGGAGCACGACGCGGCGCTGACCGACTCGGCGTGTGTGTACTGCGGCAACTGCATCGAGGTGTGCCCGACGGGCGCGCTGTCCTTCAAGTCCGAGTTCGACATGCGGGCGGCGGGTACCTGGAACGAGGCCGCGCAGACCGGGACGACCACCGTGTGCGCGTACTGCGGAGTGGGCTGCAACCTCACCCTCCATGTGCAGGACAATGAGATCGTGAAGGTCACCTCTCCGCACGACAACCCGGTGACCCACGGCAACCTGTGCATCAAGGGCCGCTTCGGCTACCAGCACGTACAGAACCGGGACTGACGGGACTGATCGAGACATGGGACGAGTCACGGAACGACGCAAGGTCATCCGGATCCGGGACGGAGCCGTCTCCACCCGGCCGGACACCCTCGTCGCCGAGGAACCCCTGGAGATCCGCCTCAACGGCAAGCCGCTCGCGATCACCATGCGGACCCCGGGCGACGACTTCGCCCTGGCCGCGGGCTTCCTGGTGAGCGAGGGCGTCCTCGCCGAGCGCACGGACCTGCAGAACATCGTCTACTGCGCGGGCGCCACGGTGGACGGCTCCAACACGTACAACGTGGTGGACGTGAGGACCGCGCCGGGCGTGGCCCTCCCCGACATCACCCTCGAACGCAACGTGTACACGACCTCGTCCTGCGGCCTGTGCGGCAAGGCGAGTCTGGACGCGGTGCGCACGACGGCCCGCTGGCCGATCGCCGACGCTCCCCCGGTCCGGCTCGACCCCGAACTCCTCGCGAGCCTCCCCGACCGGCTCCGCGCGGCCCAGCGGGTCTTCGACCGGACCGGGGGTCTGCACGCGGCGGCCCTGTTCACCGAGGACGGCGAACTCGTCGACGTCCGGGAGGACGTGGGCCGGCACAACGCGGTCGACAAACTGGTCGGCCGCGCCCTGCAGGACGGGAACCTGCCGCTGTCCCGGTCGGTGCTGCTGGTCTCGGGGCGCGCCAGCTTCGAACTGGCGCAGAAGGCCGTGATGGCGGGGATACCCGTCCTCGCGGCGGTCTCGGCGCCCTCCTCGCTGGCGGTCGACCTGGCCGCCGAGACGGGGCTGACCCTGGTGGGCTTCCTGCGGGGCGCCTCCATGAACGTGTACGCGGGCGAACACCGGATCGCTCTGCGGACCGCGGCCGCCCGAGGCTGACCGGCTCCCCCGCGACACGGCGGCGGGGCCCCGACCGGCGGGGAGCGCCCCCTGCGCCGTGCCGGGGCCCCGCGGTTCCCCGACCGGCCCGGCGGCGGGGGCGGCCGGCGGACGGACGTACGGCCGTGCCCCGGCCTCCGGTACGACGGGCGGTAGGCCATCCGTGCCGTGACACGAGCGCGGTTCTTGTCGGGCACGGGACGAGCCGCCTAGCGTCTGCCCTGCGCATGTCGGACGGGGATGTCCGGATGCCCGGACATCCCATCGGACGATCAAGGGCGGAACGCACCATGCCGTCAGGAGTTCGCGCACGCCTCACGGCCGCCCTCACCGCCACCGCCGCGGCCCTCGCCACGGTCGCGGCCTCCCCTCCCGAGCCGTCCCGGCCGGCCGGCGGCGCGGCCCCCTTCACGCAGCAGGTCCTCTTCCGGGCCTCCCAGGACCCCGGGTACGCCTGCTTCCGCATCCCGGCGATCGTGCGGACCCGGAGCGGCACCCTGCTGGCCTTCGCCGAGGGCCGGGTGCTGAACTGCGGGGACGCCGCCGACATCGACATCGTGCTGAAGCGCTCGACCGACGGCGGCCGCACCTGGGGCCCCCTCCGGGTCGTCAACGACGGCGGCGGCGACACCCACGGCAACCCCGCCCCGATGGTGGACCGCCGCACCGGCCGCGTCCTGCTCGCCGAGACCTACAACACGGGCCGCACGGACAGCGCGAACTGCGCCGCCCCCTGCGACCGCACCCCCTACCTCCAGTACAGCGACGACGACGGACTGACCTGGTCCGCGCCCCGGGACCTGAGCGACCAGGCACTGCCGGCGGAGTGGAACTCCTGGTACGCGACCGGCCCCGTGCACGGCATCCAGCTCACCCGGGGCCCGCACGCCGGACGGCTGGTCTTCGGCGTCAACACCGAGACCTGGGCGGGGGGCCGGGTCACCGCCAACCACGCCGCGCTCGTCGTCAGCGACGACGGGGGCGCCACCTGGCGGGCCGGCGCCACCGACACCTGGCCGGTCTCCGCCGACGGCACCTTCCGCCAGAAGCCGTCCGAGGTGACCCTCACCGAGCGGGCGGACGGCACGCTCCTCGTCAGCGGCCGGGAGCAGGACGGCACGGACCTCGGGCACCGCGGCCAGACGTACAGCCGGGACGGCGGCGACAGCTTCACCGGCCCGTTCGAGGACCTGCCGGACCTGTACACGCCCCAGGTCCAGGGCGCCACCCTGCGGCTGGGCGAGCGGCTGCTGCTGTCCGCCCCCGCCGACCCGGACCGCCGCCGGACCATGATGGTGCGCAGTTCCTACGACGGCGGCGCCACCTGGGACGGCGTGGACCGCGGCAAGGTCGTCACCACGGACTGGGCGGGCTACTCGGACCTGGTTCAGGCCGCCCCCGGCACGGTGGGCCTGCTGTACGAGGCCGGTACGGCCGACGCGCGCGACGAGATCCGCTTCGCCCGTTTCACCGAGGGCTGGCTCGGCCCGCGCGGGGGCCCCGACCCCACCACCGCGGACCTCGCCCCCGGGGCGCCCCCCGCGACGGTGCTCGGCGGGGCCGGGACCGCCGGCGGGGTCCTCGGCCGGGCCCTGGAGTTCGACGGGCGCGACGACGCGGTGCGGCTGCCGTACCGCTCCGGCCTGCCGCTCGGCACCGGCGACTTCACCGCGTCCCTGTTCTTCCGCTACACGGCGGCGGGCGGCGAGCAGCCGTTCCTCTGGATGGGCGGCATCGGCACCGGCCAGCCCCAGGTGTGGCTGCGCGGCGAGCCGGCGAACGGCCGGGTGCGCGGGCTGATCACCACGCGCGAGGGGTTCGGGACGCTGCGCACCGCGTCCGTGTGGGCGGGCGACGCCGCGAACGACGGGGCGTGGCACCACCTCGCGCTGCGCCGGGGCGGCGGACGGCTGACGCTGTTCCTCGACGGCAGGGCGGTCTCCGCACCGGACGTGGCCGGTTCGGTCAGCCGCAACACGCCCTTCGGCGTGCACGTCGGGCAGCGCATGGACGGCCGGGCCTTCCTCACCGGCGCGGTCGACGAGGTGCGGGTGTGGAACAGGGCGCTCGGCGACGGCGAGTTGACCGCCGCGTCCCGGGGGTCGGCCGCCGCGGCGGGCACCGTCCTGTGGCTGCCCATGGACCGGGTGCGCCCGGGACGCTAACGTCCCCCGGGTGCCCGACGCGACACGAGCACGGCAGCGCACGGGAACCGGCCTCGGCGTCCTGCTGGCCCTGGTTCTCGGGGCCGTGCTGCTCACCGCCCTCCCGGACGACGGCGGCGGACGGGAGGGCGGCGCCGGGTGCGGGCCCCGGTCGGTCGGCTCCTGGTCGGCGGCGAAGGGCCTGACGGCCGAGTTCGCCCGCTACGGCGACGACCCCGCGCGCACCGACGACTGGACCGGCGGTGACGGCACGCGCTCGGTGCGGCTGCCGGACGGGCGGCTGCTGTGGCTGTTCTCGGACACCTACCTCGGCCAGGTGTACGCCCCGCCCAACCCGTTCGGCGAGTCCGCCACCTGGCGGGAGGCGAGCGCGCCCATGGTGCGCAACTCGGCCGTCGTCATGCGCGGCGGGCGCCTGGAACGCACGCTGCCCGCCCCGCTGTTCGCGGACCCGGGGCCGAACCGGTGGCGCTGGCCGGTGGCGGCCCGGGTCGAACCCCGCTCGCCCGGTGCGCGGGAGCGGGTCCTGCGGGTGGTGCTGTGGGTGCGCTCGGCCGGGCAGCCGCCCTGGATCTTCGGGGTGCCGGAGGCCACCGAGGTGGCCACGCTCGCCCTGCCGGACCTGCGGGTGGAGTCGGCCGTGCCGGTCTTCGACCAGCGGCTGGTGCCCGACCCGTCGCGGCGGGTGCTGTTCGGCACCACGCTGGTGGAGAGGGGCGGCTGGACGTACGTCTTCGGGGGCGACGACGGCCAGGCGGCCTCCCGGCCGGTGTCGCGGGCGTACCTCGCGCGCGTGCCCGTGGGCCGGCTCGCGGAACCCGGCGCCTGGCGCTACCGGTCCGGCCGGGCGTGGGTGCGCCCGGCTGCCGCCCGGCCCCGGCCCGTGCTCGGGGACGGCCGGCGCACCGGGGTGGGCAGCGCCTTCTCGGTGGCGCGGGTGGCGGGGACGTACGTGCTGTTCACGATGGCCGCCGGCCCCGCGGGGCTGACGACGGTGGCGTCGTACTGGGCCTGTTCGCCCGAGGGCCCGTGGCGCGGGCCGGCGAAGGGGTTCAGCCCCGCCCTGCCGCCGGGCGCCCGGGTCGCCGCCTACAACCCGCAGACCCACCCCGCGCTGAGCGGCCCGGGGCGCCTGGTGCTGAGCTACGACGTCAACTGGCTGGCGCCGGACGGTGCCGCGGCCCAGCTCAGCCGGAACGTGTCGCTGTACCGACCGCGGTTCGTGACGCTGCGGGCGGCTCCGGCGCGGTGAGCCGGTCCTGGGCGAGGGCCTCGGGGTCGCGGCTGCGGCGCTTGGCGATGACCGCGCACACCATCAGCTGCATCTGGTGGAAGAGCATCAGCGGCAGCACGGCGAGGGCGGCGTGCGCGCCGAACAGGACGCTCGCCATGGGCAGTCCGGCGGCCAGGGACTTCTTGGAGCCGGCGAACTGGATCGCGACGCGGTCCGCCCGGTCGAAGCGCAGCGCCCTGGCGCCGTACCAGGTCAGGGCGAGCATGACGGCGAGCAGCACCGCCTCGACGAGGAGCAGCCCGGCGAGGCGGACCGCGCTGACCTGCTGCCAGATGCCCTGCACCACGCCCTTGCCGAACGCGGTGTAGACGACCAGCAGGATGGAGCCGCGGTCGACGAGGCCGAGGAGCCTCTTGTGCCGGGTGACGAAGGCGCCGATCCAGCGGCGCAGCACCTGCCCGGCGGCGAACGGCACGAGCAGCTGGAGCACGACTCCCACCAGGGAGTCGGCGGAGAACCCGGCGGAGCCGCCGCCGAGCACGGCCGCCGCGAGCAGCGGGGTGAGGAGGATGCCGACGAGGGAGGAGAAGGAGCCGGCGCAGATCGCGGCGGGGACGTTGCCCCGGGCCATCGAGGTGAAGGCGATCGAGGACTGGATGGTCGAGGGGACCAGGGTGAGGAAGAGCAGCCCCTGGTAGAGAGGCTGGGTCAGCAGCCCCGGCACGAGCCCGCCGGCCGCGAGGCCCAGCAGCGGGAAGACCACGAAGGTGCAGGCGAGGACGGTGGCGTGCAGCCGCCAGTGCTTGAGCCCGTCCAGCGCCTCACGGGTGGAGAGCCGGGCGCCGTAGAGGAAGAACAGGAAGGCGATCGCGGCCGTGGAGGCGCCGGAGGCCACGCCGGCCGCCGTGCCGCGGGCCGGGAACAGGGCGGCGAGGCCGACCGTCCCGAGCAGCAGCAGGATGTACGGGTCGGCCGGCGGCCTTCGGAACCATCGCAGGCGTTTCACTGTGCTCCACTACGTCGTTCGTCGCGTCGCTGTACGTCGGACACCCGGCACGGACGTGCCCTCTCCATCGTCCTCCGCGGCCCCGCGATCGGGAATCCGGCACACCACTCTGACTGTCATCACGTTCCGCGATGACGGCGGTAGGGTGGCGGCGTGTACGACCCGTCGCAGCTGCGCACGTTCCTCGCGGTGGCCCAGGCCCTGAGCTTCACCCGGGCCGCCCGGCGCCTCGGCCTGCGCCAGTCCACCGTCAGCCAGCACGTCCGGCGGCTGGAGGGCGCCGTCGGCAGGCCCCTGTTCGTCCGCGACACCCACTCGGTGGAGCTGACGGAGGACGGCGAGGCGATGCTCGGCTTCGCGCGAAGGATCCTCGCGGTGCACGAGCAGGCGTCGGCGTTCTTCACGGGGACCCGGCTGCGCGGCAGGCTGCGCTTCGGGGCGTCCGAGGACTTCGTGCTGACCCGGCTGCCGGAGATCCTGGAGGGCTTCCGCTACGAGCACCCGGAGGTCGACCTGGAGCTGACGGTCGAGCTCTCGGGGACCCTGCACGAGCAGCTGGCGGCCGGGAAGCTGGACCTGGTGCTGGCCAAGCGGCGGCCCGAGGAGCCCGGCGGCGCGCTGGTCTGGCACGACCGGCTGGTGTGGATCGGCGCGGAGCGGCTGCGTCCGGAGCCGGACCGCCCGGTGCCGCTGATCGTCTATCCCCCGCCGGGCATCACCCGGGCGCTGGCGCTGGAGGCGCTGGAGCGGCAGGGCCGCGCGTGGCGGATCGTGTGCACGAGCGGCAGCCTCAACGGGCTGATCGCGGCGGCGCGGGCCGGACTCGGCGTCATGGCGCACTCCCGGGGCCTGATCCCGCCCGGCCTGGTGCGCGTGCCCGACCGGGCCGGACTGCCGGAGCTGGGACGCGTCGACTTCGTGCTGGTCCACGGCCCGCGCCGGACCGGCGCGCAGGGCGCGGCCGACGCGCTGGCCGCGGCGATCATCGCGGGCGGCGACCGGCTGCACCGGCGGTGACGGGGCCCGGCCGGCGGGGGCGGTCCGCACGTACAGATTCGGTGGAGATCACGGTCCCGAAACTTACTCAACCGTCAGCTTTCTGTCCTGCCCTTCCCCTTGTGAGCGTATTTTCCTTCGCTGATCAGTGGGTTCCCGAGCGCCGCCGCGTTCGCGGACCCCTCCCGCCCGCACGACGGGTGGGGTAGCTTTCACCGCGCCGCGCTGAGCGTCAGCCGAGGCATTCGGAGCGGGGAGCGGGGTTTGCGCGAATTCACCAACCCTCCGTTGGCGTTGGCGCCGCCGGTGGGCGGCCTGGCCGACACCGTCTTCCAGCACGCCCGGGAGGACCCCTCGTACGTGGTCCTCGGCCGCAAGGGCGAGGACGGCCGCTGGCGCGACGTGACCGCCGCCGAGTTCCGCGACGAGGTGCTGGCGCTGGCCAAGGGGCTGCTCGCGCGGGGCATCCGGTTCGGCGACCGGGTCGCGCTGATGTCCCGCACCCGGTACGAGTGGACGCTCTTCGACTACGCCCTGTGGACGATCGGCGCCCAGGTGGTGCCCGTCTATCCCACGTCCTCGGCCGAGCAGTGCTTCTGGATGCTGTACGACGCCGAGTGCTCGGCGGCGGTCGTCGAGCACGAGGACCACGCCATGACGATCGCGACCGTCATCGACCGCCTCCCCCGGCTGCACCAGCTGTGGCAGCTGGACTCGGGCGCGGTGCAGGAGCTGTACGAGGCGGGCGGCCACCTGGACGACGAGGTGGTCCACCGCCACCGCGAGGCGGTCACCCCGGACTCGGTGGCGACCGTCATCTACACCTCCGGCACCACCGGCCGCCCCAAGGGCTGCGTCCTCTCGCACGGCAACTTCATGTTCGAGGCGGACACCGTCATCGAGCGCTGGGAGCCGGTGTTCCACTCCCGCAGGGGCGACGAGGCGGCGACCCTGCTGTTCCTGCCGCTCGCGCACGTCTTCGGGCGGATGGTGCAGGTGGCCGCGGTCCGCGGCAGGGTCCGCTTCGGCCACCAGCCGCAGATGAACGCCGCGGCCCTGCTGCCGGACCTCGCCGCGTTCCGGCCGACGTTCTTCCTCGCGGTGCCGTACATCTTCGAGAAGGTGTTCAACGCCTCGCGCCGCAAGGCCGAGAAGGAGGGCCGGGCGGGCGCCTTCGAGAAGGCGGTCGAGGTCGCGGTGAAGTACGCGGACGCCATGGAGGCCAAGGCGTGGGGCACCGGCCCCGGCCCGTCGGCCGGGCTGCGGATGCAGCACCAGGTCTTCGACAAGCTGGTGTACGGCAAGATGCGCGCCGCGATGGGCGGCCGCATCCGGCAGGCGATGACGGGCGGCTCGGGCATGGACCGCCGGCTCGGCCTGTTCTTCGCGGGCGCAGGCGTCCACGTCTACGAGGGGTACGGCCTCACCGAGTCCACCGCGGCGGCCACCGCCAACCCGCCCTACCACACCCGCTACGGCACGGTGGGCCAGCCCATCCCGGGCATGACCGTGCACATCGCCGACGACGGCGAGGTCTGGCTGAACGGCGGCAACGTCTTCCAGGGCTATCTGAACAACCCGAAGGCGACGGACGCGGCCCTGCACGACGGCTGGCTCGCCACCGGCGACCTCGGCTCGCTGGACGAGGACGGCTACCTCACGATCACCGGCCGCAAGAAGGAGATCCTCGTGACCTCCGGTGGCAAGAGCGTCTCGCCGGGCGTGCTGGAGGAGCGCGTCCGCGACCATCCGCTGGTCGCCCAGTGCATCGTCGTCGGCAACGACCGCCCGTACATCGCCGCCCTGGTCACCCTCGACCAGGAGTCGGTCGAGCACTGGCTGATGATGCGCGACAAGCCGCGGCTCTCCCCCGCGGAGCTGGTGCGCGACGCCGATCTGGAGACCGAGGTGCGCCGGGCCGTCGTCGCCGCCAACACCCTGGTCTCGCAGGCCGAGTCGATCCGCACGTTCCGCATCCTCGCCCAGCCCTTCACCGAGGAGCACGGTCTGCTCACGCCGTCGCTGAAGCTCAAGCGCAAGGCCATCGAGAACGCCTACGCCGATGAGGTCGAGGCGCTCTACCGCGCCTGACCCGGCCGGCCGCCGCGGATTCGCCGGTCAGGAATGCACGACGCCCCGTGATCGTTGACGATGGGAGTCCCACCTGACGACAACCGTAAGGATCAAGAGCTCGTGAGCAGCAAGGTCCCCCCGATCATCCTGAACAACGGCGTCGAGATGCCCCAGCTGGGCTTCGGCGTCTGGCAGGTGCCGGACGACGAGGCGGAGCAGGCGGTCGCGACGGCGTTGCAGGCCGGGTACCGCAGCATCGACACAGCGGCGATCTACGGCAACGAGGAGGGCACCGGCAAGGCCGTCGCGGCCTCCGGCGTCCCCCGTGAGGACATCTTCGTCACCACCAAGCTCTGGAACCGCGACCAGGGCTACGACACGACCCTGCGCGCCTTCGACGTGTCGCTGGGCAAGCTGGGCCTGGACTACGTCGACCTGTACCTCATCCACTGGCCGGTGCCCGGACGCGACCGCTACGTCGACACCTACAAGGCGTTCGAGAAGCTCCTCGCCGACGGGCGCGTACGCGCGATCGGCGTGTCCAACTTCCTGCCGGAGCACCTGGAGCGGCTGATCGGCGAGACCTCGGTCGTCCCGGCGGTCAACCAGATCGAGCTGCACCCGCACCTGCAGCAGCACGCGTCGCGCGCGTTCCACGCCGAGCGGGGCATCGCCACCGAGGCGTGGTCGCCGCTCGGCCAGGGCCAGGGCCTGCTGGAGGTCCCGGCGATCGTGGCCATCGGGCGCAAGCACGGCCGCAGCCCGGCCCAGGTGGTGCTGCGCTGGCACCTGCAGACCGGCAACGTCGTGATCCCGAAGTCCGTGACGCCCTCGCGGATCAGGGAGAACATCGAGGTCTTCGACTTCAGCCTGGACGACGAGGACCTCGCGGCCATCAGCGCGCTCAACGAGGACCGGCGCATCGGCGGCCACCCGGCCACCGTCGAGTAGGACGCGCGGGCCCGCCCGGCGGGGGGCGGGCCTTCGCGCGGGAGGAGCGGTCAGCCGGGGTCCACGTCGGTGAAGACGACCTCGAACTCCTCCAGACCGGTCACGGCCACCCGGGCCTTCGCGGCCCCCTCGTGCCGGACCGCCGCCTGCCCCGCGCGGGACGCCGCCAGCGCCGTCCCGTCCACGAAGACCGCTCCGGCCGTGCCGCGCCCGCGCTCCCGGTCGACCAGCAGGGTCGCCCGCACCAGCCCGGGAAGCGCTTCGAGCCGGGGCAGCACCGTCGCCCGGAAGGTGTCGGTGAGCAGGTCGGCGTCCCTGGGGTCGAACTCCAGCCGGGTGAGCCGCAGGCCCGCGCCCGCCTGCGGTCTGCGCACCTGGTGCACCACCGCGGTCTCGTAGTTCTCCACGGCCAGGGTCCCGGCGAACGGCTCCAGCATGGCCGCGCGCCGCTCCCTCAGCACCTCGTCGCTGGTGTGGCGGGCCCGCTCCGACTCCCACCAGCTCGCCGCCAGGAGCTTTCCGAGCGTCCGGTCGGCGAACACGCTCGCCCCCCGGTAGCCGGGCCGGTCCTCCAGCAGGTCGCGTCCTTCGGTGTTCATCGCCCTGATGGCCGTGTCGATCTTCGCGGGATCGCCGGTCGCGTAGACGGCACGTACGAACATGACACCTCCCGGGATTGCCGGGCCCCGTACGGAATCCTCCTCCCGTCCAGTCTTCTCCCGGGGCCCGCGCACCGCAATCAGCCCCCGGGCCCGAGGTGACGCGCGCGGGGATACGGGGTCTTGTGAAGGGGTCGTTCCGCAGGACACCGCCAAGGACTCCCGTCCCGGACTGAAGGGCCCCACCGTGCGCATCCGAACGCTGACCCTGACCGCGGCCTCCGGTGCCGCACTGCTCGCCGCCGGGCTGCTCCCCGCGAGCGCCTCCGGAGCCCCCCGCCCGGTGCCCGCCCCGGAGGGCTCGGTGAGCGCGGCCCGGCTGCTCGCCCGGGTGGCGTCCTGCACCCGGATCTCCCAGGGCGCCTACCGCACCGACGCGGGGGCCGCGGCGGCCACCGTCCCGGTCTGCGGCACACCGGACGCGGTGTTCTGGAAGGCCGACATGGACATCGACTGCGACGGGCAGCGCACCGCGAAGTGCAACGAGAACACCGATCCGTACTTCCTGCCGGACACCGCGTTCCGGCAGTCCGACGGCCGGGCGCTGCGCTCCGACACGCTCCCCTACATCGTCGTGCCGGGCCCCAGCGGCGTCTGGGACCACACCGCCTCCGGGATCCGGGGCGGCTCGGTGGCCGCCGTCGTGTACGGCGACCGCGTCCTGTACGCCGTCGTCGGCGACACCGGCCCCCGGGGGATCATC
>NZ_AGBF01000032.1 GCF_000225525.1 Streptomyces zinciresistens K42 | reverse complement strand
TGCCGGGAGCGCTGACGACTTCGGCGAGAGCGGCGGCGAGTGCCCGGGTGAGACGGGGACACGGGAGTCCTGACAGGCAGCAGCCCGCGCAGGCCGACGTCCCGCCAGAGCATGAAGTCCTCGTGCGACAGGAACCGGATCGGCTGCCGGGGCACCTCGGGCTCGGCGTCGGCGTTGACCCGTACACGCTTCGGCCCCTGCGGCGACACCACGGTCTTGTCGACGTGCCTTGTACGCGCGCAGGTCGGCGCCGTCCGTGTCCCAGATGGATTGCCGCCCCGGGACTCGTGGAGGAAGCGGCAGCAGAGCATGACGTCGGTGCTGTAGGCGCGATGCTGGCGCAGTGCGGCGGCTGAACCGCGCACGCGCCCACGGCCCACCGCGCCCACGGCGCCACGCACGCGCCCACGGCACCACCCGCCGCGCCCGCGCCCACGGCCCGCCGACCCCGGCGGCCCGCCCCAACGACCCCCGCGCCCGCCCCGGATGCCGGGCCTCCGCGCGACCAGCGCCGTCGGGCGAAGTGATCGGCACGACAACGGTTCGGTACAACCGGTGACCGTATGTCGGCGTCGGCCTATACGCTCGAAGCGACAATCGTACGACCGAGGTTGCCCCGCACCGGGCAGGACCGGTCGGCCTCGTTCGTTCACTCAAGGCAACAGGAGCAGCCATGCAAGGCCACGGCTACACGCAGCCGGTGAACCGGCCACCTGCCACCGGGCTGCTGGTCTTCCTGCGCGTGCTCTTCGCCGTGGTGTCGGTGCTGAGCTTCGGTCTGCTGATGTGGGTCATGATGCTGCGGCTCGCCGTCGTCACCCGCCGGATGCTCGACTGGGCGCTGCTGGGCGTCGCGATCGTGGTGGAGTTCGTCGGCCTGGTCCTGCTCGGCTCCGAGCCGGGCAACGAGATCACCACCGCGGGCGGCTGGACGGGTTTCGTCCTGCTTTTCGGCGGCATCGCCGGGTTCACCGTGTACTACCTCGTCGCGGACATCCGCCACTTCCGGCGGGTCCGCCTCACGGGCTACGGCACGGGACCGGCCCCGGCGTACGGCTATCCCCAGCCGCCGCAGACGCCGTACACCGGCACGACCCTCTCGCAGACCCCGCCGACACCCCAGCGGCCGGTGCCGCAGACCCCCGTCCCGAACAGCCCGCCGCCCCCGCAGCGCCCCGCGCCCGCGCGCATCGACCAGGTCCGGGCCGAGCTCGACGAGCTCAGTGACTACCTGCGCCAGCACGACGGCCGCCAGGACGGCAGCCCCGAGAGCGGACGGTGACCGTGCCGGCAGGACGCGTCGTCGCCGACCGCTACGAGCTGTCCACGCTCATCGGCCAGGGCGGCATGGGACAGGTCTGGACGGCCTACGACCAGCGGCTCGACCGGCGCGTGGCGGTGAAGCTGCTGCGCCCCGACAAGGTCGCGGGCCAGGAGGCCGACGAACTGCGCCGCCGGTTCGTGCGCGAGTGCCGGGTGACCGCGCAGGTCGACCACCCCGGCCTGGTCACCGTGCACGACGCGGGCAGCGAGGGCGAGGAGCTGTTCCTCGTCATGCAGTACGTCGACGGGGTCGACCTCGCCGCCCACCTCGCCGGGCGGGACCCCTACCCCTGGCAGGCGGCGGTGGCGGTCGCCGCGCAGCTGTGCGCCGTGCTCAGCGCCGTGCACGCCGTGCCGATCGTCCACCGCGACCTCAAGCCGCGCAACGTGATGGTGAAGCAGGACGGCACGGTCACCGTGCTCGACCTCGGCGTCGCCTCCGTCATGGACACCGACACCACCCGTCTCACCCACACCGGCTCGCCCATCGGCTCGCCGGCCTACATGGCCCCCGAGCAGGCGATGGGCGGCGCGGTCGGCCCGTACACCGACCTGTACGCGCTCGGTGTGCTGCTGCACGAACTCCTCAGCGGCGACGTGCCGTTCTCCGGCTCCACCGCGCTCGGCGTGCTCCACCGGCACCTGTACGAGCCGCCGCTGCCCGTGCGCCGCACCCGCCCCGAGGTCCCCGAGGCACTCGAAGCCCTCGTGCTGCGGCTGCTCGCGAAGGACCCCCAGCACCGGCCCGCCTCCGCGCAGGAGGTGTACCAGGAGCTGGCACCGATGCTGCCCGCGCGCGGGACGACCACCGGAGAGCCCCTGGACCCCACGCGCCCCTTCCTGCGCCCGCACGCGCCCTGGCCGGACCGTGCCCGCACCCCCGCGCCCCAGCCGGCCCCCGCCGCCCCCGCCCCGCCCGCCGACGAGAAGGCCGACGTGGCGCGCGCCGTCGACGAGGTCAAGCGGCTGCTCGGCGAGGGCCGCATCACCCAGGCCGTCGACATCCTCGGCGCGATCCTGCCCACCGCCGCCCAGCAGCACGGCGAGCACTCCCCGGTCGTCCGCAGCCTGCGCAAGCAGTACGCGGCCACGCTCATGGACGACGGCCAGTACCGGCGCGCGCTGCCCGAACTGCGCCGCCTCGCCGACGAGCGCGCCACCGAGGCGGGCCGCGCCGACCCGCAGGCGCTGCGCTTCCGCTACGACGTCGCCCAGTGCCTGGAACAGCTCGGTGAGCCCGCCGCCGCCCTCGCCGAGTACCGCGCCCTGCTGCCCTACTACGAGAACCAGTACGTCTCCGGCGACCCCGAACTCGCCCACGACGTCCGCCGCCGCATGGGCCATCTGCTGCTCGCCCTCGGCGACCGCCCCGCGGCCCACGACACGCTGGCCCGCCTGCTGATCGACGTGGAGCGGCTGCGCGGCCCCGGCCACCCGATGGCGGGCGAGGTCCGGCGCACCCTCCAGTGGCTGGGGCAGGTGCGCGGCTGACAAGAGGGCCGTACGGGGGTGCGGCGGTGCCCGAAGTCCTGGTGAATCGTTGGTCCAATGGGTTGGCCAGAGCTTGCCCACTGCCTACCATCGATCACCGCAAGACTTTGTGCACCGCCGCACAAGCTCTCCTCGGGAGGTCTCCTTGCACCGCCGCCGTCGCACCGCGCTCCTCCTCTCCGCCGCGATCGTCGCGGCCCCCCTGCTCACCGCCTGCGGAGGCGACGCGCGTCCCGGCGCCGCGGCCGTCGTCGGCGACCAGCGGATCACGGTCGCGCAGCTGGAGAACAGGGTGGGCGAGGTCCGCTCGGCACAGCGCGCGGCCGTCTCCGACGACGCCCAGTACGCCCAGGTCGTCGCCAAGTCCGGCACCCTCTCCCGGGACGTCCTCGGGAACATGGTCCTCGACCGGGTGCTGCGCCGGGCCGCCCAGGACGCGGGAGTGAGCGTCACCCGCAAGGAGGTCCAGCAGATGCGCGGCGGCCTGGAGAAGCAGGTCGGCGGTGCCGAGGCGCTCCGGACGGCCTGGCTCCAGCAGTACGGTGTGCCGCCGCAGCGCCTCGACGAGAACCTCCGCCTCCAGCTGGAGGCGCAGAAGCTCGGCACCGCGCTCGGCACCGACGCCGGCAAGCCCGCCTTCTGGGACGCGCTCGCCGCGGCGTCCAAGAAGCTCGACGTCCGGCTCAACCCGCGCTACGGCACCTGGGACATGCAGAAGAGGGGCCGCGCCGACGTCCGGACGCCGTGGGTGCGCGAGGTGACGGCGGCGGCCCGGCAGCCGGCCTGACCGGGACGCGGGGCGCCCCCGGGGAGCCTCCCGGGCACCGGACCCGCACCGCCTGTGGACAACCCGGGGCGGCGTCGGAGGCGTGGGTTACGTTCGGACCGTGAACGCAACCAGCCCCGAGGCCGCCCCCGGCCGTATCGTCCTGCTCACCACCAGCCACCGGGTGGCGCCCGGCCTGCTGTCCTGGCCCGCCTGGCAGGCGCTGCACGCGGCCGACCGCGTGCTGTGCGCGGACGGCGCGCACCCGCAGCTGCCGTATCTGCGCGAGGCGGGGGTCGCGGTCGACGAGGCCGCGCCGGCGGCCCGGCAGCTCGTCGAGTCCTGCGCGGGCGGGCGCACGGTCGTGGTCGTGGCCACCGCCGAGGGCGAACCGGCGCTCACCGACGGCCTGGCCCGCCTGGCCGGCGGCGGCCGCACACGGCTGCCGGAGCTGGAACTGCTGCCCGCCTCCTACGACCTGCCCGGCGCCCGCCTCCTCGACCTCGTCCAGGTCATGGACCGGATCCGCGCCGTATGCCCCTGGTCCTCGCGGCAGACGCACGAGGGCCTGGCCAAGTACGGCATCGAGGAGGCGTACGAGCTGGTCGAGGCGATCGAGGACGGCGACCGCGACGAACTGCGCGAGGAACTGGGCGACGTACTGCTCCAGGTCGTCTTCCACGCGCGGATCGCCGAGGAGGACCCGGACGCCCCGTTCTCCGTGGACGACGTCGCCGCGGGCATCGTCACCAAGCTCATCCACCGCCACCCGCACGTCTTCGGCGACGCGACCGCGACCACCCCGGAGGAGGTCAAGGAGCACTGGCTGCGCACCAAGGCGGTGGAGAAGCGCCGTGAGTCGGTGACGGACGGCATCCCGCTGGGCCAGCCGGGCCTCGCCCTCGCGGCGAAGCTGGCGTCCCGCGTCCGCACGGCGGGCCTGCGGGTGCCGCCGCCGCAGGGCGAGGGCCCCGGCTACGACCTGCTCGCGCTCGCGGTCCGCGCGGAGGCGGCCGGCGTCGACCCGGAGGCGGCCCTGCGCGCCGCGGCCCGCGCCTACCGGGACGCGGTACGGACGGCCGAGGGACTGTCCGGCTGACCCCGCCCCGTGCCGGGGAGCGACCGGACCCACCGGGTCGCGGCCACCCGGAGGGCACGCGCCGCGCCACCGGCGGCCCCCGGCGGGGCGTACGCCCGCCGAGGCCCCCGGCCGACCACCGGCACCCTCCGCGGCGGCGCGGCCGGACCGGTGCGCGTGCCCGCCCTCCCTCCGGTCCGGCGGACCCGGCGGATACCGTCGGGGCGTGACCGACCAGCCAGGCCCCTCCGTCCCCGGCCCCTCCGTCCCCGACTCCTCCGCCCCCGGCCCCTCCGCCCCCGCGCCTCCCGCGCTGTTCACCTGGGAGTTCGCCACCGACCCGTACCCCGCCTACGCCTGGCTGCGCGAGCACGCGCCCGTGCACCGGACGCGGCTGCCCAGCGGGGTGGAGGCATGGCTGGTCACGCGGTACGCCGACGCCAAGCAGACCCTCGCCGACCAGCGGCTGTCCAAGAACCCCGCCCACCACGACGGGCCCGCGCACGCCAGGGGCCGGACGGGCATCCCGGGCGAGCGCAAGGCCGAGCTGATGACGCATCTGCTCAACATCGACCCGCCGGACCACACCCGGCTGCGCCGGCTGGTCAGCAAGGCGTTCACGCCCCGCCGGGTCGCGGAGTTCGCGCCCCGCGTGCAGGAGCTGACCGACCGGCTCATCGACGGGTTCGCGGACCGGGGCGGCGCCGACCTTATCCACGAGTTCGCCTTCCCGCTGCCCATCTACGCCATCTGCGACCTGCTGGGCGTCCCCCGCGAGGACCAGGACGACTTCCGGGACTGGGCGGGCATGATGATCCGTCACCAGGGCGGGCCGCGCGGCGGGGTCGCCCGCTCGGTCAAGAAGATGCGCGGCTATCTCGCCGACCTCATCCACCGCAAGCGCGCGGCCCTCCCGCCGGACCCCGCCCCCGGCGAGGACCTCATCTCCGGGCTCATCCGGGCCTCCGACCACGGCGAGCACCTCACCGAGAACGAGGCCGCCGCGATGGCGTTCATCCTTCTCTTCGCCGGTTTCGAGACGACCGTCAACCTGATCGGCAACGGCACCCACGCCCTGCTGACCCACCCCGCTCAGCGCGCCCGCCTCCAGCGCTCCCTCGCCGCCGGCGAGAGCGCCCTGCTGGCGACGGGCGTCGAGGAACTCCTGCGCTACGACGGCCCCGTGGAGCTGGCCACCTGGCGCTTCGCCACGGAGCCGGTCACGATCGGCGGGCAGCGCATCGCCGCGGGCGACCCCGTCCTGGTGGTCCTGGCCGCAGCCGACCGCGACCCCGAACGGTTCGCCGACCCGGACGTCCTCGACCTCGGCCGCCGCGACAACCAGCACCTCGGCTACGGCCACGGCATCCACTACTGCCTCGGGGCCCCGCTCGCCCGCCTGGAGGGCCAGACCGCCCTCGCCACCCTCCTCACCCGCCTCCCCGACCTCCAACTCGCCGTGGAGCCCGCCGAGTTGCGGTGGCGCGGCGGCCTCATCATGCGGGGACTGCGCACGCTTCCGGTGGAGTTCACCCCGAACAGGTGATTCTGTCCCGCTCCGCAAACATGACACGCGCTCATGTCTGTGATCTTCACGTGATCTGCGCGGCATTAACTTGTGACAAGTGATCGAATGCCTATACGTTCACGGTTCAATGGCGGCGCCAGGTTTCACGCGCCGCGGCCACCGCTGTCTCCTGAAAGGCCATCGCATGCTCTCCGGGAACGGTCGTCACCGTCGCCCCCGTCAGGCGCCCGCCCTGCTCGTCGCGGCCGGCGTCACCGGCTCCGCCATCGCCATCCCGCTCCTCGGCGCCTCCGGCGCGAGCGCCGCCGACGGCACCGTCTGGGACAAGGTGGCCGACTGTGCGAGCGGCGGCTCCTGGAGCGCCGACACCGGCAACGGGCGTTTCGGCGGCCTGCAGTTGACCCAGGCCGACTGGGAGAAGTACGGCGGCCTCGACTACGCCACCAGCCCCGAGCTGGCCAGCCGCTCGCAGCAGATCACCGTGGCGCAGGCCGTCCTCGCGGACCAGGGTGTCGGCGCCTGGCGCACCTGCGGTGTGCTCAGCGGGCTGACCCAGAAGTCCGGGGCGCTCGACCTCGACACCGGGGTGACGGAGGACTCCCCCTCCGCGGTGTCCGGATCGTCCGGCCTGCTGGATTCGGTGGGTTCGTCGGGTTCCTCCGGGTCCGACGCGTCCCGGCCCTCCGGCGCGTCGAGCCCCTCCGGCACCTCGGCGAGCCCGTCGGACGGCCCCTCCGTCTCGCCGAGTGGTTCGCCCGAATCGTCCGGCAAGTCCGAGGGTGCCACCTCGTCGCCCTCCTCGCCGTCGAAGTCCGACAACTCCGGTAAGCCCGGAAAGTCGTCCGGCGCCGGGACCTCCGCGTCGCCGGACAGCTCGCCCGTCGAGAGCCCCGAAGGGGACGTCAAGGACAACTGGGTGCAGGATGCGGGCTCCTGGAGCCTCGTCGACACCTCGGCCGTCGAGTCCGGACCGGCCGCCTCCGGCCGTCATCGCGGACCCAGCGCCGACGAGAAGCCGGCCGCGAACGACCCCAAGTCCGCGGGCCGCCACGCCTCGTACCTCGTCCGCCCCGGGGACACCCTCGCCTCCATCGCCGACTCCCTCGACGTCGACGGCGGATGGCGCGCGCTGTACGAAGCGAACAAGCGGGGCATCGGCGGCAACGCCAACGACATCGCGCCCGGTCAGACGCTGGACGTCCCCGTCGAATAGGTGCCGAACAGGGCGAAGACCACCACGAGTTCGCGCCCTGCTTCGCGCTGAATGTCCGTTTCGCTAACGGTGAGAGATAGATCTCAGAAGCCCTGATCGTCTTTGAAATTCCGTGAAACGCGTGTCTACGGTCATGACCGCTCGCCTCCAGTGCGGGCCCCGAGAGCCGTCACGCCGAATCCTGCCGGCGGCCCAACGGGAACAGTCGTCGCGTCATGCGCCGTAGGCAGGAGCGGGGGACCCAAGGTAAGCGCCGGGTCCGGCGGTTGAGGCCCTTCGGGGCCGCACGGCCGGAACCGGCTTGGGGTGGAGTCGCGCATCAGCGTCAGCGGTGCGCGACCGGGCAACTCAACCGGCCCGAACCCGACAGCTCACCTCGCAGGCGTCGGTGAGGGGATCCATCCATGCTGTTCTCCAGCAAGGGCAAGCACCGCCGTCCGTCCAAGGCCGCCCGCGCCGTCGCCGTCGTCGGCGTCACGGGTGCCGCCGCCGTCGCCGCCCCGCTGATGGCGGCCGGCAGCGCCTCCGCCGCCACCGCCTCCGAGTGGGACACCGTCGCGCAGTGCGAGTCCGGCGGCAACTGGTCGATCAACACCGGCAACGGCTACTACGGCGGCCTGCAGTTCTCGGCCTCCACCTGGGCCGCCTACGGTGGCACCCAGTACGCCTCCAGCGCCGACCAGGCCGGCAAGTCCCAGCAGATCGCGATAGCCGAGAAGGTCCTCGCGGGCCAGGGCAAGGGTGCCTGGCCGAACTGCGGCACCGGCCTGTCGAGCGCCGCCTACGACGGCGCCGCCGCGGGCGGTTCCCCGGCGAGCGGGTCCTCGCAGCGCACCGAGCGCGCCACCGAGCAGCCCGCCTCGCGCTCCGGCGAGCGTCCGGTCGCCAAGAAGAGCACCAAGACCGTCACCACCCCGACCGGCAAGAAGGTCAAGAAGGGCGACGGCGAGTACAAGGTGGCCAAGGGCGACACCCTCAGCTCCATCGCCGCCGAGGAGGGCGTCAAGGGCGGCTGGCAGAAGCTGTTCAAGCTGAACAAGGACGTCGTCCAGGACGCCGACCTGATCTACCCCGGTCAGCAGCTGCACCTGAAGTGATCCCGGCCGGCGGCTGAACCCCGGTGCCCTCGCGTCCGTGGACCTCTTCGCGAAGTCCTCGTGAGGGCACCCCGCCGTCCCCGCGGGCTCCCCGCTCCGGCGCGTCTTTCCCCCGTACGCGCCGGAGCGGGGTTTCTTTTGGGCCGCGTTTTTGTTCCGTTGGGAAACAATTCGCTCTCGGTTCTGTCCACGGGGCGGTCCGCCACCGGCCGGACCCCCCGGGGCGGTTAGGCTCGTCCCGCAGCACCCACCGCGGTCTGCGTACCTGCTTCACATCCCAGAAGGAGATGCTCGTGCCGTCCATCGACGTCGTCGTAGCCCGGGAAATCCTGGACTCCCGAGGCAATCCCACGGTCGAGGTCGAGGTCGGCCTCGACGACGGCAGCACGGGTCGTGCCGCCGTCCCGTCCGGCGCCTCCACGGGCGCCTTCGAGGCCATCGAGCTGCGCGACGGTGACCCCAACCGCTACCAGGGCAAGGGCGTCGAGAAGGCCGTCCTCGCCGTCATCGAGCAGATCGGCCCCGAGCTGGTCGGCTACGACGCCACCGAGCAGCGCCTGATCGACCAGGCCATGTTCGACCTGGACGCCACCGACAACAAGGGCTCCCTCGGCGCCAACGCGATCCTCGGCGTCTCCCTCGCCGTCGCCCACGCCGCCTCCGAGGCCAGCGACCTGCCGCTGTTCCGCTACCTCGGCGGCCCGAACGCGCACCTGCTGCCCGTCCCGATGATGAACATCCTCAACGGCGGCTCGCACGCCGACTCCAACGTGGACATCCAGGAGTTCATGATCGCGCCCATCGGCGCGGAGTCCTTCTCCGAGGCGCTGCGCTGGGGCACCGAGGTCTACCACACCCTCAAGAAGGTGCTGAAGGGCCGCGGCCTGTCCACCGGCCTCGGCGACGAGGGCGGCTTCGCCCCGAACCTCGGCTCCAACCGCGAGGCCCTCGACCTCATCCTCGAAGCGATCAAGGAAGCCGGCTACGCGCCCGGCGAGCAGATCGCCCTCGCCCTCGACGTCGCCGCCTCCGAGTTCTACAAGGACGGCAAGTACCTCTTCGAGGGCAAGGAGCGCTCCGCCGCCGAGATGACGGAGTACTACGAGGAGCTGGTCGCGGCCTACCCGCTGGTCTCCGTCGAGGACCCGCTGTTCGAGGACGACTGGGCCGGCTGGAAGGTCCTCACCGACAAGCTGGGCGACAAGGTCCAGATCGTCGGCGACGACCTCTTCGTCACCAACCCCGAGCGCCTGGCCCGCGGCATCGACGACGGCGCCGCCAACGCGCTCCTCGTGAAGGTGAACCAGATCGGCTCGCTCACCGAGACCCTGGACGCCGTGGAGCTGGCCCAGCGCAACGGCTTCAAGTGCATGATGTCCCACCGCTCCGGCGAGACCGAGGACGTCACCATCGCCGACCTGGCCGTCGCCACCAACTGCGGCCAGATCAAGACCGGCGCCCCGGCCCGCTCCGAGCGCGTCGCCAAGTACAACCAGCTGCTGCGCATCGAGGAGATCCTCGACGACGCCGCGGTCTACGCCGGCCGCAGCGCCTTCCCGCGCTTCAAGGGCTGACGGCTGACCCCACCCGGGTCAGGCTGAGCCCGTCGTACGTACGTCCCCGTACTCGGTCCCGTACCGTGTGCGGGGACGTACGCGCGTGGAGACGGAGGCGGACATGGCCGTGAAGGACCGGGACCGGTTCTCCACCGCGACCAGAATCCGGTTGCTCGGGGAGCAGACCGCGGCCCGCGTCTACCGCTCCCAGACCAAGCGGCAGGCCCGGCGCTCCAGGCTCACCGGACGGGCGGCGCTGCTGGCGCTGGTCGTCTGCTCGCTCGTCGTGGCGATGGCCTACCCGATAAGGCAGTACGTCTCCCAGCGCGCGGAGATCGCCGACCTCCGGCGCCAGAAGCAGGAGGCCGCCCAGCGCGTCGAGGAGCTGCGCGACCTCAAGGCGCGCTGGCAGGACGACGCGTACGCGCAGCAGCAGATCCGGCAGCGGCTGCACTACGTGCTGCCCGGCGAGACCGGCTACGTCGTCATCGACCCGGACGCCGCCAAGCAGTCGCGCACCGACCGCGGCGCTGCCGCCCGCCCCTGGTACGCCAACCTCTGGGACGGGGTCGACAAGGCCGACGCCGCCGACCGCTGAGAACCCCTCGCCCGCGCCGGGAGCCCGGCCGCACGCGGGCACCGACAGAAAGACAGGCATGGAAACGCCCCCGCCGACCACCCCGCGCACCGAGCCCACCGACGCGGACGTCGAGGCATTCAAGCAGCAGCTCGGCCGCCCCCCGCGCGGGCTGCGCGCGATCGCGCACCGCTGCCCCTGCGGGCAGCCGGACGTGGTCGAGACGGCCCCCCGCCTGCCCGACGGCACGCCCTTCCCGACGCTGTACTACCTGACCTGCCCCAAGGCGGCGTCGGCGATCGGCACGCTGGAGGCCAACGGCGTGATGAAGGACATGACCGCGCGCCTGGAGAGCGACGAGGACCTGGCCGCCGCCTACCGCGCCGCGCACGAGGACTACGTGCGCCGCCGCGACGAGATCGAGGAGCTCGCGGGCTTCCCGAGCGCGGGCGGCATGCCGGACCGGGTGAAGTGCCTGCACGTGCTGGTCGCGCACTCGCTCGCGGCCGGGCCCGGCGTCAATCCGCTGGGCGACGAGGCGATCGCGATGCTGCCGCAGTGGTGGCGCAGGGGCGCCTGCGTGACGCTGCCGGCGGCACCGGCCGAGGACGGGCGATGACCCGCGTCGCCGCCGTCGACTGCGGCACCAACTCCATCCGGCTCCTCGTCGCCGACGTCGACCCGGCCGCGGGCACCCTCGTCGACCTGGACCGCCGGATGACCGTCGTGCGGCTGGGCCAGGGCGTGGACCGCACCGGACGGCTCGCGCCCGAGGCACTGGAGCGGACCTTCGCCGCCTGCCGGGACTACGCGGCCGTCATCAAGGAGCACGGCGCCGAGCGGGTGCGCTTCGTCGCCACCTCCGCCTCCCGGGACGCGGAGAACCGCGACGCGTTCGTCAGCGGGGTGCTCGACATCCTCGGCGTCGAGCCCGAGGTCGTCAGCGGGGACCAGGAGGCCGGGTTCTCCTTCACCGGCGCGACCCGGGAACTGACCGGCCGCCCGGACCTGGGGCGGCCGTATCTCGTGGTGGACATCGGCGGCGGCTCGACCGAGTTCGTGGTCGGCGAGGAGCAGGTGCGCGCGGCCCGTTCCGTGGACGTCGGCTGTGTGCGCATGACCGAGCGGCACCTGGTGCGCGACGGCGCCGTCGGCGACCCGCCCTCCGCCGGGCAGATCGCGGCGATGCGGGCCGACATCGAGGCGGCGCTCGACCTCGCGGAGGAGACCGTGCCGCTGCGCGAGGCGCGCACGCTGGTCGGACTGGCCGGCTCGGTCACCACGGTCTCGGCGATCGCCCAGGACCTGCCCGGGTACGACTCCGCGCGCATCCACCACTCCCGGGTCGGCCGGGACCGGGTGCGGGAGATCACCGAGTGGCTGCTGCGCTCCACACACGCGGAGCGCGCGGCCGTACCGTCCATGCACCCGGGCCGCGTCGACGTCATCGCCGCGGGAGCGCTGGTGCTGCTGTCGATCATGGAACGCACCGGCGCCGAGGAGGTCGTCGTCAGCGAGCACGACATCCTCGACGGCATCGCCTGGCACGCCGCACTCGCCGGCGGGTGACCCGCCGGCCGGGGACGCGGCCCGCAGTCCCCGTGCTCCGGGCCGCCTGCTCCCGGATGCCGCGGTGCCTGCCGCGCCGGTCACCGACCTCGACGGCGAGGATCACGAGATCGCCGTCCTCGACCCGGCAGCCGCCGGCCCGGAGCCGATGCGGGCCCGACGGCCCGGCGGGTTTCCTGATGCCGGCGTCCTCGCGGTGCGGATCGCCGCCCGGTGCGGTCGGCGCGGCCGGGACGCCCATGGCGGCGGGCCGGTCGACGGCTCGGAGCCGCCGCCGCGCCGCGCGGGTGCGGCGCGCGCCGCGGAGGGCCGGCGAGGGGCGTTGAGGTGAGAGGGGACGTGCGGCGGCCCCGGGTCCTCGTCAGGAGCCGGGGCCGCGGTGCGGCGGTCAACCCTCGCGGGTCGTCCGTCAGTTGCAGAGCAGGACGATGACGCCGCTGCAGTCGCCGTCGTCCCCGCCGCCGTGGGCCTGGACGGCGGCGGGCTGGGCGGGGGCCGCCGTGGCCGCGGAGGCGGTGGCCGCCCCCGCCGCGAGGGCGATGCCCAGGGCGGCGCCGACCGTGACTATTCGGGAGGTGGCCTTCAGGAGGGCCTTCTGTGAAGTGATCATGGCTGCACGCTATGTGTGCTTCTGATCATTTTCGCGCCGGGCGTGCCGACCGGGTGACGGCCCTCCGGGGCGGTGGTCCGCGCCGCCTCGCGGGGGCGTCCCGGCGGTCGGCCGGGGGTTCGTCCGGGCTCGTACGGAGTCGTCGGCTGAGCAGGTCGCCCGGCGTATGAGCGCCTGTGGGAGGCCCGTTCGGGGTCCTCGGCGACACGCGGGAGGGGCCGCCCGGAGAAAGTTCGTGAAGTTCTTCACAAGGAATTCGGCCCTGTCGGGGCACGGATGTGGCCCGGTTGGCCCTTCCGAGGGGTGAACAGGGCCTTGAACATGTTCAGATGGGCGGTGTACGGGGGCCTCCGCGGACCGGCGCGCAAGGCTGTTCCGGACCGCTCACAGGGGGTCTCGCCGGGCAGAGAGGCAGCTCACGCGGCATTGGCAACGGGTCATGTCGGGTGAGGGTTCCCCTTCATGACCATGACCTGCGTCACGCGGGCCGGGGATGGTAGCACAGGGGCGGGAAGAGCTTGTGAAGGGGCGCACGAGCGACCCCCCTGGGGCAGGTGGATACTCGATGGCATGAGCACCACGGAGCGTCCCAGGATCCTCGTAGTAGGCGGTGGGTACGTAGGCCTGTACGCAGCTCGGCGCATCCTCAAGAAGATGCGCTACGGAGAGGCGACCGTCACGGTCGTCGACCCCCGGTCGTACATGACCTACCAGCCCTTCCTCCCCGAAGCCGCCGCCGGCAGCATCTCCCCGCGCCACGTCGTCGTCCCGCTGCGACGCGTGCTGCCCAAGGCGGAGGTCCTCACCGGCCGGGTCACCACCATCGACCAGGACCGCAAGGTCGCCACGGTCGCCCCGCTGGTCGGCGAGGCGTACGAGCTGCCCTTCGACTACCTGGTCATCGCGATGGGCGCGGTCTCCCGCACCTTCCCGATCCCCGGCCTCGCCGAGCAGGGCATCGGCATGAAGGGCATCGAGGAGGCCATCGGCCTGCGCAACCACGTGCTGGAGCAGCTGGACAAGGCCGACTCCACCACGGACGAGGAGATCCGCCGCAAGGCACTCACCTTCGTCTTCGTCGGCGGCGGCTTCGCCGGCGCGGAGACCATCGGTGAGGTCGAGGACATGGCCCGCGACGCGGCCAAGTACTACACCGGCGTCACCCGCGAGGACATGCGGTTCATCCTCGTCGACGCCGCCGACAAGATCCTCCCCGAGGTCGGCCCCAAGCTCGGCCAGTACGGCCGCGAGCACCTGGAGGCCCGCGGGGTCGAGGTCTACCTCTCCACCTCCATGGACTCCTGCGTCGACGGCCACGTGGTGCTGAAGAACGGCCTGGAGGTCGACTCCCACACCATCGTGTGGACGGCCGGCGTCAAGCCCAACCCGGCGCTCTCCCGCTTCGGCCTGCCCCTCGGCCCGCGCGGCCACGTCGATTGCGCGCCGACCCTCCAGGTCACGGGCACCGACCACGTCTGGGCCGCCGGCGACAACGCCCAGGTCCCGGACCTCGTCGGCCGCAAGGCCGGCAACCCCAACGCCTGGTGCCCGCCGAACGCCCAGCACGCGCTGCGCCAGGCCCGGGTCCTCGGCGACAACGTGATCTCCGGTATGCGGGGCTTCCCGCAGAAGGACTACGCGCACGCCAACAAGGGCGCGGTGGCGGGCCTCGGCCTCCACAAGGGCGTGGCGATGATCGTCATGGGCAAGATGAAGATCAAGCTCAAGGGCCGTCTCGCCTGGTACATGCACCGCGGCTACCACGGTCTGGCGATGCCGACCTGGAACCGCAAGATCCGCGTCTTCGCCGACTGGACGCTCGCCATGTTCCTCAAGCGCGAGGTCGTGGCGCTCGGCGCCCTGGAGACCCCCCGCGAGGAGTTCTACGAGGCCGCCAAGCCGGCGCCGGTCGCCGCCGCGAGCGCCGCCGACAAGGGCGAGAAGGCCAAGGCCTCCTGACGCTCCCCGGCCCCCTCCGGGCCGGACGAAGGACCTCCCGCCATCCGTGGTGCGGGAGGTCCTTCGGCGTTCCCGCCCCGGTCCCGCCCCGGCCGCGCCCCGGTCCCGCCCCGGCCGCGCCCCCGGTCGCGCCGCTCGTCCGGCCCGGCGCGGGCCCAACTGGGTGGCTCCTGCACCTTTTTGCCCGGCCGTGACGCGCGTGGGGGACTGCCGAGGGGCCCCGCGGGTGTTTACGTGGTGTCGGAGATTCCGGGATCCGTTATCACGGAGGTGTGTGCCATGGCAGACGCCGCGGCGCGGCTGAAGGGCCTTCTCGAACAGTTGCTGGGAGTACCGCTCCCGGTGCGCATCCGCGCCTGGGACGGTTCCGAGGCGGGGCCGCCCGACGCACCCGCCCTCGTCGTCCGCCGTCGCCGCGCCGTCCGGCGGCTGCTGTGGAAGCCCGGGGAACTGGGCCTCGCCCGCGCCTGGGTCGCCGGCGACCTCGACGTCGACGGCGACCTCTACACCGCCCTCGGCCTGCTCGCCGGGCTGGTCTGGGAGCGGGACGAGGACGCCCGCGGCACCGCTCAGGCGCTGCGCGACCCGCAGGTGCGGGCCGCGGTGCGCGGACTCCTCCGGCTCGCCGGGAGCCCGCTGCCGCCCGCCCCGCCCCCCGAGGAGGTGCGCCGGGCCCGCCATCTGCACACCAGGGGCACCGACCGGCGCGCCGTCAGCCACCACTACGACGTCGGCAACGACTTCTACGAGATCGTCCTCGGCCCCTCGATGGTGTACTCCTGCGCCTACTGGCCCGCCCCGCCCCCGCGGGGCTCCCTGGAGGACGCCCAGCGCGACAAGCTGGATCTCGTGTGCCGCAAGCTGGACCTGCGGCCCGGCCTGCGGCTGCTCGACGTCGGCTGCGGCTGGGGCTCCCTGGCCGTGCACGCCGCCCGCGAGTACGGCGTCCACGTCGTCGGCGTCACCCTCTCCCGGGAGCAGGCGGCGTACGCCCGCAAGCGCGTGGCCGACGAGGGCCTGACCGACAAGGTGGAGATCCGCGTCCAGGACTACCGCGACGTCCACGACGGGCCGTACGACGCCGTCTCCTCCATCGGCATGGCCGAACACGTCGGCGCCGAGCGCTACCTGGAGTACGCGGACGTGCTGCACCGGCTGCTGCGGCCCGGCGGCCGGCTGCTCAACCACCAGATCGGACGGCGCCCCCAGCGCGACGAGTCGACCTACCGGGTCGACCCGTTCATCGACGCCTACGTCTTCCCCGACGGCGAGCTCCAGCCCGTCGGGACCACCGTCGGACAGCTCGAACGCGCCGGGTTCGAGGTGCGGGACGTGGAGTCGATCCGCGAGCACTACGCGCTGACGCTGCGCACCTGGGTCGCCAACCTGGAGGACGGCTGGTCCCGCGCCACCGGGCTCGCCGGCGCCGGACGGGCGCGGGTCTGGCTGCTCTACATGGCGGCCTCCGCGCTGTCCTTCGAGCGCAACCGCATCGGCGTCAACCAGGTGCTGGCGGTGCGCCCGGCCGGGTCCGGGGCGTCGGGGATGCCGCTGCGGGCACGCAAGTGGGCCGAGCGCGAGGGCGGTTGACCGGGGCACGCGCCAGGGGCCGGGCTCCCGTGTCGGGAGACCCGGCCCCTGGCCGTCGTACCGTGCCGCCTACTCGGTCTTGATCGCGTTCAGCATGTTCAGCCGGGCGGCGTTGCGGGCCGGCCACAGCGCGGCCAGCACACCGACCAGACCGGCCAGCACCAGGAAGATCCCGATCCGGTCCCAGGGCAGGACCAGCGTGTAGCCCGGGATCTGGTCCGCGAGGGTCTTGCCGATGGCCCAGCCGAGGAACGCGCCGAGACCGATGCCTACCAGCGCGCCGAACACCGAGATGACCACGGCCTCCAGCCGGACCATCCGCTTCACGCGGCGCCGGTCGAGACCGATCGCGCGCAGCATGCCGATCTCCTGCTGCCGTTCGAAGACCGACATCGCGAGGGTGTTGACCACCCCGAGGACCGCGATGATCAGGGCCATCGCCAGCAGGCCGTACATGATGTTCAGCAGGGTGTTGATGGCCCCGCCGAACTCGTTGCGGATGTCCTGGCGGTCCATGACCGTCATCGCCGGGTTGTCGCCCAGGGCGTTGATCAGGGCCTTCTCGCCGGCCGCTGACTGGCCGCCGTCCGTCTTCACGAAGATCTGCTGGATGGACGGCTTGGCCTCGTGCGCGTTCACGACCTTCGTGTCGACGAGGACGGGGGAGAGGAACTCGCTGTTCTGGTAGACGGCCCCGACCTTCAGGGCGCCCTTCTTCTTGTCGCTGAAGGTGACGGCGACGCTGTCGCCCGGCTTCCAGCCCTTCTTCTTGGCGGTCTTCTCGGCGACGGCGATCTGGCCCTTGGCGAGGGCGGCGATGTCGCCGGCGACCACGTCGACGTTCAGGACCTTGGTGATGTCGCCCGGTGTGACCGCCGAGACGGACACGAAGTCGTCGCCGGCGAGCTGGAAGTAGGCGTTCTGCTGCGGCGAGACCGCCGAGACGCCGTCGGCCTTCTCCAGCGCCCTGAGCGCGGACTGGTCGAGGTCCCCGCCGTTGGCCATCGAGACCATGTAGTCGGCCTTGATGTTGTCCGTGGTCATCTTGTCGATGGCCGTGCCGACCGTGACGCCCAGCACCGAGAGCCCGGTCACCAGCGTCAGCCCGATCGCCAGCGCCGAGGCGGTGGCGCCGGTACGGCGGGGGTTGCGGACCGCGTTCTGCCCGGCCAGCTTGCCGGCCACCCCGAAGGGGCCGACGAGCAGCGGACGGACGAGCGCGATCACCGGCCGGGACAGCAGCGGGATCAGGATGATCACGCCGATCAGGGCGAAGAAGGCGCCCGCGCCGATGTACATGCGGCCGCCGCTGCCGCCCGTCGAGGCACCGAGCACGATCCCCGCCGCGCCGAGCGCGGTGACGGCCGAGCCGACGGAGTTGCGCAGCACCAGCGACTTGGTGGTGGCCGCCGCGTGGACGCTGTTCATCGCCGCCACCGGCGGGATCTTCGCGGCCCGGCGGCCGGGCAGCCAGGCGGCGAACATCGTGATCAGCACACCGACGGCGACCGCGGCCACGACGGGCGTGGCGGACAGGATCAGCGGGCCGTCCGGGATCTTCATGTCGAACGCGGCCATCCCGGAGCGCAGTCCGACCGCGAGAGCGACCCCGAGGGCGAAGCCGACCAAGGAGGCGACCAGGCCCACCAGCGCGGCCTCGGCCAGCACCGAGCGGGTGACCTGCCGGCGCGAGGCGCCGACGGCCCGCATCAGGGCGATCTCCTTGGTGCGCTGGGCGACGAGCATCGTGAAGGTGTTGGAGATCAGGAAGATCCCCACGAAGAGCGCGATGCCGGCGAAGCCGAGCAGGACCTGCTTGAGGCTGCCCAGCCCCTCTTCGATCTGCTTGGCCTGCTTGTCGGCGAGCGCCTGGCCGGTCTCGGCCTCGGCGGACTCCGGCAGCAGCGGCTTGACCGCGTCGAGGATCTTCGTGTCGGACGCGCCGGGGGCGGCGGTGACGGTGACGTCCTGGAAGTAGCCGGGCGCGAGGTACTGCTTCTGGGCGACCGCGGTGTCGAAGAGGACGAGGCTGCCGCCGGCGTTCACCGCGCCGTCCTCGGTGGTGAACACGCCGCTGAGGGTGTACTCCTTCACCGGTCCGTTCGTGGCCACCCGGACCCGGTCGCCGACCTGGTACTCGCCCTTGGCCGCGGAGTCCACGTCCAGGGCGACCTGGTCGTCGCGCACCGGGCCGGAACCCTTGGTGAAGGCGTAGGCGGGGTCCTTGCCGTCCTTGCCGGGGGCGAAGTTGGAGCCCTTGTTGGACCAGCCGACGCCGATCAGCTTCCCGCCGGGGTCGGCGACCCCGGCGAAGCCGGCGACCCGGCCGTAGGCGGCGGCGACGCCGTCCAGCGCGGCGATCTCGTCCAGGGTCTTGCGGGACACGCCCGGCTCGGCCTTGGGGTCCTCGGAGTCGGCGTAGGAGGTGACGGCGACGGCGACGTCGTCGTAGCTCTTCGCCGACTGGTTGCGGAAGGCGTTGGAGAGGGTGTCGGCGAAGACCAGGGTGCCGGAGACGAACGCGACGCCGAGCATCACGGCGAGCACGGTCATCAGCAGCCGGGCCTTGTGCGCCAGTACGTTGCGCAGGGCGGTGCGGAACATCAGCTGGTCCGGCCCTTCGCGTCGAACTGCTTCATGAAGTCGAGGACGGAGTCGGCGGTCGGCTGGAACATCTCGTCGACGATCCGTCCGTCGGCGAGGAAGACGACCCGGTCCGCGTAGGCGGCGGCCACCGGGTCGTGCGTCACCATGACGACCGTCTGGCCCATCTCCCGCACGGAGTTGCGCAGGAAGCCGAGCACCTCGGCGCCCGAGCGCGAGTCGAGGTTGCCGGTGGGCTCGTCACCGAAGATGATCTCGGGCCGGGAGGCGAGCGCGCGGGCCACGGCCACCCGCTGCTGCTGGCCGCCGGAGAGCTGGGCGGGGCGGTGGCCGAGCCGGTCGGCGAGACCGATCATGCGGATCACCGAGTCCACCCACTGCTTGTCGGGCTTGCGGCCCGCGATGTCCATGGGGAGGGTGATGTTCTCCAGCGCGGTCAGCGTCGGCAGCAGGTTGAACGCCTGGAAGATGAAGCCGATCTTGTCCCGGCGCAACTTGGTGAGCTGCTTGTCCTTCAGGGAGCCCAGCTCGGTGTCGCCGATGCGCACCGACCCGGAGGAGAAGGTGTCCAGACCGGCCACGCAGTGCATCAGCGTGGACTTCCCGGAGCCGGAGGGGCCCATGATCGCCGTGAACTCGGCCTGCCGGAACTCGACGGTGACCCGGTCCAGGGCGACCACCTGGGTCTCGCCCTGTCCGTAGATCTTCGACAGATCCGTGGCGCGCGCGGCCACGGCGGTGGCACGGCCGGCGATGGATGCGGTGGTCACGAAGGAACACTCCTCGGGGGATGACGGTGTGCGGAGGGAACGTCATCCATCGTCCTTGCCGGGCGGCGCCGTGTAGTCAGCCGCTGCTCCGGTTCCGAAGACAGCCTGCGGATGGACTGGAAGCGGTCATGTCATACCTGAGGATGACGAGGACCTCCGACGGCCGTTCGTGTCGAGAACAGGTGGAGCGTCCTTGTTCGGGCGGTGAAATTCCGTCATTCCGCGTACGCCGTTGGCCACCGCACGTAAGGCTATTGGCAAGTGCGGATGGCTTGTTCCGCGGGCTGATGCACCCTCAGACGTCAATAAAATAAGACAACATCGGGCTGCCCGCCCGATGTTCGGAGGATGCGTCCCGATAGGCTCGGAATCTCGATGCGGAGCCCATGGCCTGCCCAGATGGTGGAAAGCAGACACGGCGAGCTTAAACCTCGCTGCCCCTTCGCGGGCGTGCCGGTTCAAGTCCGGCTCTGGGCACCAACCCGCTCGCAGCGAGCTGATGAAGGCCGGATTGTGCGGTCGCTCGTTCGTGCCGACGGTGCACGGTACCGCTCGCTTGCCGTCGTGCCCTCGGTGAAGCGGATGCAGAACGCCGCGGCGCATCACGAGTCATCCCCTGAAGTGCAAGAAGTGCGGTGCCTGCGCCGACCCGCTGGTCCCGCTTCCCCGGACGCGCCGTATCGGGGGCCGGCGTGAGACGGAAGGGTTGCAACGCCTGACCGGGTACGAGGCGCGGTCGAACGGAGAAGGCCGGGCACCCCCACGGGCTCGGCCGCCCGGGGCGCAGACTCGGAGTAGCGTCCTGAGTGTCGAGGTCAGAACGGAGACCAGTATGCCTCGCAGTATTGACGAGCACATCGGTACTCGTGTCCGAATCGCGCGCAATGCGGCGGGTATGACACAAGTCGAGCTGGCTGACTTTGTCGGTAAGTCGATGGACTGGGTCGCCGGCATCGAGAACGGCCGACTCGCATTGGACCGATTTTCTGTCATCACCGCGATCGCGGAGCGGTGCGACGTCGACGTGGTCTGGCTCCTCGGTCAGCCCTATCGACTCCAGCGCACCGGAGGCTCCCTGGCTCACGCCTACATTCCGGCCCTGCGCACCGGGCTGCGCCGCTCCAATCTCATCCTGTCCGGGCATCCGGGGCTGGACCCTTCTGGTGCGCGCGTCGATCTTCCGGTACTTCGGCGCCGCTCCGCCAAGGCGAACGCCGCGCGCCAGGCTGCGAATCTGCCGCAGGTCGCCACTCTCCTGCCGCCGCTCGTGGAGGATCTGAACACCGCTCTCCTGGTCGCCGAGGGAGAAGAACGCGAAGAGGCACTTCGTCTCCTGGCGGACGCCGCCCGTACTGGCCGCATGTGCCTCAACCAACTCGGCTACCCCGACCTGGCATGGTCCTCGGCAGAGGTCGCGGCGGGGGCCGCCACCCAGTTGGGGGACCCGGTCGTGATGGCGGCGGTCGCGTGGGACCGGTGCGGTGCCCTGCTGCACCAGGCCACACTTCGGGAAGCCGTCGCGGTCGCGGACGCCGCGCTGCGGGACCTGGAGCCACTGGTCGCACACAGCAGAGCCGACGACAGAGTGGTCTCGCTGCGAGGGGCCCTGCATCTGCGGGCGGCCATCGGACATGCGCGCGGTGGTCGCGCCGACGACGCCTGGGCGCGAATCGACGCTGCGCTTGAGGACGCCGACCGCCTTGGTGAGGGCTGGTACGACGTGGAGCAGCAGACGGTGTTCGGCCGGGGAACCGTTGCAGTTCACGCGGCCGAAGCCGGCGTTGAGGTCGAACAGCCCGACACCGGCTTGAAGCGGGTGCCGAACGCGGACGTCAACGAGGTGCCCAGCAAGGAGAGGCGGACGCACTTCGCGATCGACAAAGCCAGGGCGTTGCACCGTATGGGCCGCAGCTCCTCGGCCGTGGTGAAGCTACGGGAAGCCGCGGGCGGGGCTCCGTACTACGTGTACGCCGACCCGATGGCCCGCGCGCTCGTCGCCGACATGGCCCGCGCAGGGGTGCCTTCGCAGGCTTCCGCTCTCTCCGGCCTCATCCGCAACATGGAGCTTGTGGGCAACAGTTAGGGGGCGCAGGCGAGTTGGAAAGCGCCCCTGAGAAAAACTCAGGGGCGGCTCCCAGCTGGCACGCAATCCTGAAGTGGTCACGATTCGTACTTGAGTGATCACCAGGGGGTGTCGGCGTTGGAGCCGATCAACGCTCGCGATCCGGCCGCATCAGCGAGGGCGCACCTCGCGTTGCGGTGGCCAATAGCGCTTGGGCCACCGGTACCCGCCCAGGGGAGGCTGCACATGCGGTCGCGCCGGCGGTCCGACGCCGGGCGCGCACCCCTTCCCGGGCGCACTGGTGACCTTCGCCTGCCTCCGCACGGCGAACCGGGCCCATGGGTGCCGTCGTGATGGGCCGTCGACCGGCCGCCGAGGGCGGTCGGCCCGTGGTCAGCACGACGTTTCCCCGGGAGGCTGCGTCAGTCCCGGCGGCGCGCGCCCTCGTGCGGGCAGCCGTGCAGGAGTGGGGCATGCCGGGCCTTGCCGACCTGGCCGACTCGATCACCTCGGAACTCGCCACCAACGCCGTGGTGCACGCCCGGCGCGGCAGCTTCCGGGTGATCTGCCGTCAGCTCGACGACGACCGGGTGCAGCTCTCGGTCATCGACCTGAGCCGCACCCTGCCCGAGGTGGTCACGGCCGACGACGACTGGGAGAACGGACGGGGCCTGCTCCTCATCGAGGCCCTGTCGCAGCAGTGGGGCACCGAACCGTACCGATGGGGCAAGCGCGTGTGGGCCGACATCGCTGTCCCGTCCGAGTGCGAGGTGCCCGCGCCCGAGGTGCCCATGTTCACCACCGTGCGCGCCCAGATCGTCTACGTCCTGATGCTCGTCACTGCAGGTGCCGCCATCTGTGCCGGCGCGGTCCCGCGCTGACACGGCCCCGAGCTCTCCGGCCTGTTCAGGTCTCCCGGGCCGGAGCACGGGCCGCTCCACCGATCTCAGGTGGTCGGCAGGGGCGGCCCGTACCCCGACGCGGTGACCGCCGACGTCGGCAACACCACCGATGAATCTCTGGAGGACACATGTCCAAGGCTCAGCAGGCGGCGCAGACCACCGTGGCCGTCGCCGACCCGGACGACGCCGCCGCCCTGGTCGACACCGCGGCCGTCGTCCGCTCCGAGGACGTCGAGCAGGAGGAGTGCTACACCTTCTGACCCCCGGGCTCGAAGGGCGCCCGGCCACCACGGTGCCGGGCGCCCGCCGACTTTGGAGAATCCACGTGATCCACGTCTTCACCGGGCCCACGCTGAGCCCGGACGATCCCGTCCTGCACCACGAGTCCGTGCGCGTGCTGCCGCCGATCCTGCACGGTGACCTGTTCGACCCGCAGATCACGCCCGGCGACACGGTCGTGATCCTCGACGGCGCGTACCACCACCGGCCGGCCCTCCGGCACAAGGAGATCATCTGGACGCTCGGGCGCGGCATCCGCGTCATCGGCGCGTCCAGCATCGGCGCACTACGGGCGGCCGAGCTGAGCGACTGCGGCATGCTCGGCATCGGCACCATCTGGTCCGCCTACCTGTCCGGCGTCCTCGACGGCGACGACGAAGTGGCTGTCGCCCAGTCCACCGAAGGTGACCTGGCGTCGTGCACATGGCCGTTGGTGCGTGTGCGCCGTACCGTCCGCGCTGCGGTCGTGACGGGGCTCCTCGACCGGTACCAGGCCGCCCGACTGATCCAGGCCCTCGCCGACGTGTACTACGCGCACCGGACACTGGACGCGGTCATGCACGTCGCCCGCCGGGAGGGCTTGGCCGTCTTCTCCGCGTGGCTCGTCACGATGCTGGACGGCGACCGGCACTTCGGCGACACCAAGCGCGAAGACGCCCTGGAGGCCCTCAAGTTGGCCCACGGCCTGGCGGACGCCCCGGTCGAGCCGGTCGACGACCTGCACTGGTCGACGCGCTGCTTCCGGCAGTGGGCCAACCGCTTCGCCGCGCAGGACACCGACCACGGCCGCCTCCCGACCCTGACCCGGGTCAGCTACCAGCAGGTTTTCGACCCGGACTTCAAGGACGTCTGGTGGGACTACCTGGCCGGCGTCGGCGCCGGCGACCTGCCCCGTCCGCTGGCCTGCAAGGTGATCAACCCGCGTACCGACCTGACCGACGAGAAGACCGCGGCCCGCCTCCTCGCGCACGAGACGGCGGAAGACCGGGCGAGCGTCGGCCAGTACGCGTGCGTCAACGACGAGGCCCGCCGGGCGAACGATCAGTTCTTCCCGGAGGCGATCAAGGAAGGCGTGGTGAGGGACATGCTGGCCGCCGTCTGGCGCACCGGACAGGTCGGGCTGGAGGAGGAGGCGTGGCTACGCGGACTGCACGGCGTACGCGAAGCCGTCGACGCCGCCCGTCCCTTCGTCCTCGGCTTCCTCCGAGACCAGGAGGCCGCGCGATGACGCCGATCGCCCTGACCGGGACCGTCCGGGCACGCACCGCCGAGGAGACGTGGAGCGCGCTCGGCCCCCAGCTCGGCCGCCTCGGCATCAGCCGCGTCGCCCGCCTCACCGGCCTGGACCACCTGGGCATCCCCGTGTGGACGGCAGTACGCCCGCACGCCCGGACACTGGTCACCTCGCAGGGCAAGGGCGCCAGCGACACCCTCGCGAAGATCTCGGCCGTCCTGGAGTCCGCCGAGCTGTGGCACGCCGAGCAGCCGCTGGAAGCGGATGTGAGCGGCGCTCACCGCGACCTCGACGTGCCGTATCCCTTGCGGGCCCTGCCGACGAAGGCCGACGACCCGGCGCTCACCGACCTGCCGATGGACTGGGTGACCGGCCGGGGCGTCATCAGCGGCGCGCCCACCCTGATCCCGGCCGACGTCGTACGGCGCCGGCAGCACCGCGGCGGACAGCCCGAGGCGTTCTACGTGACGTCCAACGGCTTGGCGTGCGGCAACACGCTGACGGAGGCCACGCTGCACGCGCTGCTGGAGGTCGTGGAGCGCGACGTCCTGCACCGCGACTACGTGGCCGACGGCAGGCACCGGATCCTCCTCGTCCCGGACACGGTGACCGACCCGTACTGCCGGGACCTGGTCGACCGCTTCCTCAAGGCCGGGATGTGGCTGGAGATGGCGTGGGTGGACAACGCCTACGGCGTGCCCGTGTGCGCCGCCTACATCTGGTCCGAGGACTACCCGATCGTCTTCGCCGGGTCCGGCTGCCACTTCGACCCGCGGATCGCGCTGTCGCGAGCGCTCACCGAGGCTGCGCAGTCCCGGTTGACGTGCATCTCCGGAACCCGCGACGATCTCGACTCGCACGAGGACGCCTTCGCGGCCGACCCGGCCCGGCCGGTCCCGGCCCACCTGCCGACCGGCGACTGGAACAATCTGACGCGCATCCGGTTTCCGCAGCGCGGCGACCTGGACGTGCACCTCGCCTCGGTGGCGGCCGGCATCGCCGAGACCACGGGCCACGAGCCGGTTGCCTTCACGCTGCACGACGCGCAGGCGTACGCGGCCGTGAAGGTCATCAGTCCCGGCCTGGAGATGCGCATCACCCGGTCCGTCCCCCGCCCGGGGGGCCGCCGTGCCTGACGTCGTCCTCGGCGAGACCGACGAGGCGTACGCCCGGGTCTTCGACGCCATGTACTCGGCCCGCGCGGCCAGTGGGATCGTCCGCAACCTGTACGCCCAAGCCATGGGGGACCTCTACCCGTGGGACGTCGACCCGGCCGGCTCGGCGGACTGGCCGCTGATGGGCTCGATGGTCGGCGCTCTGCGCATGCACCCGAACCAGCAGCTCGTCGACCTCGGGTGCGGCAGCGGCGGCGTGGGTCTGTGGCTTGCCCGAGCCCTCGGCGTCGCGATGACGGGCATCGACATCTCGGCGCTCGCACTGCGACTGGCCGCCGACCGCGCTCCGGCCTTCCAGATCCCCGACACCCGTGCCGAGTTCGCCGTCGGCTTGAGGACGGCCACCGGGCTGCCGGACCAGTACGCCCACGGCCTCGTGTGCGTCGACGCCCTCGGCAAGAGGGTGCAGAGACCCGCGGTGCTCGCGGAGATCCGGCGCGTCCTGAAGCCCGGGGGCCGCGCGGTCCTCACCTCCAGCCGCTCTCGGACGGTCCGGGCGCCGACGTGGCAGGAAGACGCCGCCCAGGCCGGGCTGGTCCTGGAGGCCGGCTACGAGCGCCCCCACGAGCCGCAGATGTGGAGCCGGCTCTACGGGCTGTGGATCCGGCACGAGGCCGAACTGCGCCGGGAACTGGGCGACGAGCAGACCGACAGCATGCTCCACGAGGCGCGCGCGCATGCGCCGATGCTCGGCAACCGGCAGGCGCTGGTCGTTACATTGAGGCGCCCGCTCAACGATGCATCCCCCGCTGCGAGGAGAGACCCCGCATGTCCAGTCGTGTTGCCGTCTACGGAGCCGGATCGTGGGGGACGGCGTTCTCCCTTGTTCTTGCCGATGCCGGACGTGAGGTGACGCTGTGGGGGCGCCGCCCCGAGCTGGTCGACGCGATCAACGCCACCGGCGTGAACGGCGACTACCTGCCGGGCGTGCAGCTCCCCGACAGCGTGCGGGCGACCGCCGACCCGGCCGTGGCCGCGCGCGAAGCGGACATCGCCGTCCTGGCGGTGTCCGCCCAGCACGCGCGCCCGCTGCTGGAGGAATGGCGGCCCCTGTGGTCGCCGAGCACGGTGTTCGTGTCACTGATGAAAGGCGTCGAGCTGGGCACCAACCGGCTGATGAGCCAGGTGATCGCCGAGACGACCGGCGCGGGCCCGGACCGGGTCACGGTCCTGTCCGGCCCGAACCTCGCCCGCGAGATCGTCCAGCGCAAGCCGGCCGCGAGCGTCGTCGCGTGCGCCGACCACAACACGGCCGAGCGAGTCCAGACGGCCTGCCACACGGCGTACTTCCGCCCGTACACGAACAGCGACATCGTCGGCTGCGAACTCGGCGGCGCCGTGAAGAACGTCATCGCCCTGGCGGTCGGCGTCACCGACGGCATGGGCCTCGGCGACAATGCGAAGGCCGCCCTGGTCACCCGCGGACTCGCCGAGGCGACGCGGCTCGGGGTCGCGATGGGCGCGGACCCGCTGACGTTCGCCGGCCTGGCCGGGATGGGCGACCTGGTGGCCACCTGTTCCTCGACCCTGTCGCGCAACCACTCCTTCGGATACCGGCTCGGCGAGGGCCTGACGGTCGAGGAGGCGAAGAAGGCGACCACGCAGACCGCCGAGGGCGTTGCCTCCAGCAAGGCGGTGAGCGCGCTCGGCGAGCGGTACGGAGTGGAGCTGCCGATCACCGCGGCGGTCGTCGACATCATCCACAACGGCCAGAATCCGACGGACGTCGTTGATGCGCTCATGTCCCGCACGCCGAAGCCCGAGAGGTTCGGCGACCGGGGGCGCGAAGCGGGCAACTGAGT
This sequence comes from Streptomyces zinciresistens K42, assembly GCF_000225525.1. GTDB lineage: Bacteria > Actinomycetota > Actinomycetes > Streptomycetales > Streptomycetaceae > Streptomyces > Streptomyces zinciresistens. Next base: position 27,894 of record NZ_AGBF01000032.1, on the reverse strand, counting down.
GCAACGGCGCAGAGCGAGCAGGCGTCACCGGCGACGCGGGTACGGGCAGCCGCCAGCGAGGCAGACAATCCGGTCATGGGATGCGTGGCGATGCGGGAAAGTCCGGGAGAGCTTTCGAGGGTGCGGCTTTTCCGCAGGTCAGATGATGCTCCAGGGTCGAGCACGCTCCGGACGCGACCGACGGCACTGAACTCGCCAAGATCGCTTTCCATCTGTCCGAGGAGCGGGTGAGGGGCCTGGCGCGCGCATCCGGCAGGCTGTCAGAACGTGCTCCAGAGCGTGCGCCACTGGCGCATCTGATGGGGGGTGAGACGGAAGGGCGCGCGCGAGTGCGGAACGATCCGTAAGAGTTGACCGCTCTTCAGTGGTTCACCACGCCCCCATTGACAGCATCTGGTGGGTGGCCGAGACTCGCGGGCGTCGGGCGCAGGGGACTTCACTGGGCGAACGGCGGCTGAGCGGGCCCGGGGAAGGGGAGCGGCCGGTGCGTACCACCGTCGGCATCGTCGGAGCGGGCCCGGCCGGGCTGCTCCTCGCCCGGCTGCTGCACCACGCCGGCATCGACTCGGTCGTCCTGGAGAGCCGCGACCGCGCCTACGCCGAACAGCGCCAGCGGGCCGGAATCCTGGAGCAGGGCACGGTGGACGTGCTGCGCGCGGCCGGTGCCGGGGAGCGGATGGACCGCGAGGGCCTGCCGCACGACGGCATCGAACTGCGGTTCGCGCGGCGCCGGCACCGGGTCGACCTCGCCGCCCTGACCGGCGGCCGGTCGGTGATGGTCTACGCCCAGACCGAGGTCTGCAAGGACCTCATCGCCCTCCAGCTCCAGGACGGCGGGCCGCTGCTGTTCGGGGCGCGGGCCCTCGCGGTCGAGGGCGCCGGCACCGACAGCCCGAGCGTGCGCTTCCGCCAGGCGGGCCGCGAGGACGTGCTGCGGTGCGACTACGTCGTCGGGTGCGACGGCTTCCGGGGCGTCTCCCGCGAGGCGGTCCCCGCCGGACTGGGCCGCGTCTTCGAACGGACGTACCCCTTCAGCTGGCTCGGCGTCCTCGCCGACGTCGCCCCCTCCCACGACGAGCTGGTCTACGCCCGCCACGACCGGGGCTTCGCCCTGCTCTCCATGCGCTCCCTGGCCGTCTCCCGCCTCTACCTCCAGGTGCCGCCCGGCACCGACGCCGAGGCGTGGCCGGACGCGGAGATCTGGGCGGAACTGGAGCGCCGCTTCGAGACGGACGACGACTGGCGGCTGGAGCGCGGCCCCGTCACCCGGAAGTCGGTCACCCCCATGCGGTCCTACGTCCACGAGCCCATGCGCCACGGCCGGCTCTTCCTCGCCGGGGACGCGGCGCACATCGTGCCGCCGACGGGTGCGAAGGGGCTGAATCTGGCCGTCGGCGAGTCGTCACCTTCGCGCGGGCGCTGGCGCACCGGCGCCGTACGGGGTCCGCCCGGCTGCTCGACGCCTACTCCGACACCTGTCTGCGCCGGGTCTGGCAGGCCGAGCGGTTCTCGTACGACCTGACGACGCTGCTGCACCGCCCGTCCGGCGCAACCCCCTTCGAGGACCGGCTCCAGCTCGCGCGGCTGGAGCGGATCGCGGGTTCGCGGGCCGCGGAGACCGACCTCGCGGAGGCGTACACGGGGTTCGCCTTCGAGTGACGCAGATCACGTATGATCTCCGGCCGGTTCCGGGCAGGTCGCAGGTTGGTCATGAAAGGGGCCGGTCATGGCCGGGAATCACCCGGTCGCGTAGCGTGTTGGCGAGCACGAAGAGGGAAAGATCCTCCCCAAGTACGAGGGTCAATCCTTTGCCAACCTATTACTCTTGAGCCAAGGCCGCGCACGGTGGCCATGGAGGAGTGCAATGAGGAGCAGCAACCCGGTCTTCTCGCGACGGGGGTTCAGCCGCGACAACGGCTACGCGGGCTTCAACGCCGCGCCGCAGGCCGGGGGCGCCGCTGTCGGCACGCAGGGCAATCCGTACGCCCAGCCGCAGGCCGGCAACCCTTACGCGCAGAACCCCTACGCACAGCAGGACCTGCAGCACGGCGCACCGCCGCAGGCCCCGCCCGCCGCCGGCCGCATGACGTTGGACGACGTCCTCCTGCGCACCGGCACCACGCTCGGTGTCCTGATCGTCACGGCCGCGCTCGCCTGGGCGACGCTGCCCGTGGACGACGCGAACATCGGCCGGTCCTACGGCATCGCGATCGGCGCCGGACTGATCGGCATGGTCCTGGCGCTGGTGCAGTCCTTCAAGCGCAAGGCGGCGCCCGCGCTGATCCTGGCGTACGCCGCGTTCGAGGGCGTGTTCCTCGGCGTGGTCTCCAGCGTCGTCGACAACCGCATCGCCAGCGGTGCCGCCATGCAGGCGGTGCTCGGCACCATCGCGGTCTTCCTCGCGGTACTGGTCTCCTACAAGGCCGGCTGGATCCGCGTGAACCGCCGCTTCGTCGGCTTCGTGATGGCGGCCGCGCTCGGCTTCATCGCGCTGATGGCGATCAACCTGCTGTTCGCGGTCTTCGGCGGCGGTGACGGCCTCGGCTTCCGCAGCGGCCCGCTCGGCATCCTGTTCGGCGTCATCGGCATCCTGCTCGGCGCCTGCTTCCTCGCCCTGGACTTCAAGCAGGTCGAGGACGGCATCGCCTACGGCGCCCCGCGCGAGGAGGCATGGCTCGCCGCCTTCGGTCTCACGCTGACGCTGGTCTGGATCTACATGGAGTTCCTGCGGATCATCGCGATCCTCAACAGCAGCGACTGATCACCGCGCAGCTGAGCGACCCGCCCCGGCGGGCGGGTCGCGGCGAAGGGCCCCGGACTTCTCGGTCCGGGGCCCTTCGCCATGTCCGGTGCGCGCCTAGAGCAGTTTGCGCGCGGCCCTCCTCAAGTCGTACTCATGGATGATCGCCTTCGCGTGGCCGTACGCCAGGTTGTGCTCGTGGCGGAGCCAGCTGACCTTCTCCTCGAAGTTGAAGAGAGCGGGGCCGTCGTCGACGGCGCGCAGCCAGTCGGAGATCTCACGACCGGTGCAGTGAGGGATGCGGGCGAGCAGATTGCGATGGGTCTCCTCGGAGAAGACTTGGGACATCGGCGCCTCCGGACGCAGGGGATGTAGGCCGGTCCTTCAGGTCACCGTGCCTGAGCGTTCGCCCGTTGGCAACAGTCGCGGTGCGACGCGTAGGTTGGGGGCGTGGTTGATACGACGCCCCTGACCCGTGCCGTTGATCACTTCGCCGACCGGCTGCGGGCCGCGCCCCAGAGCCGCCTCCAGCGGGGAGGTGCCCCCGAAGCGCTCGCCCTGGCGCGGGAGTTGACCCGGTGGGCGCAGCGGCTGGAGGCCCCGGACGCGGAGCCCCGCGAGATGCCCGACGCCGGGATGTTCGCCGCGGCCGACCAGATCACCGTCGCCGTGCACGACTTGGCGCTCGTGCTGACCGAGGACGGTGAGGTCGAGGACGCGGTCCGGCTGGTGCGGGAGGCGCAGAAGCGCGCGGGTGTCTGACCCGGGTGCCCCGGGACCGGGGACGCCTCCCGGGGCACCCGGGCCCGTCAGAGGGACGCGATGACCCGGTCGGCCAGGATGTAGACGTTCTCCCCGCCGCAGGCGAAGGTCAGCGTGTACGCGCCCGACACTCCCGAACCGCCCAGCAGCACCGGCGTCTCGCCCGCGCGCAGGGCCGCCGCCAGCCGCTCCGCCGTCTCGCGGTGGCCGGGGGTCATGCACAGCGTGGTGCCGTCGGCGAAGACGTAGACGTCCAGGGTGCCCAGCGGGCCGGGGCGCACGTCGGTGAGCGCGACGGCCGAGGCCGCCAGGTCCTCCAGGGTGGCCACGGTGCGCTCGTGGTCGTTGACGACCGGTGAGGACACCGGCACGAAGTCCGGGTGGGAGGGGTGCCTGCGGCGGGCCGCCGCCAGCTCGGGCGACTCGCTCGGGGTGCCGCCCTGGACGAAGTCCTTCGAGGAGAACTCGTCGGCCTCGGCGGGCTCGGCCACCGGCTCCAGATGCTCCATCCCCGCGAAGTCGGCCTGCCGGGGCAGGAAGAGCTCGCTGTCGGACAGGCCGAGCAGCGTCGGCGCGTCGGAGGCGTCACGCGCCTCCTGGGCGGCCCAGAAGGCGCGCGCCTCGGCCAGCTCGCGCTCGCGCTCCTCGGCGAGCGCCTCGGCCACGGCGGCGCGTATCTCGTCCGCGTCGGCGGAGGCGCGGGCCTGCGGAACGAGGCCGCGGGCCGCGTCGGCATTGCTCTGCGCCAGCTCGGTGTGCAGGGCCGCGACCTGTCGGCGCAGCACCATGAGGGTGCGCAGGACGGCGACGCCCACGGCGGCGGTGGCGGCCGTGGTGAGCAGCAGGGCGATCGGCATGGCGCTCACTGACGTACTCCCGGTTCAAAGTCGACCCCCGACTTCCTACATCAGCTTGAAGGGCGGACTATCGAGCTGTCAGTGCGTAACGTCACGAAACGGACAGGGTTTTGGGTCCGGGGTTTGCCGGTGAAGCCGCGCTGACCTGCGTGGATCCCTCAACGGAGGGAGATAGGTCACATCCTGGGGGAGATTGGATCACAAAACGGCCCAGAACCTTGGGGGTTCCCAGGTTCTGGGCCGTTGCCTCACACAGGGTCGTGGGGCGACTACGGAATGGCTTGATCCTTGCGGTCAGCTGAGGCGCTCGACGACCATCGCCATGCCCTGGCCGCCGCCGACGCACATCGTCTCCAGACCGAACTGCTTGTCGTGCCACTGGAGGGAGTTGATCAGCGTGCCGGTGATGCGGGCGCCCGTCATGCCGAAGGGGTGGCCGACGGCGATGGCGCCGCCGTTGACGTTCACCTTGTCGAGGTCGATGCCGAGTTCGCGGTAGGAGGGGATCACCTGGGCGGCGAACGCCTCGTTGATCTCGACCAGGTCGATGTCGCCGACGGTCAGACCGGCGCGGCGCAGGGCCTGCCGCGACGCCTCGACCGGGCCGAGGCCCATGATCTCGGGGGACAGGCCCGAGACGCCGGTGGAGACGATGCGGGCGAGCGGGGTGAGGCCGAGCTCGCGGGCCTTGGTGTCGGACATGATCACGACCGCGGCGGCGCCGTCGTTCAGCGGGCAGCAGTTGCCGGCGGTCACGAGGCCGTCGGGGCGGAAGACGGGCTTCAGGCCCTGGACGCCCTCCAGGGTGACACCGGCACGGGGGCCGTCGTCCTTCGCTACGACCGTGCCGTCCGGGAGCGTCACGGGGGTGATCTCCCGCTCCCAGAAGCCGTTCTTGATGGCCTCCTCGGCGAGGTTCTGGGAGCGCACGCCGAACTCGTCCATCTCCTGGCGGGTGACGCCCTTGGAGCGGGCCAGGTTCTCGGCGGTCTGGCCCATGGCGATGTAGGCGTCCGGTACGAGGCCGTCCTCGCGCGGGTCGTGCCAGGTCGTGCCCTCCTGCTGGGCGACCTCGGCGGTGCGGGCCTCGGCCTCGGCGAAGAGCGGGTTGTGCGTGTCCGGGAGGCTGTCGGAGTTGCCCTTGGTGAAGCGGGAGACCATCTCCACGCCCGCCGAGACGAAGACGTCGCCCTCGCCGGCCCTGATGGCGTGCAGGGCCATGCGGGAGGTCTGGAGCGAGGAGGAGCAGTAGCGGGTGACGGTGCAGCCCGGGAGGTGGTCCATGCCCATCTGCACGGCCACGATCCGGCCGAGGTTGTTGCCCTGCTCGCCGCCGGGCAGGCCGCAGCCGAGCATCAGGTCGTCGATGTCGCGCGGGTCCAGCTCGGGGACCTTGGCGAGGGCGGCCTGGATGATCGTGGCGGTGATGTCGTCGGGGCGCAGGGCGGTCAGGGAGCCCTTGAAGGCGCGGCCGATGGGGGAGCGGGCGGTCGAGACGATCACGGCTTCGGGCATCACGGCTCCAGTGGCGTACGGGGAGGGCAGGGCTGTGGGGGAAGTTACCCGGCCGTAAGGGCGAGGTCACGGGGAGGGCGGTGTGACACTGGCCGCAATTTTCTAAGCGCTTGCTTTGCGCCTCCGGCGGTTGGCGTTCTGTGCCGGGGCCGGGGCCGGGGCCGGGGCCGGGGCCGGGGGCGGGGACTGGGGGCCGGGGGCCGGGGCGGGGGCGGCGCCGGGGCTGGGGGCAGGGGGTTCGGCGCCGTGGGCCGTGGGCCGTGGGTGGTGGGTGGTGGGTGGTGGGTGGTGTGGCGGGGCTGGCGCCCCCGGCCCCCGCTTCGGCCCTGAAGGGGCCCTGTCCTCAGGCGCCGGACGGGCTGGATGGCGTCCGGCGCCCGGGAGGTGCCCGGGGGAGGGCGGGCGGGTCGGCCCCGCCGGGTCACGGGGTGACCGGGGCGTGGGTGGGTTCGGGGACCCGGCGCCTGCGGCGCCGCTTGAGGAGGGCCCAGGGGCCCTTGGGGCCGGTCGGCATGGCCGCGGTGACCTCGGTGCCCGCCTCCGAGGCGGCCTCGGCCGCCGCACGGGCCACCGGGAGGAAGCCCTCGCGCCGGGAGGCGTCGGGACGCTCCTCCTCCGCCGGCCACAGGCCGAGCGCGGCGCAGACCGTCGGCAGGACCGCCATCGCCGCCGTGGCGTACCCCTCCGCCGAGGGGTGGTAGTTGTCGGGGCCGAACAGCTCCCGCGGGTTCGCCTCGAACTCCGGGCCCAGCAGGTCGCCCAGCGACACCGTGCGGCCGCCCTGCTCCACCGCCCCGATCGTCTGCGCGGCCGCCAGCTGGCGCGAGGTCCGCCGGGCCAGCCAGCGCAGCGGCTGCTGCACCGGTTCGATCGTCCCCAGGTCGGGACAGGTGCCGACCACCACCTCCGCGCCGGCCGTGCGCAGCCGCCGTACCGCCGAGGAGAGATGGCGCACCGAGCGGGTCGGGGGCATCCGGTGGGTGACGTCGTTGGCGCCGACCATGATCACACAGATGTCCGGTGCCAGCGACTGGTCCGCCAGCACCAGGGCCACCTGGCGGTCCAGGTCGTCGGAGCGGGCCCCCGGCAGTGCCACGTTGCGCAGCATCACCGGGCGCTCCGCCACCGCCGCCAGCCCCGAGGCCAGCAGCGCGCCCGGTGTCTGCCCGGCCCGGTGCACGCCCTGGCCCGCCGCCGTGGAGTCACCCAGCAGTGTGAGCCGCAGCGGTGGCTCGCCCGGGGTGTCGTACAGATGTCCGTACCGGCCGTCGGCGTTCGGGACGTGCGGATCGCTGCCGCCGCCCACGGCGCGCCTGGCGAGCCGCACCTCGGCCAGGAACACGCCCACCGCCGCCGCGCCGGCCAGTCCGATGCCGCCTCCGCCGTACGCGGCGCCCGCCGCGATCCGCCGGGCCACTCTCGCCCTCGACATGCTCGTCATGCGTAGCCGCCACCTCCTCGTAGCCGTCCATCAACTGCTTGCCCCGCACGGACCGTGGCCCAATCCCAACGAGGAGTGAACGACCGTCACGGACTCGTGCCCGGCACAGGCTCTAGGCTGGCGTCACCACCACGACCAGACCTTTTGCGGCATCCGGAGACAACGGTGCAATTCCACGACTCGATGATCGACCTCGTCGGCAACACCCCGCTGGTGAGGCTCAACAACGTGACCAAGGGCATCCGGGCGACCGTCCTGGCCAAGGTCGAGTACTTCAACCCGGGCGGTTCCGTGAAGGACCGCATCGCGCTGCGCATGATCGAGGCGGCCGAGCAGAGCGGAGCGCTGCTGCCCGGGGGCACCATCGTCGAGCCCACCAGCGGCAACACCGGTGTCGGGCTCGCCATCGTGGCGCAGCAGAAGGGGTACAGGTGCATCTTCGTGTGCCCCGACAAGGTCTCCACGGACAAGATCAACGTGCTGCGCGCGTACGGGGCCGAGGTGGTCGTCTGCCCCACCGCCGTGGACCCCGGGCACCCGGACTCCTACTACAACGTCTCCGACCGGCTGGTGCGCGAGACGCCGGGCGCGTGGAAGCCCGACCAGTACTCCAACCCGAACAACCCCCTGTCGCACTACCACTCCACGGGCCCCGAGCTGTGGGAGCAGACCGAGGGCAGGATCACGCACTTCGTGGCGGGCGTGGGCACGGGCGGCACCATCTCCGGCACCGGCCGCTATCTGAAGGACGTCAGCGACGGCCGGGTGAAGGTGGTCGGCGCCGACCCGGAGGGCTCGGTGTACTCGGGCGGCTCCGGGCGGCCGTACCTCGTCGAGGGCGTCGGTGAGGACTTCTGGCCGACCGCCTACGACCGGACCGTCGCCGACGAGATCGTCGCGGTCTCCGACAAGGACTCCTTCCAGATGACCCGCCGCCTCGCCCGCGAGGAGGGCCTGCTCGTCGGCGGCTCCTGCGGCATGGCGGTCGTGGCGGCGCTGGAGGTCGCCGGACGGCTCGGTGAGGACGACGTCGTGGTGGTCCTGCTGCCGGACAGCGGACGCGGCTACCTCAGCAAGATCTTCAACGACGAGTGGATGGCCGATTACGGCTTTCTGGAGGACGAGGGCCCCAGCGCGCGGGTCGGTGACGTGCTGAGCGACAAGGAACACGGCGCCATCCCCTCGCTCGTCCACATGCACCCGGACGAGACGGTCGGCGAGGCCATCGAGGTGCTGCGCGAGTACGGCGTCTCGCAGATGCCGATCGTCAAGCCGGGCGCCGGCCACCCCGACGTCATGGCGGCGGAGGTCGTCGGCTCGGTCGTCGAACGGGAGCTGCTGGACGCCCTGTTCACCAAGCGGGCCTCGCTCGACGACCCGCTGGAGACGCACATGTCGGCTCCGCTGCCGCAGGTCGGCTCCGGTGAGCCGGTCGCGGACCTGATGACGGTGCTGGGCGCGGCGGACGCGGCGATCGTGCTCGTCGAGGGCAAGCCCACCGGGGTGATCAGCCGTCAGGATCTGCTGGCTTTCCTGGCCAAGGGCGGGAAGTAGCGGCGAACCCGCGGTGAACGGGCGGTGCCGCGGGAAAAGCGGTGGCCAGAGGTCTTTGCGGAAGTGGAACGCACGTGTCACGTCCGCGCAGCACCCGCTTAACACGAGTCCGGCACATTGGAGGTGTCGGCAAGGGGCGGGAGCGGCTCCCCGCCCCAGCCGGCGCCGAACGGCGTCACGGACCTCCGGAGCGGCTCCCGGACCTCCACAGACGCCATGGACGCGCAAGCCCGGCCCTGACCCGGCCCGCGTCCCTCGCGGGGACCGCCGTCGTCCCGCCCCCCGGCAACGGGGGTGCGGCGGTCCCCGCGCACGACTTTTCCGGGCGCCCCGCCGGGGTCACGGCCCCGGGCCTCAGTCCCGCCATGTGTCGTCGTCGCGGGCGCGTCCCCGGCGCGGTCCGCGGAACAGGCCGGGGTTGGTGCGGGCGGCCTGTACGACGTTGACCCCGACGATGCCGAACCAGCTGACGATCAGGCCGGGCAGATGCGCCGCGCCGACGCCTATCGCGGACAGCGGGACCGCCAGCACCAGCGAGACGATGCCGAAGCCGAAGCGCTCCCCGAAGGAGTCCGTCGGCTTCGGCGAGCGCGCGCCGCGGGCCGCCGTCATCTCCTGCTCGGCGAACTGCCGCCGCAGCCGGCGCTCGACGGCGCCGTCGATCCGCTGGTCGACCTTCTCCAGGAACGAGTCGACCAGCGCGCTCTCGTACTCCTCGCCGAGCTCCCTGCGGGCCTGCAGGGAAGCGGCGAGTTCCTTCTTGAGCTCGGTGTCCCGCGCGTCCGTTGCCGTCATACGCCCACGGTAGGCAGGGCCGTGTCCGGCCGCACTGGGGCTAACCCCCGTGTCCGCCCGGGGGGACACGGCAGGGGCGGGTCACTTCAGCAGGCCCCTGCGCTCGGCGTAGGCGTTCGCCACGTCCTCGGGGTCCTTCTTGTCCTTGTCCACCTGCCGGTTCAGCTCGGTGAGCTGGGCCGTGGTCAGGGCGTTGCCGAGCCGGGCGAGGGCCTTGCGCACGGTCGAGTCGGCCTTGCGGTCGGCGATCAGCGGGACGACGTGCTGGCCGGGGATGAGGTTCTTCGGATCGGTCAGCACCACCCAGTCGTTGGCCTGGATGTCGGTGTCCGTGGTGAAGAGGTTCGCCACGTCCACGTCGCCCTTCTTCAGGGCGCCCTTGACCAGCGGACCGGAGGAGTCCAGGGACTTGAACTCCTTGAACTCCACGCCGTAGACGCTCTTCAGGCCCACGGCCCCGACCTCGCGCTTCTTCACCTCGGGGGCCGCGCCGATGACCAGTCGGCCGTTCTGCCTGCGCAGGTCCGCGAGGGAGACGAGACCGTACTTGCGGGCCGTCTCGCGGGTGACGACGAAGGCGTCGGAGTCCTCGGCCTTGCCGTACGGCAGCACCTGGAGGCCGGCGGGCAGGGCCATGGCGAGGGCGTTCTGCATCTCGCCCTCCTCGGTGGCCTTCGCCTTGGGCGCGACGTAGTGCAGCAGGGCGCCCTGGTACTCCGGGAGCAGGTCGATGTCGCCGCCCTTGAGGGCCGGGATCAGGATCTCGCGGGTGCCGAGGTTGGGGCGGACGGTGACCTCGACGCCTGCCGCCTTCAGCACGGCGGCGTACAGGTAGCCGAGCACCTGGTTCTCGGTGAAGTTGGCGGTGCCGATGGTCAGGCCGCCCTCGCTGGAGCCGCCTCCGCCGGAGGCCGTGCCCTGGCCCTCCAGGGAGGTGATGCCGCCGGAGCAGGCGGCGAGGGCGGGGACGGAGGCGGCCGCGAGGAGGCCGCCGAGGAGCGCGCGTCGGTTCGTCGGGAGGTTCATCGCAGGGTCCCTAGGCGGTGCGGTGGCGGAAGAGGAGGCGCTGGAGGCCGGAGAGGACGAGGTCCAGGGCCACGGCGACGACGGCGACCAGCACCGCGCCGCCGAGGACCTGCACGAGGTCGCGCTGGGCGAGGCCGTCGAAGACGTAGCGGCCGAGGCCCCCGAAGGAGACGTAGGCGGCGATGGTGGCCGTGGCCACCACCTGGATCAGCGCCAGGCGCAGGCCCGTCATGATCAGCGGGAGGGCGAGGGGCAGTTCCACCTGGCGGAGGACCTGGTGACCGCGCATCCCCTGGCCGCGCGCCGCGTCCTTCACGTCCGGGTCGACGGCCGTCATCCCGGCGTAGGTGTTGGTGACGATCGCCGGGACGGCGAGGGCGACCAGGGCGACGTAGACCGGCAGCATCGACAGCCCGCCTGCCAGGAAGACCAGCACGACCAGGCCGACGGTCGGCAGGGCGCGCCCGAAGGAGGCGAGGTTGATCGCGACGAAGGCGCCCTTGCCGGTGTGGCCGATCAGCAGGCCGAGGGGGAGGCCGATGGCGGCCGCGATGAGCGTGGCGAGCAGGGAGTACTGGAGGTGCTCGGCGAGGCGGGTGGCGATGCCGTCGGAGCCGGACCACTGCTCGCCGCCGGCCAGCCACGCGCCGAGGTTCTCGAGGAGTTCGTACATGTCAGGCTCGCCGCCTCCGCCAGGGGGTCAGGACGTACTGAAGGGCGACCAGCAGGGCGTCGGCGGCCACCGCCAGCAGCAGGGTCAGGACCACGCCGACGATCACCGGCGTGGGGAAGTTGCGCTGGAATCCGTCGGTGAAGAGCTGGCCGAGTCCGCCGTCGCCGATGTAGGTCGCGACGGAGACCAGGGAGATCGACATGACCGTCGCGATGCGGACCCCGGCCATGATCACGGGCAGGGCGAGCGGGAGCTCGACGGTCAGGAGCGTGCGCAGCGGGCGCGTGCCCATCGCCTTCGCCGCCTCCTTCACCTTGACCGGGACCGAGTCCAGTCCCTCCACGGTGTTCCGCAGCAGGACGACCAGGGTGTAGACGGTCAGGCCGATGACGGTGGTGGTGCGGGTCAGGCCCGACACCGGGAGCAGCAGGACGAAGATCGCGATCGAGGGGATCGTGAAGAGCACGTTGGACAGCCCGAGCAGGAAGCCGCGCAGGGGGCGTATCCGGTGGGCGAGCACCGCGAGCGGCAGGGAGATCAGCACGCCGAGGAGGACCGCGGTGAGCGCCGCCTGGAGGTGGGAGAGCGTCAGGGTGGTGAGGTCGTCGGTGTGGTCGCCGATCCAGGACCAGTCGATGTTCACGCGCTCACCCGCGCCTCGGTGTGGGCCCGTCCGGCGTGCCGGAGGATGTCGTCGCGGGAGGTGACGCCGGTGAGGACGCCGTCGGCGTCGACCCTGGCGGTCAGTCCGGTGGGGGAGGCGACCGACTCGTCGAGGGCGGCCAGCAGGGAGTCGCCGTCCCGCAGGGGCCGCAGCGGGACCTCGGTGTCGCGCGTGGCCCAGTGCAGAGGGCGGCCGGCCTCGTCGAGGACGAGGGTCCAGGTGCCGCCCTGCGGGGCCGGAGCCTGCGGAACGTCCGCCAGGGTGCGCAGCGACAGCAGCTTCAGGCCGCGTTCGGCGCCGAGGAAGCCGGCCACGAAGTCGTCGGCGGGGCGGGCGAGCAGTTCGGCGGGCGGGGCGCACTGCACCAGGTGGCCGCCGGTGCGGAAGATCGCTATCTGGTCGCCGAGCCGCACCGCCTCGTCGACGTCGTGGGTGACGAAGACGATGGTCTTGCTCAACTCCTTCTGAAGCCTGAGCAGTTCGTCCTGGAGCTGGGTGCGGACCACCGGGTCGACCGCGCCGAAGGGCTCGTCCATCAGCAGGACGGGCGGGTCGGCGGCGAGCGCGCGGGCCACACCGACACGCTGCTGCTGGCCGCCCGAGAGCTGGTGCGGGTACCGCCGCGCGGCGTCGGGGGCGAGTCCGACGGTCTCCAGCAGCTCGGCCGCCCGCGAGCGCGCCCGGCGGCGGCTCCAGCCGAGCAGCAGGGGCACGGTGGCGACGTTGTCGAGGACCGTGCGGTGCGGGAACAGGCCCGCCTGCTGGATGACGTACCCGATGGAGCGGCGCAGCTCGGCCGCGTCCTGTTCGGTGACGTCCTTGCCGCCGACCCGGATGGTGCCGGAGGTCGGCTCCACCATCCGGTTGATCATCCGCAGGGTGGTCGTCTTGCCGCAACCGGAGGATCCGACCAGGACGGTGACGCCTCCCTCCGGAACCCGCAGGGAGAGGTCGTGGACTGCTGTCGTGCCGTTGGCGAAGCGCTTGTGGACCGCGTCGAACTGGATCATGAGATGTCCCTTGCCCGGCTGTATAACCTCATGCAGAGTTCTTGGTAGCTGAATAGGTTGTCAACGGGTTGGTGTAAATCCGAAGTAACGGAAGACCGGCGGGCAAGACCCGGTGTCCGGGTTGAGGGGAGTTTGGGCTTGATGTCGTCTCGGATCGTGGACATGCCGGAGGCTGTGCCGTCCTCGCATACCGGCCTCGTCGTCCTCGACGGGATCGGACTCGGCGTCGACGACGTCGTGCGGCTCGCCGACGGGACCGCGCGGCCGGTCGCCGCGAGCCAGGCGATGAAGCGCGCCGAGGAGTCCTGGGACGCCGCCCGGCTGATCGCCGCGACCGGCCGCGTCTACGGCCGCTCGACCGGCGTCGGCGCCAACCGGAACGAGGACGTGCCCACCGAGGCCGCCGCCGAGCACGGCCTGCGCCTGCTGCGCAGCCACGCCGGCGCCGTCGGCGCGGAACTGCCCGCCCGCCAGGTGCGCGCCATGCTCGCCGTACGCGCCAACCAGCTGCTGGCCGGCGGCGCCGGCCTGCGCCCGAGCGTCGTCACCGCGCTCTGCGAGGCCCTGGAGGGCGGGGCCCACCCGGTCGTGAACGAGTTCGGCTCGGTCGGCACCGGCGACATCGCGGCCCTGGCGCAGGCCGGCCTCGCGCTGGCCGGCGAGCACCCCTGGCGCGGCACCGGCGCCCCCGAACCGCAGGCCCTCGACAACAACGACGCCCTCGCGTTCATCAGCAGCAACGCCCTCACCCTCGGCCAGGCCGCCCTCGCCCTCGCCGAACTGCGCGGACTCGTGGCCGCCACCCAGGTGGTCGCCGCGCTGTCCCTGCTCGCCGTCGACGGTTCCCACGAGCCCTACGCGGCCCCCGTGCACACCGCCCGGCCGCACCGCGGGAGCATCGAAGTCGCGCGCAGGATGCGGGCGTTGATCGGCGCCGAGGACCGGCCCACCCCGCCGCTCGGGCGCATCCAGGACCCGTACGGCTTCCGCTGCCTGCCCCAGATCCACGGTCCCGCGCACGACGCGGCCGACGCCCTGGAGGCGGTCCTCGCGGTGGAGATCAACGCCGCCGCCGAGAACCCCCTCATCTCCCCCGAGGACATGGCCGCCTACCACCACGGCGGCTTCTACCAGGCCCAACTCGCCCTCGCCCTGGACCACTTCCGGCTGGCGCTGACCCAGGTGGCCCGGCTGTCCACCTCCCGGCTCTCGACCCTGAACGAGCCCGCCTACACCCGGCTGAAGCCCTTCCTCGCCGACCACGAGCCCGCCTCGTCCGGTGTGATGATCCTGGAGTACGCCGCCGGCGCCGCCCTCGGTGATCTGCGCGCGTTCTCCGCCCCCGCCTCGCTCGGCCACGCTGTACTCTCCCGGGGCGTGGAGGAGCAGGCCAGCTTCGCCTCGCTCGCCGCCCGGCAGACCCTGCGCGCGTGCGGCGCGTACCGTCTCGTCGTCGGCTGCGAACTCGTGGCCGCCGTACGGGCGTTGCGCCAGCGCGGGCTGCGGCCCGACCCCGGGCTTCCGGTGGGCCGCGCGCTGGACGTGGCCGAGTCGGTGCTCGACGGCGACCCGGCCGACCGCCCGCTCACCGACGACGTGACGGCGGCGGCGGCACTGCTGGACCGGTTCACGGAGATCTGGAGGGGAAGCGCGGCATGAGCGCGGACAGGAACACGAGCGGCACGGACAGCCCGGCCGCCCGGCTGCAGGCGCTCTTCGAGGGGCACCGGCTCACCCCGACCCAGCGCCGCATCGCGCACAGCATGGTGCGCCGGGCCGCCGACGTGCCGTTCCTGTCCAGCGTGGAGCTGGCCGAACTCGCCGGGGTCAGCCAGCCCTCCGTGACCCGCTTCGCCGTCGCCCTCGGCTTCGACGGCTACCCGGCGCTGCGCAGGCACCTGCGCGAGGTCGCGCCCGCGGAACCCGCGGCCGACACGGCCTCGTACAACGAGTACCAGGAGGCCGTCGAGGCCGAGATCGAGAACCTGCGCCATCTCGCCGAGGTGCTGGCCGACCCCCGGCCCGTGCAGCGCGCGGGGCGCCTGCTCGCGGCCTCGCGCCCGCTGCCCGTCCTCGGCCTGCGCGCCGCCGCCTCCCAGGCGTACGGCTTCGCGTACTTCGCCGCCAAGGTCCACCCCGACGTACGGCTGCTGCACGAGGGCGGCACGATGATCCAGGACCGGATCGACGCCGCCGTCCGGGCGGGCGCCACCGCCCTGCTCTGCTTCGCGCTGCCCCGCCACCCGCGCGAGGTCGTGGACACCCTCGGCTTCGCCAAGGCGGCCGGGCTGACCGTCGTGACCGTCGCCGACTCCGCGTTCGCGCCCGTCGCCAAGGTCTCCGACCTGCTGCTGCCCGCGGCCGTCGGCACGGGCCTCGCCTTCGACACCGCCTGCGCGCCGATGCTGCTCGGGCGGGTCCTGCTGGAGGCGATGTGCGACGACCTTCCCGACGCCCAGGCACGCCTGGAGGAATTCGACGCGCGGGCGGCGGCGCGGGGGCTGTTCACCGAGTGAGCGGCCGCCCGGGAGAGCGGCGCCGCGGGCCGGGTGCCGCGGGAGGGCGCTCTTAAGGCGCGTCTCACATTGGCTGGCTAACCTCCCCGCACAGCAGCGCGTGCAGCACGGAGCACAGCAGCGCGTACAGCACGGACAGCGCAAGGGGAGTCGTCGGACGGGAGGCCGGGCGTGGCACGCACAGGACGACCAGAAGGACACGCAGGACACGGCGGACACGGACTGGCCCGGGTGGCCGTCGTCGTCCGGGCCGGGGCCGCCCCGCTCATGTGGCTCGGGGCGGGCGCGGCGGGCGCCGGCCTGCTGCCGGCGGGGCTGACGGGGCGCCGGATCGGCGTACTGGCCGGGGCGGCGGCGTTCCTCGTCGCGGCGGCCGTCGTGGCGGGCGTGCGCCGCGGGCGCTACACCGCCCTGACCGGCTCGGCCTCCCGTGCCGGTCGGCACGACGTGCTCCAGGACCGGGCGGTGTCCGTGCGCGGCTGGCGCCGGGGCCACCGCTGGTGGCTGCTCCTCGCCTTCCTCGCCGCGTTCGGCAGCGCGTTCGCCGTACCCGCCGCCGGTGGCCTGGTGCTCGCCGGGTGCGGGCTCGGCCTGTGGCTCAAGGCGGCCTGGCTGGGCCGGCGCGAGCGGGCCGGGGGCGCCCTGCTGTGGGTGCGCGTCGACTGGCTGGACGGCCGCGGCGGCGGCCCCGCGGGCAAGGCCGTACGGGGCTACCGCAGCACGGGTGTCGCCGCGGGCGACGCGGCCCCCGGAGGGGCCCGCCGCCGCACCGCCGCGCCGGTGTAGGCCGGATCGCCGCGCGGCGGATCAGACCTCCAGATCCTCCTCGATCCTCTTCAGCTGGTGCCTGGCCATCGCCAGGTTGGCGCGCTTGGCGTCCAGCGCCAGGTACAGGAAGAGGCCGTTCCCGCCGCGCCCGGTCAGCAGCCGGATCAGGTGGTACTGGTCGGTCAGCGTGATCAGGATGTCCTCGATGCCGCTCTTGAGGCCGAGGTGCTCCATCGTGCGCATCTTGGCGCGCACCACGTCGGTGTTGCCCGCGGCGGCGACGTTGAGGTCGAAGGTCTTGCTGCCGCCGAGCGTGCCCAGCGCCATGCCGCTCGTGTAGTCGACGAGGGCCACTCCCGTCGCGCCCTCGATGGAGGCGAGGCATTCCTTGAGCGTGGTCTCGGTGTTGGCCATGGTTGGGTTCCTCTCAACTCTCTGTGGTGGTGCGCGTGTTGGCCGCGGTACGGGCCGGGCGCGCGGTTCTGTTGCGGGTGGGCGCGGGGGTGCGGGGCTCCTTGGCGGAGCTGCGGGCGGGGGTGCGCCGCAGGGGTACCGCCCCGGCGTCGACCAGCTCCCCGATCCGGGCGCCGGCGCGGCGGCCCTCCAGATGCAGCCGGCCGACGTTCACGCCGTCCTGGGCGAGCAGCGTCAGCACCGCCGTACGGCCCGCGGCATAGGTCGCCACATAGCCGTAGGTGCCCCGCATGAGCAGTTCACGGAAGTCGCCGCGGGCGGTCTCGTCCGTCAGCCGGACCGCCACGCCGAGCGCGGCGGCGGTCAGGGCGGCGAGGCCGTCGGGTTCGACACCGGGGGTGTCGTGCGCGAGGACGAGTCCGTCCACGCCGGCCGCCAGCGCCCCGGTCAGCTGCGGCACACGGGCTCTGAGCCGGCGGAACTCGTCGAGTATCGGGGCCTCTGCCGCCATCAGGTTTCTCCTCTCGGCGCGGGACCGCTGCGGCGGGCGCGGCAACCCGGCCGGCTCGCGGTCCTCTTCTTCGAAGGGTTTGCGGTCAAAGGGCCTCCAGCGCATCCCTGACCCTCTTGAGCAGCGCGACATAGGGATCGGTGCCGGTGTCCGGCGGACGGTCCCGGGCGGGCGCCGGCCGCGGCGAGACCAGCCCGGCCGCCGCCAGCCGCCGCAGGTGCACCAGCGTGTGGAAGGCGGGCCTGCCCAGCTCCCGCGCGATGTCGACGGCCCTGCGGACGCCGTCGACCCGTGCCAGCACGGCGGCCTGCCGGGAGGGGACCGCGGGCGCGGCGACCGGGTCGGCCCGCACCAGCGGCGCGC
Organism: Streptomyces zinciresistens K42; assembly: GCF_000225525.1. GTDB lineage: Bacteria > Actinomycetota > Actinomycetes > Streptomycetales > Streptomycetaceae > Streptomyces > Streptomyces zinciresistens. The sequence goes on along the minus strand of NZ_AGBF01000032.1, from coordinate 10,285 downwards.
CGTCCGTCGCCGGGTCGGGCCATATCCGCGGCAGCAGCGCCCGCCGGCGCAGCGTCTCCTGCTCCAGCGCGCCGACCGGTACGGGATGCACCCCGGCCAGCCAGTGCGCGCCGCCGTACCGGAAGCGGCCGGGGGTGCTGCTGGGCGCCAGCGCGAAGTAGGCGGCGTCGTACAGGGCGCTGGCCTGGGCCAGTTCCAGCACGCCCGGCGTCACGCCGTGCCGCAGGAGCCGGCCCTCGTCGGCCCGGTCCTCCGCCTCCCGCCAGGCGGCGCCGTCCAGGCCGCCGTGGCGGGTCAGCAGGGTGGCGAGGCTGGTCGCGAGCGGGCTCTCGGCGTGCACCACCCGCCCCTCGGCCAGATGGAGCGTGCCGTGCTCGCGCTCCAGGACACCGGTGGCCCGTTCCTCGGCGAGCCGGGTGAGCATCGGTGAGACGCCCGGCGCCCGGGTCGGGCTCGCCGCCCGGTCGCGCACCGGCAGCCGCGGCGGCGGGGTGCTCGCCACGACCGTCATCCCAGCACCAGCCGTTCGGCCATCTCGCCCAGCCGGATGCGGGCGAGCGCGAGATTGCCGTCCGAGCGCGCCAGCCACAGGTACAGGAACACGCTGCTGTCGAAGGACGTCGGCACGAACCGCAGCACGTGGTAGCTGTCGCGGTTGCTGAGGATCACGTCCTCGACCGGCGGATCGGCGGGCTCAGCCCCGTCCTCGGGTCCGAAGGCCCGCTGCTCGGCGGCCAGCCGGGCCAGCTCCGCGGCCTCCGCGGCCGCCGTCTCGTGGTCGCCTCCCGGGGGTTCGCCCACGGTGCCCAGCGCCAGTCCGCTCGTCCAGTCGACCAACGCGGCGCCGCGCGCACCGGGCAACCGCATCGTCTCCAGCAAGCACTCGTCGATTCCGGGCACCGTACGCTCCCCTCCCGCCTGGGGTCCGGCTGAGTGACCGCCAAGCTACGCAACGTGTGTGCCGCGAGTGAGCGTTCGGGCATTTTCCGGTGGAACATGCGTGAAGTGGCTAGGGTGGGTCAACTGACCACGTCCGCGGCGCAGTTGATCACCCCTGACCGCGGGTGCCCGGGGTGCGGTTCAGTGCTGCCCGGGTGCGGCCGGGTCGGTGAGCGAGTCCGCGTGCGCGCCGCCGGACTCGGCCACGATCTCCTCGACGGACTGCCGCTCGCGCACGGTCGCGAAGGCGACGCCCCCGGTCTCGTCCCGGCCGAAGCCGTACACCCCCGGCCGGGCAAGGGAGTTGTAGGCGTAGTGGTGTGCGAAGTAGTACGCGCCCGTGTCCAGCGCCGCCACATGGTCCCCCTCCTCCAGCAGCGGCAGGGCGCACCCCTCGGCCAGCAGGTCGCCCGAGAAGCAGGCGGGGCCCGCCACGTCCTGCACCACGGCCGGCCCCTCCTTGCGGTGCCCCTTGGCGTCGTGGGCGGCGATCCGCAGCGGCCAGCTCCCCGGCGCGTACACCGTCCGGGTGGCGACCTGCACGCCCGCGTGCGTCACCGCCACCGGCCGCCCTCCGGCGCTCTTGGCGTACTCGACCCGGGCCACGATCGTGCCGTGCTTGGCCAGCAGGGACCGGCCGAACTCCGTCACCAGTCCGTAGCCCCCGCCGAACAGGCCGGGCACCGCCTCGCTCAGCAGGCGGGCGTACTGCGCGAAGGCCGGCGTCGTGGCGTCGGAGGAGAAGTTCACCGGCATCCCGCCGCCGATGTCGAGCGTGTCGATCTGCCGCCGCCCCAGCCTCCGGTTGATCTCCTCGGCGAGCGCGTACACCTCCGCCACGCCCTGCGCCATCAGGGAGAGCGGAATGCCCTGCGAGCCCGTGTGGGCGTGCAGCCGGGTCAGCCACGGCCGGTCCCGGCAGGCCCGCACGATCCACTCGCGCGCCCCCTCGTCCCGCAGGGCCACCCCGAACTTCGAGGTCGCCGTCGCCGTGGAGGTCGCCCCGATGGAGCCGCCGCCGAGCTGGGGGTTCACCCGCAGCCCCAGCGGGGAGCGGGTGGCGGCCGACGCCATCAGGCCGTCGATGCGGGCCAGCTCCTGCGGGTTGTCGGCGTTGACGGCGATGCCGAGGGCCAGCGCCTCGCGCAGTTCGGCCGGCGTCTTGGCCGGCGAGTCCAGCACCGTCCGCTCCGGGCGCAGCCCCGCCGCCCGCGCGAGGGCCAGCTCGCCGGGGCTCGCCACCTCCGCGCCGATGCCCTCGTCGCGCAGCAGCCGCAGCACCGGTACCAGGGGGGTCGCCTTCACGGCGAAGGCGTGCAGCACCGGCATGCCCGGCGCGGCCACCGCGTCGAACGCGGCACGCAGCGCCGCCGCCGACTCCCTGATGCCCGCCACGTCCAGCAGGCCCACGATGGGGGAGCCGGGGCCGAGCAGGCCCTGCTCCACGGCGGCGCGCACCGCCGCGTCGCGCCGCGCCACCCGCTCGGCGTCCTGTGCCGGGATAACCGCTCCGCTGCCCACGCCATCCCCCGTCGTGCCGTCGTACGAGCCCATGCGTCCAGCCAAACATCCGGCGGGCGGCCTCGCCGGGCGCACCCCGGTATTGACTAGTTCTATTCAAGAAGTCAGGATGTGAATATCCACCTCAACAGTCCGTGGTGACCGTCCGCTGGGAGGCAGACCATGTCAGGACCCCGCCCCGTCCGAGCACCGCGCGGTACGGAACTGAGTGCCCTGGGATGGCAGCAGGAAGCCGCCCTGCGGATGCTCCAGAACAACCTCGACCCGGAGGTCGCCGAGCACCCCGACAAGCTCGTCGTCTACGGCGGCACCGGCAAGGCCGCCCGCGACTGGCGCTCCTTCGACGCCATGGTGCGCACGCTGAGGGGCCTCAAGCAGGACGAGACGATGCTCGTCCAGTCCGGCCGCCCCGTCGGCGTCATGCAGACCCACGAGTGGGCCCCGCGCGTCCTCATCGCCAACTCCAACCTGGTCGGCGACTGGGCGAACTGGGAGGAGTTCCGGCGCCTGGAGGCCCTCGGCCTCACCATGTACGGCCAGATGACCGCCGGTTCCTGGATCTACATCGGCACCCAGGGCATCCTCCAGGGCACCTACGAGACCTTCGCCGCCGTCGCCGCGAAGAAGTTCGGCGGCACCCTCGCGGGCACGATCACCCTCACCGCCGGGCTCGGCGGCATGGGCGGCGCCCAGCCGCTCGCCGTCACCATGAACGACGGCGTCGCGATCTGCGTCGACTGCGACCCGCGCGCCATCGAGCGCCGGATCGAGCACCGCTACCTCGACGTCCGGGCCGACTCCCTCGACCACGCCCTCCAACTCGCCACCGAGGCCCGCGACGCCCGCCGCCCGCTGTCGATCGGCGTCCTCGGCAACGCCGCCGAACTGCTGCCGCGACTGCTCGCCATGGGCGCGCCGATCGACATCGTCACCGACCAGACCTCGGCCCACGACCCGCTGGCCTACCTGCCGGTCGGCACCGCCTTCGAGGACATGGCCGACGCCGCCGCCAAGGACCCGGCCGGCTTCACCACCCGGGCCCGCGAGTCCATGGCACGCCACGTGGAGGCCATGGTCGGCTTCATGGACGCCGGAGCCGAGGTCTTCGACTACGGCAACTCCATCCGCGGCGAGGCCCGACTCGCCGGATACGAGAGGGCGTTCGCCTTCCCCGGCTTCGTCCCCGCCTACATCCGCCCCCTGTTCTGCGAGGGCAAGGGCCCCTTCCGCTGGGCGGCCCTGTCCGGCGACCCGGCCGACATCGCCAAGACGGACCGGGCGATCCTGGACCTCTTCCCGGAGAACGAGTCCCTGGCCCGCTGGATCAGACTGGCCGGTGAGCGCGTCCACTTCCAGGGCCTGCCCGCCCGGATCTGCTGGCTCGGCTACGGCGAGCGCGACAGGGCCGGCGAGCGCTTCAACGACATGGTGGCGAGCGGCGAGCTGGCCGCGCCGCTGGCGATCGGCCGCGACCACCTGGACTGCGGCTCGGTGGCCTCCCCCTACCGCGAGACCGAGGCCATGCTCGACGGCTCCGACGCCATCGCCGACTGGCCGCTGCTGAACGCCATGGTGAACGTCGCCTCCGGCGCCTCCTGGGTCTCCCTGCACCACGGCGGCGGCGTCGGCATGGGCCGCTCCCTGCACGCCGGCCAGGTCACCGTCGCCGACGGCACCAGGCTGGGCGGCGAGAAGATCCGCCGCGTGCTCACCAACGACCCCGGCATGGGCGTCATCCGGCACGTGGACGCGGGCTACGACCTCGCGGAGAGCGTCGCCGACGAGCGCGGCGTGCGCGTGCCGATGCGCGAGGGCGGCGACGCGTGACGCGGCGACCGGACGGGCCCGGCCGCGCCCCCGACGGGCAGCCGCCCGCCCCGGCACCGGCCGGCGGCTCCTTCCTGGAGATGTGGCGCGAACTGCTGCCCCTCGGCCGGCACGCCGCGTCCCGCGGCTACCGCCGCTACGCCTGGACCGGCGCCGACCTCGACTGCCGGGCCTGGTTCGCGGACCAGGCCGCCGCGCGGGGCCTCACCTACGAGGTCGACCGCAACGGCAACCAGTGGGCCTGGCTCGGCGACCCCGAGGCCGGGGACGCGGTCGTCACCGGCTCGCACCTGGACTCGGTACCGGACGGCGGTGCCTTCGACGGGCCCCTCGGCGTCGTCTCCTCCTTCGCCGCGCTCGACGAACTGCGCGCCCGGGGCACGGACCTCGCCAGGCCCCTCGCCGTCGTCAACTTCGGCGACGAGGAGGGCGCCCGGTTCGGACTGGCCTGCGTCGGCTCCCGGCTCACCGCCGGTCAGCTCACCGCGGCCGACGCCCACCGGCTCACCGACGCCGACGGCGTCAGCCTGCCCCGCGCCATGGAGGCCGCCGGCCACGACCCGGACGCCATCGGCGCCGACCCTGACCGGCTCGCCCGCATCGGCGCCTTCGTGGAACTGCACGTCGAACAGGGCCGCGCGCTGGACCTGTCCGGCGACCGGGTCGGCATCGCCAGCGCCATCTGGCCGCACGGCCGCTGGCGGTTCGACTTCCGGGGCGAGGCCAACCACGCGGGCACCACCCGGCTCGTGGACCGCCGCGACCCCATGCTCACCTACGCCGAGACGGTCCTCGCCGCCCGGCGCGAGGCCCGGCTCGCCGGAGCCGTCGCCACCTTCGGCAAGATCTCCGTCGAGCCCAACGGCGTCAACGCCATCCCCTCCCTGGTGCGCGGCTGGCTCGACTCCCGGGCCGAGGACCAGGCGAGCCTCGACACGGTCGTCGACGGCATCGAGAAGGCGGCCCGCGGCCACGCCGAGGCGCACGGCGTCGACCTCGACGTCGTACGGGAGTCCTTCACACCCGTCGTGGAGTTCGACCACGCCCTGCGCGACGAACTGGGCCGCATCCTGGGCACGGACACCGGCATCACCGTGCCCGTGCTGGGTACGGGGGCGGGACACGACGCCGGAATCCTCTCCGGGAGCATCCCGACCGCCATGCTGTTCGTGCGCAACCCCACCGGCGTCTCGCACTCCCCGGCCGAGCACGCCGCCGAGGACGACTGCGCGGCCGGGGTCCTCGCGCTCGCCGACGTACTGGAAGGGCTGGCCCGCAGGTGACCACCACGACCTACTGGCTGGAACACGCCTGGCTCGGCACCCACGTCGAGCCGGGCGTCGCCCTGGACGTGCGCGAGGGCCGCGTCGGCGCCGTCCGCACCGGCCTGCCCGCCCCGCCCCCCGGCGCCGAGGTGCTGCGCGGACTGACCCTGCCCGGCCTGGCCAACGCCCACAGCCACGCCTTCCACCGCGCCCTGCGCGGCACCGTCCAGGTCGGCTCCGGCACCTTCTGGACCTGGCGCGAGACCATGTACTCCGTCGCCGAACGGCTGACCCCCGACACCTACCACGCCCTCGCCCGCGCGGTGTACGCCGAGATGGCCCTCGCCGGCATCACCGCCGTCGGGGAGTTCCACTACGTCCACCACGCGCCCGGCGGCACCCCCTACGCGGACCCCAACGCGATGGGCGAGGCCCTGATCGCGGCCGCCGCCGAGGCCGGCATCCGCATCACCCTCCTCGACACCGCCTACCTCTCCGCCGGCTTCGGCCGGCCCCCCACCGCCCAGCAGCTCCGCTTCTCCGACGGCGACGCGGACGCCTGGGCCGTACGCTCTTCACTTCTCAAGGAACGGGACCACGCACGGATCGGGGCCGCCGTGCACTCCGTACGGGCGGTGCCCGCCGGGCAGTTGGAGACCGTGGCGCGCTGGGCCGGGGAGCGGCGGGCCCCGCTGCACGTGCACCTCTCCGAGCAGACCGCCGAGAACGACGCCTGCCGGGAGGCCCACGGCTGCACCCCGACCCAGCTGCTCGCCCGGCACGGCGTCCTCGGACCGCGCACCACCGGCGTGCACAACACCCACCTCACCGCCGAGGACATCTCCCTCATCGGCGGCAGCGGCACCGGCACCTGCATGTGCCCCACCACCGAACGGGACCTCGCGGACGGCATCGGCCCCGCCGCCGCCCTCCAGAACGAGGGCTCCCCGCTCAGCCTCGGCTCCGACAGCCACGCCGTGATCGACCTGCTGGAGGAGGCGCGCGCGATGGAGCTCGACGAGCGCCTGCGCACCCGCACCCGCGGCCACTGGACGGCGGCGGCCCTGCTGCGGGCGGCCTCGGCAGACGGCCACGCCGCGCTCGGCTGGGACGACGCGGGCACCCTGGAGCCCGGGGCGCTCGCCGACTTCACGACGATCGCCCTCGACTCGGTCAGGACGGCAGGGCCGCTTCCACGGCTCGGGGCCGAGACGGCCGTATTCGCCGCGTCGGCAGCGGACGTGACCCATACGGTCGTGGCAGGCCGGCACGTCGTGCGGGACGGGGTCCACACCCGCGTGCCGGAGGTGCCGCGGGCCCTCGCGGACGCCGTCGAAGCCCTGCGCGGATGACGCCGGACCCGGACCCGGACCCCGCGCCCGCCCCCACCGCAGACCAGGCAACCGAGGACGCCATGAGCAACGCGACGACCGTCAGCCCCGCCCACTCCGCGAGCACCGCCAGCACGCTCATCACCGACATCGCCGTCCTGGTCACCAACGACCCCTCCCTCGGTGACAACTCACCCCTCGGACTGATCCGGGACGCGGCCCTCGTCATCGAGGGCGGCCGCGTCGCGTGGACCGGTGACCAAAGCAAAGCACCCGCCACTGACAACCGGGTCGACGCCGGCGGCCGGGCGGTGGTCCCGGGCTTCGTCGACTCCCACTCGCACCTCGTCTTCGCGGGCGACCGCACCGAGGAGTTCAACGCCCGGATGTCCGGGCGGCCCTACAGCGCGGGCGGCATCCGCACCACGGTCGCCGCGACCCGGGCCGCGAGCGACGCGGCGCTCGAAGCCAACCTCACCCGCTACCTCTCGGAGGCGCTGCGCCAGGGCACCACCACCTTCGAGACCAAGTCCGGCTACGGCCTCACCGTCGGGGACGAGGCCCGCGCCCTGCGCATCGCCGCCGCCCACACCGACGAGGTCACCTACCTCGGCGCCCACATCGTCCCCCCGGACCACGCCGACGACCCGGCCGGCTATGTCGCCCTCGTCACCGGCGAGATGCTCGACGCCTGCGCCCCGCACGCCCGCTGGATCGACGTGTTCTGCGAGAAGGGCGCCTTCGACGGCGACCAGGCGCGCGCGATCCTCACCGCGGGCAGGGCGAAGGGCCTGCACCCGCGCATCCACGCCAACCAGCTCTCCTACGGCCCCGGCGTGCGGCTGGCCGTCGAACTCGACGCCGCCAGCGCCGACCACTGCACCCACCTCACGGACGCCGACGTCGACGCGCTGGCGAGCGGGCGCACCGTCGCCACCCTGCTGCCGGGCGCCGAGTTCTCCACCCGCGCCGCCTGGCCCGACGCCCGGCGCCTCCTCGACGCGGGCGTCACCGTCGCCCTGTCCACCGACTGCAACCCGGGGTCGTCGTTCACCTCCTCCGTCCCGTTCTGCGTCGCCCTCGCGGTGCGGGACATGGGGATGACCCCGGACGAGGCGCTGTGGTCGGCCACGGCGGGCGGTGCCGCGGCCCTGCGCCGCGACGACGTCGGCCGGCTCACCCCGGGCGCCCGCGCGGACCTGGTCCTGCTCGACGCCCCGAGCCATGTCCACCTGGCCTACCGGCCGGGCGTGCCCCTGGTCCACGCGGTCTGGCGCGACGGCGTCCGCGCGGTCTGAGCGGCGGACGCGGGCACGGGCCGCGACGCACTGTGCCCGGTGCCCGGCCGATCGGCTTCGGCGGGGCACCGGGCACAGCGCGCGACTGCGGGGCGGGGCGGGAGCGGCGCGGGCTCCCGCGCGGTCACTCCTCGACCGTGAGGCCCTTTCTGAGCCGGACCAGGGTCCGCGACAGCAGGCGTGAGACATGCATCTGCGAGATGCCGAGCTCCTCGCCGATCTCGGACTGGGTCAGGCCAGCGACGAAGCGCAGGGACAGGATCCTGCGGTCCCGCGGCGGCAGTTCGGCGATGAGCGGCTTGAGCGAGGCGACGTACTCGATGCCCTCGATGCCGTGGTCCTCGTAGCCGATCCGGTCGGCCAGCGCGCCCTCGGAGTCGTCCTCCTCGGGCTGGGCGTCCAGCGACGAGGCGGTGTACGCGTTCGACGCCGCCATGCCCTCGACGACCTCGTCCCGGGTCAGGCCCAGGCGCTCGGCCAGCTCCGCGACCGTCGGCGCGCGGTCCAGCTTCTGGGCCAGTTCGTCCCCGGCCTTGGCGAGGTCGAGCCGGAGCTCCTGGAGCCGGCGCGGCACGCGCACGGACCACGAGGTGTCGCGGAAGAAGCGCTTGATCTCGCCGATGATGGTCGGCATCGCGAAGGTGGGGAACTCCACCCCGCGGCTGAGCTCGAAGCGGTCGATCGCCTTGATCAGGCCGATCGTGCCGACCTGGATGATGTCCTCCATCGGCTCGCTGCGCGAGCGGAAGCGGGAGGCGGCGAACTTGACCAGGGCGAGATTCAGTTCGACGAGTGTGTTGCGGACGTAGGAGTACTCGTGGGTGCCTTCCTCCAGCGACTCCAGCCGCTCGAAGAGGGTCTTGGACAGGGCCCGCGCGTCCACCGGTCCCACCTCGTCGAACGGGGGGATGTCCGGAAGCCCGGCGAGTACGTCGTCCTGACCGGGGTCCTGCTCGGGGATCGCGGCGCCCGCGCGCCCGAGGGGGGCCGGATCGGCCGGTCGGGATGCCGACGTCGCGCTCTGGGTATGCGATGCGTCGAGCCGGGGTGACATGATGTCCTCCATCGTTCTCGGCATATGGCTGCCGAAGCCTTTACGTGCACTACGGTGTGCGGCGCCTCCGAAGCCGGCCGAGTCGGTTACGTGTCTGTACTAGCCCTACCCGCTTTCATGAGCCCACCGCAAGTGCGCTCTGTTGTGAAATGTCCGTTTATGGGTGGATGTTCGGGTGGGAGAGGGCGGGTGGAGGGCGTAATGTTCGGGAGCGTCAGTCAGCAGCCACGACGTCGGGAGTGAGAGACGGCATGGACCGCGGGACGGTCGGCAGCGCACAGTCTGGCCGACTTCTTGTCGAGGTGCGGGAAGAGGGCTCCAGTGCCGTCGTGACCCCGGCCGGTGAGCTGGATCACCACACCGCCGACCTGTTGCGTGAGCCGCTTGAGGACTGCCTCGAGAAGGGCTTCAGCCGACTTGTCGTCGACTGTTCACGGCTGGAGTTCTGCGACTCCACGGGCCTGAACGTGCTGCTCGGCGCGCGGCTCAAGGCGGAGGCCGCCGGGGGCGGGGTGCATCTCGCGGGGATGCTGCCCGTCGTCGCGCGCGTGTTCGAGATCACCGGGGCCGAGGCCGTCTTCACGGTCCACGACTCGCTCGCCGACGCCCTGGCGGACGGGTCCGCGGGGCCGGGCTGAGCCCTCGGGCCCCGGCGCGTCGGACGGCACGCCCTCCGGCCCGAAGAGGCCCGAAGTGAGGGGTGTTCCCCCGGCGCGGTCGGGCAGGAGACATCCTGAGCGTGTCGTTCGTGACGTCGGCCACCGGGGGTGGGGGACTGAGACCGGCATTTCGGGCAAGGATCATGTACGACGTACTGACTCCGCGTACTGACCTGTGAATCATGTGAACGTTGAACTGGTGAATCGGTGAGGTGAAGCGCTGATGAGCACCACCCGGCCTTTCTCGCCGGGCGACCGCGGCCCTGAGCCCAGCGGCGCTTCCGCGGGATCCGAGGGGGACGCTTCGGTGACGGGGGGCTCCACGACGGGCCCGCCCGCGCGGGCCGTGTCCGCGGGCGGCGTCGCGCCCGCCGCGGCGCCCGCGGTGTCC
>NZ_AGBF01000033.1 GCF_000225525.1 Streptomyces zinciresistens K42 | reverse complement strand
CCGCCGCCTTCCTTGCGGGCCTGGGCTGGCTGACGGCCGAGGCGGGCGGCGGCAGCGGCGCGAGCAGCGAGAGCGCCGCCGCCGACCAGGCGTCGCCCGAGTCCGCCGGCGCCTCCTTCGGCAGCCCCCGCTACCTCGCCTGCGCCCGCCTCGTGGCCGAGGCGACGGTGCGCTCCGTCGAGCCGGTCGCCGGGACGGCGTCGGTCCGCGTCACCCTGCGCACGACCCGCGTCTACCGCCCCGGGGGCGGCGAGCGGGAGCCGGCCTACGTCGTCGGCGCCGACGTCGTCCCCGGACTGCGGGCCGGCGACCGGGTCCTCGTCGGCGTCCCCCGCGGCGCCCGGGTGCCCGACTTCTGGGCCGTCGGCGAGGCGGACATCGCCCCCGAGCGGGCCGGGCTCACCGCCGCGCTCGCCGCGGCCCGCGGGCGCGGCTGCCCATGAGAAAGGGGGCGGACGCCCCTACGGACGCCCGCCCCCAGGCCGTACCCGGTCCTTACGGGGCGACCTTCTCGATCTTCACGCTGCCGAGGCCCGCGACCGTGCCCCGCGCGTTCAGCAGCTGGACCTGGCCGAAGAACTCCCGGCCCTCGGGCGCGGCGGCCAGGGCGGTGACGCTGCCCTTGACCGTGGCCGAGGCGCCCGTGCCGAGCTTCACCGGCGCCGACTCGTCGACCTCGACCGTGCCGAGCGCGGCGGAGAAGAACACGTCCAGGTAGTCGTACGCGGTCGAGCCGCTGGGCACCGCGTAGCCGATGACCTGGACGGTGTACTTCCCGGCGGCCGGCTCGGGGATCGAGACGGCCTCCTCCGAGTCGCCGTCGGCGGAGCTGGCGACCTCCGCGCCGGACGCGTCGAGCACGACCAGGTCGAGGTCGGCGGCGGTGTCCGAGACGTTGCCGATCGACACGTCCAGGGACGCGGCGCCCTCGGGCACGTCGACCGCGGTGGTCTGCGTGACGCCCTCGGTGATGGCCGGCCGGGCCGTCTTGGACGAACCGAGCGGACCGCCCGCGAGCCTGCCGTCGATCGCGGCGTAGCGGTTGGTGACCTTCCACGTCGCCTCGGCCGGGGTGCCGACCTTGGCCTCGGGGACGGTCACCGTCTCCGGGTCGAAGGCCGCGCCCAGCACGGCGACGTCCAGCTTGTAGGGGTTGTCGAGCAGCGGCGAGGTGCGGCGCGCCTCGACCTCGATCTCCCAGACGCCGGGCTGCGGGTCGGCGTACGCGCGCACGTCCGGCTTGCAGCCGTTTCCGTCGAGGTAGTTGTTGTAGCAGAACGGCGTGCCGGTGTTGTCGGACGGGACGCCGTACGGGTGGATGGCGATGAACCGGGTCTGGCTCTTGCCCTTCAGGCCGCTCATCGCGACCTCCAGCGACTTGGCGCCCTCGGGCACCGTCACGAAGTACGACGTGGAGCTGTTGCGCTGGACCGAACCCGACGCGGCGTAGGTGTACCTGACCGGGGCCGAGACCACGACCGTGTTGAGGATCTGCTTGTCGACGCCCTCGGTGCGCGGGTCGTCGACCTCCAGGATCGCGCTCTTGACGCCGGCCGAGGACGGCTTCGCGGCGACCTTGACGGTGACCGGCTTGTTCAGGCCGAGGCTGATCTCGTCCGAGCCGACGATCCGGAAGGTGCCCCCGGCGTTGTTCTCCAGGTTCAGTTCGTGGCGGACCGGCCGGTCCGCGCCCGTCGTCCGGGTGATCGTGACGTCGTACGTCCGGCTCTGCCCGGCCTTCAGACCGCCCTCGCGGTCGTAGACGCCCGTGCCGAAGCCCGGCGTCGCCAGGAACTGGTCGATCGCGGTGTCGACCGGTGCCTTGACCGTGTACTGCTCGGCGGTGGCCCCGTCGCGGATGGACTCCCAGGCGTCGGGGACGTTGATCAGACCGGCCCCCTCCTCGTACGCCTGCACACCCTTGATGTGGTCGGCGGTCGAGGTGAGCGCGGTGCGCAGCTTCGCCGGGGTGAGGTCGACGCCCTTGCGCTTGGCGGCGCTCAGCAGCAGCGCGGCGGCGCCCGTCGCCTGCGGGGAGGCCATCGAGGTGCCCTGGAGCATCCCGTAGCCGGCCGGCAGCGAGTAGCCCGCCTCGGCGACCGGGGAGCCCGGCGCCCACGTCTGGATGGTGTTGATCGCCGCGCCCGGCGCGGACAGGGTCGGCGTGAACCCGCCGTCCTCACGCGGTCCGCGCGAGGAGAACGGCATCATCGCGTACTTCTTCTCCACGGCCGAGCCGTAGTTGGCGGCCCAGGTCTCCTTGGAGACGGTCGCGCCGACGGAGATGACCTTGTCGGCCAGCGCCGGGTCGCCGATGGTGTTGGCGCCGGGGCCGGAGTTGCCCGCGGAGATCACCAGCTGCACGCCGTAGGTGTCGATGAGCCGCGTGTACAGCGCCGCGCGGGCGTTGTTGCCGTCGTTCAGCGCCGGCAGTCCGCCGATGGACATGTTGACGATGTCGACGCCGCGGTTGACGACGAGGTCGATCATGCCCTCGGTCAGCGCGACGTTGGTGCAGCCGCCGCTCCAGCTGCAGGCGCGCGAGGAGACCAGCTTGGCCCCCGGCGCCGCGCCGTTCATCTTCCCGCCGAACAGCCCGTTGGCGGCGGTGATGCCGGCGACGTGCGTGCCGTGCTGGGACTGGATGACACCGATGTTGACGAAGTCGGCCTTCTTGCCGACCCAGGTGCCGCCGTAGGGGTCCATCGGCACGTCCTTGCGGACCTGCACGACGAACGGCTGGCGCTCGACGACCTCGGTCGCCGGGTTGTCGGTGCCGAAGTACCCCACCTGGTAGCCGTCCTTGTACGGCTTCATCGGGGTGTCGTCACCGAAGTCGAAGTTGTTGTTCAGGTCGACCCGGACCGTGCCGCTCGCGGCGTCGTAGAGGACGCCCCAGGAGTCGGTCGTGTCGCCGTCGCGGTTGGCGTCGCCCGCCGCGTCGCCACCGGTGGTGTACGACTCCAGGAAGGCGCTCACCTGGTACGAACCCGCGGGCGCGGTCCACGACTTGCCGCTGTAGGTGAAGCTCGGGCCGGAGACCGAGGTGGTCATGGGCCGCCAGGTGCGGTCGTTGTCCACGATGGGGTCGGTGGCGGTGACCCAGTCGACGATCTTGCGCTCGCCGGTCGTGGTCTTCTGCAGCGCCGGGTGGCCGAGGTCGACGCCGGAGTCGAGGATGCCGATGGTGACGCCGCGGCCGTCCGACTTCGGGTTGTCCTCGACGAAGTCGACGGCGCCCGTCTCGAAGGACGGGTTGTACGGGTTCTCGGCCGGGGTCCGCTTGCTCGGGCCGGAGTACGAGCCGGCCGAGGGCGTCGACTTCTTCGTGTCGACGGCGGGGTCCTCCAGGGGTATCTCCTCGCGCAGGTCGATGGCCTGCACGGAGGAGAGCTTCGCGGCGGCGGAGATGGCCGAGTCGGCCTTGCCCGTGGGGACGGTGGCCCGCACGTAGCCGAGCTTGTCGTAGGTGCGGCCCACGGAGCCGACGGTCTCCAGTTGCGCGGCGACCTTCTCGGTCTGGCCGGGCGCGGTCGCGATCATCATCGTGACGTTCTTGGCGCCGGTGGACTTGGCGTCGGCGAGCAGGTCGGCGTCGTTCGAACCGAGCTTGCCGGGCGCGGACTTCACGCTCGGGTCCGCCACCGCGGGCGCGGGGTCCGCGGCGGCGGCCAGGGGTATCGGCCCTGCCGCGGACAGCGCGGCGACCAGACCCGCGGCCACGGCTATGCGGGCCGCGCGTCTCGCGCCCGGCTTCGGTTCGCGCTGGGGGCTGTTGATCATCGGCATCCCTTGTAGGTAAAGGAGCATCGGCGGTCCGGCATGTGATGCCGGACGATCGGAAGCTTTATGCAAGGGAAGGATGTTTGGGAAGAGTTGACCGGATCGAAATGGACCGATGGGGAAAACCCGCTATCGGCCCCCCGGGAGATGAGCCGCAAACAGGGGCAAGCCGCCCCACGGGACGCTAATGTCCTTGTGTGCAGCAGAAGTTGAGGGTGGCGGCCTACGCCATATGTGTGCGTGACGGCCGGCTCCTCCTCGCCCGCTCCCCGGCTCCCGGCGGCGGCGTCGAGTGGGTGCTGCCCGGCGGCGGCACCGAGCACGGCGAGGACCCCTACGACACGGTCGTGCGCGAGGTGACGGAGGAGACCGGCTACCGCGTCGAGCCCACCGGCCTGCTCGGCGTCGACTCCGTGTGCCACGTCATTCCCGGCCGCCTCGGCCGGCCCGTCGACCACCACAGCGTACGGCTCGTCTACGAGGCCCGGATCACCGGCGGCGAGCTGCGCCACGAGGTCGGCGGCTCCACCGACATGGCGGCCTGGCACCCCGTGGCCGAGGTGCCGGCCCTGCCCCGCATCCCCCTGGTCGACCGGGGACTGCGCCTGTGGCGCGAGCGGCCGGCCACCGGGCGGGCACGGCCCGACAGGCCGTAGCCGAGGGAGAGCGGCGGAGCCCCGGCGAGGGCCGGGGCCGTGGAAGGGCCGGGGCTCCCGGCGAGGCCCGGCCCTGGGAGGGCGGGCTCCCGGTGAGGGCCGGGGCCGCGCCGAGGGCGGGCCCGCGGCGCGGCTCCGAGGCCGCTCCCTACCCCGGAAGGTGAACGCGCAGTGACCGCGTCCGGGCCGTTCGAGGAGCGGGTGTGAACGCGCGAGGCGGCCCGAGATCCACGTACGGCGATCGGTGTCGCGCGTTGCCGTGCCGTTCACACGCAGGTCATTCCCGATGTCAACGATCCCCGGTGAGCGGGGGGTTCGCGGCAGCGGCCGTCCGCGGCCACTGCCGACGCCTTCGCACTCGGGGAGATCGCGCCATGTCGCGCACACGCTCTGTCGCCGGCTCCGCGCCGGGCGTCCACCGCCGTACGCTGTTCGCCGCCACCGGGGCGGTGGCCCTGTCCGCGGGCGCCGGGTACGCCCTGCGGCCCACCGACAGCGAGGCCGTCACCGGCGCCGCGGGCGCCCCGGACGCCGGCCCGGCCGGGGACCCCTCCGAGGCCCCCGCGGGGGCCTCCCGCCGGGTCCCGGCCGCGTCCGCCCCGTACACCAGGGGCACCACCCTGGCCGCCGTCGCCACCGCCCGCGGCAGCGGCTACCGCCGGCTCGGCGACGGCCCCGGCTGGGCGCGCGCCGTCCGCGAGGACCTCGCCTCCGCCAGGACGGGCCGCGAGCGGCGGCGCACGGCGCTCGCCGCCTTCGTCCAGCTCACCGACCTGCACCTGACCGACACCCAGCACCCGCTGCGGCTGGAGTACCTGCGCGCGGCCGACGTGCGCGCCTGGCGGCCCCAGGAGGCGCTGACCGTGCCGGGGGCCGTCGCGCTCGTCGAGCGGATCAACGCGCTGCGGAGCGGCCCCGTCACCGGAGCACCGCTGCACTTCGCGATGACCACCGGCGACAACACCGACAACAACGCCCGCTCCGAACTGGAGTGGTTCCTGACCGTGATGAGCGGCGGCCGGGTCACCCCCGACACGGGCGCCGCGGGCCGCTACGAGGGCGTCCAGAACAGCGGCCTGAAGCTGTACTGGCAGGCAGGCGACAGCGTCCGTGACGCCGACAAGCAGCTCGGATTCCCCTACGTCGAGGGCTTCCTGGCCGCCGCGGTCCGCGAGGTGCGCAGCCCCGGCCTGAACATCCCCTGGTACTCCACCGTCGGCAACCACGACGCGCTGCCGCTCGGCACCTACGCCTCGCACGGCGACTCCTACCTCACCGACCTGGCCGTCGGCGGGAAGAAGCTGATGAGCGTGCCGGCCGCGGAGGCGAAGAAGCTCCAGCAGTCCCTGAAGAAGGACGGGGACCCGAGGGGCGCCGTCTTCCGGGACTTCCTCAAGTCCCACGCCCGCTCGGTGCGTTCGGTCACCCCGGACGAACGCCGCGCCCCCTACACCCCGCGGGAGTACGTGCGCGCCCATCTGGACCCGGCGGTCCAGGGCCGCGGTCCGGTCGGCCACGGCTACTCGACGGCCAACCTGGACGCGGGCACCCAGTACTACAGCTTCCGCATCGCCGACGACGTCATCGGCGTCAGCCTCGACACCACCGACCCGGGCGGCCACTACGAAGGTTCCCTCGGGGCGGCCCAGTTCGCCTGGCTGGACCGCACGCTGCGGGAGAACAAGGACGCGTACGCCGTCGTCTTCAGCCACCACACGAGCAGGACGATGGGCAACCTCCGCCGCGACCCGGCCCGTCCGGGCGAGCGGCGGGTGGGCGGCGCCGAGGTGGTCGCCCTGCTCGCCCGCCACCGCAACGTCCTCGCCTGGGTCAACGGCCACATCCACAAGAACGTCATCACCCCGCACTCCGCCGCCGGCGGGCGCGCCTTCTGGGAGATCTCCACCGCCTCCCACGTCGACTTCCCCCAACTCGCCCGGCTCATCGAGGTGGTGGACAACAAGGACGGCACGGTCTCCCTGTTCACCACCCTGGTCGAGTCCTCCGCCCCGTACCGCGCGAGCGCCGCGGACCTCTCCCAGACGGGTCTCGCGTCCCTCTACCGCGAACTGTCCCTCAACGCCCCCGGCGCCCGCACCGGCCTGGCCGGTAAGCGCGAGGACCGCAACACCGAACTGGTGCTGAAGAAGGGCTGAAACCCGCCCAGCGGCCCCCGCCGCGTCACCCTCCACCGCACCCGCCGCCCCCCACCTGCATCCGCCGCCCCCGTACCCGCGCTCCGGGCCTGTGCCGACGCGCGGCGCGGGGAGGGGCGCATGTGACGGGCGGCGGCCCCCTCCCCCCTCCCGGTGTCCCGGCGGTCTGTCCGGCACTACCGCGGCAGCACCACGACGTACGCGGCCGGGTCGCGGTCCACCGCCGCCATCAGCGCCGTGCGGACCACCGCGGCCTGCTGCTCGGCCGCGTCCCGCAGCTTCCTGGGGGTGAGGTGCACGACGGTGATGCCGAGGCGTTCCAGCGTCTCGCGCTTGCGGGCGTACTCCGACCAGGACTCGTCCTCGTCCTGCCGGTGCCCCGGGCGGGGCGCGCGGGTGTCCAGCTCCACCGCGACGGAGTGCTCGGGCCAGTAGGCGTCGAGGCCGCCGAGGTGCGGGCCGCCGGGCAGCCGCAGGTCCACGTTCCAGACCGGGTCGGGCAGGCCGTGCTCCCGGACCATCGCGTGGAGCCGGTCCTCGGCGATCGCCCGGCCCTCCGCGAGCAGGGAGTCCACCGCGTCCACGACGTGCGGCCTGCTCAGCAGCTTCGCCTGCGTCAGTTCCCGTACCACCGCCGCGGGTTCGCAGTGGCCGCCGCGCACGGCCTCGGTCAGCAGCCGGCGGACGGCGCCGGCGTCCGTGAGCTCGGCGACCGCGTCGGCCAGGGCGCGCGGCACCGGGGCCACCGGCAGTCCGGTCACCTCCTGCGGGGTGGGGAGTGCGGCGGTGCGCAGGACGCGGGCGCTGCCCGTGGAGCGCAGCCGGCGCATCCGCGGGACCAGGACGTCGAGGGTCTCCAGCGCGGTGAGCGGCGGGGTGGCGGTGAAGCCGTGCAGGGTCAGCGCCGCGAGGCCGGTGAGCACCGCGTCGGTGTAGGCGGGGGCGGGGTGCGGTCCGCCCGCGCAGGGCTGGGCGGGTACGGCGGGCATCCGCTCCCGGGCCGCGTACGTCAGCACCGCGTGCAGCCGCTCCTCGCTGGTGGGCGGGCCGGGGTGGAGCAGGAACACGCCGGGCAGGAACTGCTGCCAGGGGCCGCCCGGCCTGCACTGCTCGGCGGTCTCGGCGGGGGAGACGCCGTGGGCCTTGAGCTGAGCGGCCGTCATGACACGGCGGTGGACCTCGGAGAGGTGGCGCAGGGGGCGGGGGGAGAGGGGGGAGAGCGGGGTGTTGTGGTTCATGACCCGGAGGTTCCCGCGTCCGGTCGGCCCTTGAACCGCTGTTACACGTCCGTCGACAAATGCGGACAACACCGCACTAAAGGACGGGTGTTCGGGTGCCGAGTAGGCACGGAAAACCCCTGGTCCGTTCGGGTGGGACCAGGGGTTACGGCTCCTCTTGCCTGAATTCCGTAACGGTCACGGACCGCCGTGATCGTTGGCCAAAGGTATTAGTCGGTTGACGCCGCGCCGTCACACGCCTGGCCCCGCAGCGCCCGCGCCAGATCGTCCCGCGCCTCCAGCACCAGCCGCCGCAGCGCCGGAGCCGCGTCCTGGTGCGCCGCGAGCCAGCCGTCCGCCGCGTCCAGCGTGGCCGGCGACTGCTGGAGCCCCGGGAACAGGCCCCGCACCACGTCCATGCCGATCTGGATGGACCGCCCGGCCCACACCTTCTCGATGGCGGCCCAGTACCTCTCGGCGTACGGCGCGAGCAGCTCCCGCTGGGACGGCTGCGTGAAGCCCGCGATCGTCGCCTCCACCAGGGCGTTGGACAGCGCGTCCGACTCCACCACCTGGGCCCACGCCTGGGCCTTCACCGCCGCCGAGGGCCGCGCGGCCAGACAGCGCACCTGATGGCGCTTGCCGGACGCCGTGTCGTCGCGGGCCAGTTCGGCCGACAGCGCCGACTCGTCGGCCAGGCCGTGCGCGGCCAGCGGCTCCAGGAACGCCCAGCGCAGCTCCTGGTCGACCTCCAGGCCCGCCACGCTCCGCGAGCCGTCGAGCAGCCCCGCCAGCAGGGCGAGGCCCGGCTCGTCCGCCACCCGCGCGAGGAACCGCGCCCACGCCAGCTGGTGCTCGCTGCCGGGCTCGGCGGCCCGGAGCCGGTCCGCGGCCCCCTCGGCCAGCAGCCGGGTGCCCTCCGGCCGCCACCGCGGCGCCGCGTAGTGCGTCAGCGCCGCGTCCGCCCACGCGTGCAGCATCTGCAGGACGCCGATGTCGGACTCCCGGTGCGCGAACCGCAGCACCAGACCGATGAACTCGCGCGCCGGCAGCAGCGCGTCGCGCGTCATGTTCCACAGCGCCGACCAGCACAGGGCCCGCGCCAGCGGGTCGCTCATGTCGCCGAGCGCGGCACGCAGCGCCGTCAGCGACGTCTCGTCGAAACGGGTCTTGCAGTACGTCAGGTCGTCGTCGTTGACCAGCACCAGGTCCGGTGCCCCGGACCCGGCCAGCTCCGCCACCACCGTCCGCGGCCCGGCCACGTCCACCTCGGCGCGCGCGTACCGTTCGAGGACGCCCTCCGCGCGCCGGTACAGCCCCACCGCCACCCGGTGCGGGCGCAGCTCCGGGTGCGACTCGGCCGCCTCCTGCACCACCGCCAGCTCCGCCACCCGGCCCTCGCCGTCCAGCAGCACCTGCGGCGTCAGCGCGTTCACGCCCGCCGTCTGGAGCCAGGAGCGCGCCCAGGCGCTCATGTCCCGGCCGCTGGTCTCCTCCAGCGCGGACAGCAGATCGCCGAGCCGGGTGTTGCCGTAGGCGTGCCGCTTGAAGTAGCGCCGGGCGCCCTCCAGGAACGCCTCCTCGCCGGCGTAGGCCACGAGCTGCTTGAGCACCGAGGCGCCCTTGGCGTACGTGATGCCGTCGAAGTTGAGCTTGGCGTCCTCCAGATCGCGGATGTCGGCCGTGACCGGGTGCGTGGACGGCAGCTGGTCGGCCCGGTACGCCCATGCCTTGCGGCGGTTGGCGAAGGTGATCCAGGCGTCCTTGAAGCGGGTCGCGCCGACGTTCGCGAAGGTGCCCATGAAGTCCGCGAACGACTCCTTCAGCCACAGGTCGTCCCACCACACCATGGTGACCAGGTCGCCGAACCACATGTGCGCCATCTCGTGCAGCACCACGTTGGCCCGCGCCTCGTAGGACGCCCGGGTCACCTTGCCGCGGAAGATGTACTCCTCGCGGAAGGTCACCAGACCCGGGTTCTCCATCGCGCCCAGGTTGTACTCGGGCACGAACGCCTGGTCGTACTTGCCGAAGGGGTACGGGTAGTCGAAGTGGTCGTGGAAGAAGTCCAGGCCCTGCTTGGTGACCAGGAAGACGTCGTCGGCGTCGAAGTGGGGCGCGAGGCCCTTGCGGCACATCGCGCCGAGCGGGATCTCCAGCCGGGTGCCGTCCGCGAAGGTGCGCTCGTAGGAGTCCGTCACATGGTGGTACGGGCCCGCCACGACACAGGTGATGTACGTCGAGATGGGCTTGGTCTCCGCGAACCGCCAGGTGCCGTCCGCCAGTTCACCCGCCCCGTTGCTCCAGACCGTCCACCCCTCGGGCGCGCGCACCTCGAAGCGGAAGGGTGCCTTGAGGTCCGGCTGCTCGAAGTTGGCGAAGACGCGGCGGGAGTCGGCCGGCTCGTACTGGGTGTAGAGGTAGACCTCGCCGTCCTCGGGGTCGACGAAGCGGTGCAGGCCCTCACCGGTGCGGGAGTAGGCGCACCGGGCGTCCACGACCAGCTCGTTGTCGGCGGCGAGGTCCTCCAGCGTGATCCGCGAGCCGTCGAAGACCTCGCTCGGGTCGAGGTCCTTGCCGTTGAGGGAGAGCGCCGTCACGCTCGGCGCGATCAGGTCCGCGAAACTCGTGGCGCCGGGCTCGGCGCAGCGGAAGCGGATCGTGGTGACGGACCGGAACGTGCGCGGCCCGCCGTCCCCCTCGCCGAGGGCGGACCGCACGTCGAGGGACACCTCGTACCCGTCGACGGCCAGCAGGGCGGCCCGCTCCCGGGCCTCGTCGCGGGACAGATTCTCACCGGGCACGGGTGGCACTCCCTTGTGTCGTGGCTGGGGTGGAACAGCACCGATCCTGCCATGCGCACCTGACGCGGGTCAGCCGGGAATGAGCGGGCCGACCAGGAGCGTTGCCGTGGGAAACGGTTCCCCCTGAGGAGAGACATGTCGGACAAGACCCCGGTCGACTTCTGGTTCGACCCGCTGTGCCCCTGGGCCTGGATGACCTCGCGCTGGGTCCTGGAGGTGGAGAAGGTCCGGGACATCGAGGTCCGCTGGCATGTGATGAGCCTCGCCGTGCTCAACGAGGACAAGCTCGACGACCTCCCCGAGGACTACCGGGAGATGCTCGCCACCAGGGCGTGGGGCCCCGTCCGGGTCGTCATCGCCGCTCAGGAGGAGCACGGCGCCGAGGTGCTCGGCGACCTCTACACGGCGCTCGGCACCCGCATCCACAACCAGGGCGAGGGCCCGACCAGGGAGGCCGTCGCCGCCGCGGTGAAGGAGGTCGGCCTGCCCGACTCGCTGCTGGAGCACTGGGACGACACCCCCTACGAGCCCCAGCTGCGCGCCTCCCACAAGGAGGGCATCGACAAGGTCGGCCAGGAGGTCGGCACCCCGGTGATCGCCGTCCCCGGCGCCGACGGTGAGCAGATCGCCTTCTTCGGCCCCGTCGTCACCCCCGCCCCCCGCGGCGAGGAGGCCGCCCGCCTGTGGGACGGCACCCTCGCCGTGGCCTCGGTGCCGGGCTTCTACGAGATCAAGCGCACCCGCACCAAGGGCCCGGACTTCAGCAACCTGTAGCGCGCGGGCTCACTCCCCGGCGGCGGCCTTCTCCTCACCGGACCTCTCGGGGAGGAGGCCGTGGCCGGCCTCGTGGAACCGCGGGTAGTACGTCCGGCACCCCTTCCCGGTGCACCGCCGCGGGTCGTCCGGACAGGCCCCGGGCCCCTCCTCCTCCCGCACCGCGGCCCCCTCCTGCCTGCCGAGGAGCCGGAAGGTCTCCACGGTGCGGCACTTCGGGCAACGCGGGGTGCGGGTCCTCATCAGCCCCTCCTCGCCGTCACCGCCAGGTCGGGGAAGTCGGTCACCACCGCGTCGACCCCCATCCCGTAGTACAGCGCGTACTCCGCGAACGCGTCCCCGAAATCGTTCGGACCGGTTCCCCGGCGCAGGCCGGCCGGGAGGAACCGGTTCTCCGCGCGGAAGGTGTACGGGCCCACCCGCAGCCCCGCCGCGTGCGCGTCCGCGAGCAGGCTCGTGCCGCCGAGCGAGGACTTGTCCGGCCCGATCCACCGCGCGTACGCGGCGATCCGCGCGAGCCCCGCCGGCGTCATCATGTCCCGGTACGTCGTCCGATCCCCGGCCGCGGCCAGGTCGTAAGGCCCGCCCGTGGTGCCCAGCGCCTGCCACAGCGCCAGCCCCAGCCCCTCGGCCGCGATCCGCTGCAGGCTCGTCGGCTCGAAGGACTGCACGACGCACTCGCCGGGCCCGAGCCGGTTGCGGCGCACGGCCTGCGCGAGCCTCGGCTCCAGCGGCAGCCCCAGGGCGCGGAAGTACGTCGGATGCTTGGTCTCGGGGAAGACGGTGACCGTCCGCCCGTGCTCCCGGGACAGCCGGCGCGCCAGGTCGACCACCTCCTGGAAGGTGAGCACCTCCTCGCGCCCGTCGTGCACGGTGTTGCGGTCGCGGACCAGGGGCAGCCGCTCCACCGCCCGCAGCGTCTTCAGCTCCGCCAGGGTGAAGTCCTCCGTGAACCAGCCGGTCACCGCCCGCCCGTCCACCGTCTTCACGGTGCGCCGGCCCGCGAACTCGGCGCGCGCGGCCACGTCCGTCGTCTGCGAGATCTCGTTCTCGTGCCGGACCACCAGCACATGGTCCTTCGTCGGCACCAGGTCCGGTTCGATCCAGTCGGCGCCCGTCTGCACCGCGTAGGTGTACGAGGCGGCCGTGTGCTCGGGACGCCAGCCGGCCGCGCCGCGGTGGCCGATGACGACCGGGCCGCGCGGCCGGTCCCGGGCGGCCGCGCTCCCGGCGGGCACGGCGGCGACGGCCGGGGACGCGGCGGCGGCGAGCAGCAGCGAACGACGTCTCACGGACATGCGGTTCCCTTTCCTTCGGGGGAGTCCGGGGCGCCGCGGCCCGGTCAGGCACGGGCCCGGTCGCGTGCCGCGGCCAGCCGCGCGAGGTGGTCCGCGTACGCCGGCGCGTAGAACGCGGCCCGTCCCGCGTCCGGCTCCACGACGGCCGTCGGCCGCGTCCACGCCTCGGTGTCCAGCGCCACGCCGTGCCGCCCCGCCGCCGCGAGCACCGCGCCCCGCGCGCCCACCTCGCCCTCGACGACCCGCAGCGGCCGGCCCAGGACGTCGGCGAGCAGCCGCATCCAGGCCGGGCTGCGGGTACCGCCGCCGCACACGGCCAGCGTCCCGGTCAGCCCCGCCGCCTCCAGGCAGTGCCGGGCCGCGAAGCCGATGCCCTCGCAGGTGGCGCGCACCAGGTCGGCCTTGGTGGACTCCAGGGACACCCCGGTCAGTTCGGCGCGCAGCCGGGGTTCGACGAAGGGCGCGCGCTCACCGGACGGCGCGAAGTACGGCAGCACCCGCACCCCGTGCGCCCCCGGCGGTGTCTCGGCGAGCAGCGCGTCGACCTCCTCGTGCCGTACGCCCGTCGTGGACAGCACCCAGTCCAGTGCCGCCGTGCCGACCATCGCGGGCATCGCGCGCAGCCAGTGGCCGGGCCGGTCGGTGCTGATGTACAGCCCGGCCGGCTCTCCGCCCAGGCCGAGTGCGGTGGTGGCGACCAGACTGGCCAGGCAGGTGCCGACGATGAGCAGGCCGTCCCCGGGCGCGGTCACCCCGGCACCCAGCGCGCAGGCCGGCAGGTCGTACGGCCCGTTCGTGACCCGGGTCCCGGCGGGCAGCCCCTCGCCGAGCGCGGGCGCGGTGGCGACGGGATCGCCGACGGGGGCGAGCAGCCGGCGCCGGTGGGCCAGGCCCAGCAGCTCCACGACCCGGTTGTCGTACGTACGGGTGCGCGGGTCGAGGAACGGCATCGACGCGTCCGACACATCCGTGACGGGCCCCGCCCCGGTCAGCCGGTGGAAGACCATGTCCTTGCAGTACAGGGCCGCCGCCGCGGCGTTCAGCGACGCCGGCTCGTGCGCGTCAAGCCAGGCCAGCAGGGGCCCCGGGCTGCCCGGGAACATCGCACCGCCCGTGCGCCGGAACACCGTCTCGACGGTGCCGTCCGCCAGCCAGCGGTCGACCAGCGCGTGCGCCCGCCCGTCCATCCAGGAGGCGGCCGGGCGCACCGGGCGGCCCTGCGCGTCCACGAGCCACACCCCGTCGCCCTGGCCGGTGAGCCCGGCGAGCTCCACCGGGCCGGGGGCCCGCGCGGTCACCTCGCCGAGCACGGCGACGACGGCCCCGTAGACCTCCTCCATGTCCTGCTCGACGGACCCGCCGCGCAGGGCGAGCCCCACCGGGCGGGCGGCGACGGCCAGTTCACCCCCGGCGGCGTCGAAGGCGGCGGCCTTCACCGTCGACGTGCCCACGTCGATCCCGACGTACATGCCGGCCTCCTTGATTCCGGTCCCCTCGTGCAAGGTCGTGCGGGGTCGTGCAAGGTCGTGCAAGGTCGTACCAGTCACCAGGCCGTGCCCGTCACGTCAGGCAGTGCCCGTCACGTCAGGCAGTGCGCCAGCGGCTCCCCGCGCAGCCAGCGGCCCACCTCGGCCGCCGCGATCGCGGCCGCCTTCTCGGCCACCGCGCGGGAGGCCCCGCCCAGGTGCGGGGTGAGCACGACGCGGTCGGCGAGGGCGCGCAGCCGCGAGTCCGCGGGCAGCGGCTCGCGCGCGTAGGTGTCCAGGGCCGCCGCGGAGAGCCGGCCGCTCTCCAGGGCGTCGCACAGCGCGTCCTCGTCCAGGAGCGGCCCGCGGGCCACGTTCACCACGGCCGCGCCCCGGGGCAGCAGGGCCAGCTCCGGCGCGCCGATCATGCCGCGGGTCTCGGCGGTGAGCCGGGCATGCAGGGTGACCACCCGCGAGCGGCGCAGGAGTTCGGCCAGGGAGTCCAGGCGCAGCCCGTGGATCTCGCCCCGGGCGTAGGGGTCGTGGACCATCACCCGGGCGCCGAAGGCGCACAGCACGCGCGCGACCCGGCTGCCCACGGCGCCGTAGCCGACGAGGCCCACGGGCAGGTCCTCCAGCTCCATGCCGCTGTGCTCGTAGGTGTAGTACGTCGACCCGTCCCAGCTGCCCCGGGAGGCCAGCAGGCCGTGGGCCTGGGGGATGCGGCGCAGCGCGGCCAGCAGCATGCCGACGGTGAACTCGGCTGTGGCGGCGGCGTTGCGGCCGGGGGCGTAGCAGACCCTTACGCCGTGCCGCTTCGCCGCGTCCAGGTTGACGTTGACCGGGCCGCCCCGGCACACCACGACCAGCCGCAGACCGGGGCAGGCGGCGAGGACGCGCTCGGTCACCGGACCCATCTGCGTGACCAGCACCCGCGCCCCGCAGAGCGCCCCGATCAGCTCGTCCTCGGCGTCGCTGGCCTCCGTCACCTCGCCGACCTCGCCGAACGGCTCCAGCGGCCAGCCCAGCGTCAGTTCCCCCACGTCGCAGTCGGCCTCGGCGGCCAGGGCCCGTGCGATGAGGGAGGGGAGGACGAAGTGGTCGCCGGCGGCCAGCACGCGTACCCGGGTGCCGTGGGTCATCGCAGGGGGTCTCCCGTCTCTGCGTCGAAGACATGGGTGAGGGCGGGGTCGGATGCCGCCTGGACCAGGTCGCCGTGGTCGAGGCGGACCTCTGGGCCGGTGAGCACGACCAGCGGTCACACGGCTCCGGCTCGGTCATCGCCGCCCTTCGTCGCGGACGGCGCCCCGGCAGGGGTGCGGCGGATCACTTCGGTGTCGCGGGCCCGGGGGCACACCTCGTAGGCGACCTGGTGCTCGTCCAGGTCCCGCAGTGCCTGCGGCGACGCCCCGTCGTCCACGAGGAGCAGGTCGTAGCGCGAGAGCGGCACCACCCGGTGCAGGGCGACCCGGGCCAGCTTGGTGTGGTCGACCAGCAGGACGTTGCGGGCCGCGGCGTCGAGCATGGCCCGCTTCACCGACACGATGTGCTGCTCCTGGTGGTAGGCGTAGCCGCCGCGCACGGCCGACGTCGACGTGAAGCAGACGTCCACCCGCACCTGCCCGACCGCCTCCACGCACGACACCCCGAGGAAGGAGGAGTGCAGCGGGTCGTAGTCCCCGCCGAGGGCCAGGAGGTGGATGCCGCGCTGGTCGGACAGGAGGTTGATGGCCTCCAGGAAGTTGGTGACCACCGTCAGCGGGGTCACCTCGCCCAGGCGCAGCGCGCGGGCCATCTCCAGGGTGGAGGTCGAGTCGTCCAGCATGATCGCCATGCCGGGCTCGACGAGCTTCAGGGCGCGCTCGGCGACCGCGGCCTTCTCCGCGCGCATCGTCTTCAGCCGGTACTGCACGTTCGACTCGAACACCCCGGACGGCTGGGCGGTCACCCCGCCCCTGAACTTCCGCACGATGCCCTGCCGTTCGAGTTCGTCGAGGTCGCGGTGGACGGTCATGAGGCTGACGCCGAACCGCTCGGCGAGGCCGGCGGCCGTCGCCGTACCGTCGGCGAGGACGCGCTCGGCCATGGCGGCCCGGCGGGCGGCGGGGCCCTGCTGTGCGTGGTTCACTGCGCGATCCTTCGTCCTGGACGCTCCGGCCGGTCGGCCTCGAACAGCAGCAGGTTCTCAGGCCGGACGGACAGTCGTACCGGATCGTCGCCGCGAAGACCGGCAGCCTCGCCGCGCGGGACGGCGGGCGACACGTGCGGCCCGCCGAGCCGGACGGTGGCCTCCACCGACCGGCCGAGCACCCCGGTGACGGAGACGGTGCCGGCGAGCCCGTGCCCGGGGCCAGCGCCCGGGGCGGGATCGCGGGGCCGCGGCCCGAGGAGCACCCCCGTGCCGGGGGCGGCCGCCGTGTGCAGCGGCAGCCCCACCGCCCCGCCGGGGGAGCGGAACACCCGCACGCCCCGCAGCCGGATCACGACTTCACCGCCCCGAAGGACAGGCCCCGCACCAGAGGGCGCCGGATCGTCAGGGCCGGCAGGAGCGGCGGGACCACGGAGACGAGCGCGGCCGCCACCGCGCCCGGCGACACCACGAGGCTGTGGACGAAGAACCGCAGGAAGGGGATGCCCTCGCTGCCGCCGCATCCGGTGCCCCAGCCCGCGAGGCGCGGGGCCGCGGCAGCGGCGGTCAGGGCGAGGAAGCCGCGGCGGTCGTGCGGGTGCGTGTGCATCCGTGACCTCCACGTGGGGTTCGGCCATCCGGGTGTGCTCGGGCAACACGGCGAGTCGACTCGTCAACAGAGAGTGGAACGGCGGATGTTGGGCGTCAATCCCTCGCACACGGGAAAATATCGGTGCAGAGTGAGAAGTTAACGGATCCAGATGTGCGGGAGGTCCGGATGGCCGACGAACACGAGTCCTGGCTGGGCATCGACCTGGGCACCCAGAGCGTCCGGGCCCTGCTGGTCACCGGCGACGGCACCGTCCTCGGCGGCGGCTCGGCGCCCCTGGCCGGGCGGCGCGACGGCACCCGGCACGAGCAGGACCCGGCCGCCTGGTGGGACGGGCTGTGCACGGCCTCCCGCGCCGCGCTGGCCGGCCGGCCGAGGACGCGGATCGGCGCCCTCGCGGTGTGCGGGACGTCCGGGACCGTGCTGCTGACGGACGGCGCGGGCCGTCCGGCCACCCCGGCGCTGATGTACGACGACGGGCGCGCGACCGCCCAGGCGGCGCGGGCGCGGATGGCGGGCCTCGCCGTCCAGGACACCTGGGCGCTGCCGAAGGCGATCTGGCTCACCGAGACCTACGGCCCCGGCCGCGTCACCCACCAGCCCGACCTGGTCGTCGCCCTGCTCACCGGCGAGGTGCCCGCCGCCGACTCCAGCCACGCCCTGAAGACCGGCTACGACCTGGGGCGCGACGCCTGGCCCCGGATGCTGCCCCGGCTCGGACTGCCCGAGGCGGCACTCCCCGACGTCGTACGGCCCGGCACCCGGCTCGGCGCGGTGTCCGCGACCGCCGCCGAGGCCACCGGCATCCCCGCCGGCACCGCCGTCGTCGCCGGGATGACCGACGGCTGCGCGGCCCAGATCGCCTCCGCGGCGCTGCGCCCCGGCTCCTGGAACTCGGTGCTCGGCACCACCCTGGTCCTCAAGGGCGTCTCCCCGGCCCCGGTCCGCGACCCCGCAGGCGTCGTCTACAACCACCGCGCCCCGGACGGCGACTGGCTGCCCGGCGGCGCCTCCAGCGTGGGCGCCGGCGTGCTGACCGCGGCGTTCGCGGGCGCCGACCCGGCGGCCATGGACGCCCTCGCCGCCGCCCACGAGCCGGCCGGCGCGGTCATCTACCCCCTCGTCTCACCCGGTGAGCGCTTCCCCTTCCGCGCCCCGGACGCCGCCGCCCTCATGCTCGGCGAACCCGCGTCCGACGCCGACCTGTGGGCCGCGCTCCTCCAGGGCGTCGCCTTCACCGAACGGCTCTGCCTGGACTATCTCCACCACCTCGGCGCCCCCCTCGACGGCACCCTCGCCTTCACCGGCGGCGCGGCCCGCAGCCGGTACTGGAACCAGTTGCGCGCCGACATCCTGGGCCGCCCCGCGCAGATCCCCGAGCAGACCGAACCGGCCCTCGGCATGGCCGCGTTGGCGGCGTACGGGGCGGGCGCGGCACCCGGACTCGCCGAGGCCGCCGAGGGGATGGTCCGCATCGGCGCGCGCGTCGAGCCGCGCCCCGGCCGCACCGCCCGCTTCGCCGAGCCCTACGCCCGGCTCGTGGACGAACTCTGCGCGCGCGGCTGGCTCCCGCCCCCGGTCGCGGCGCACGCGCACACCCGCCTCGACGGGGATACTGCACGGTCATGAGCACCCCTGCCGCGACCCTGCTGCTGGCCCGCCACGGGCAGACCGTCTGGCACGCCGAGAACCGCTACGCCGGGATCAGCGACGTGCCCCTCACCGACACCGGGCGCGCCCAGGCCGAGGCCCTCGGCCGCTGGGTCCGCGCCCGGCCCGTCGACGCGGTGTGGACCTCGCCGCTGTCCCGGGCGGTCGCCACCGCCGCACCCGCCTGCCGGGCCCTCGGGCTCACCGCGCGGCGCGAACCCGGCCTGCGCGAGTGCGACTTCGGGGTGGTGGAGGGCCGTACGCTCGCGGAGTTCGCCGCCGAGGACCCGGCCGCGGCACGGGCGTTCCGCGACGACCCGGCCGCCCATCCCTTCCCCGGCGCGGAGGACCCCGCCGCCGCGGCCGGACGCGGTGCCGCCGCCCTGCGGCGCATCGCCGCCGCGCATCCGGACGGGCGCGTCCTGGTCGTCGCGCACAACACCCTGCTGCGGCTCGTGCTGTGCACACTGCTGTCGATCCCGCCCGGCCGGTACCGCAGCGTGTTCCCCCGGTTGCGCAACGCGGCGATCAGCGAACTCCTCGTGAGATCGGACGGATCCGCGGCACTTCTCTCCCTCAATGTGCCGTGCGACCCCGACCTGCCGTAGCACGATGGGCACATGACGGAGATCGACACCTCGGTACCCCACTCGGCCAGGATCTGGAACTACTGGCTCGGCGGCAAGGACAACTACCCCGTTGACGAGGAGGCAGGCGACGCGTACACCGCCGTCTTCCCCGGCATCGTCACGATCGCGCGCAGCAGCCGCGCGTTCCTGGGACGCAGCATCCGCCACCTGGTCACGGAGGCGGGCGTACGCCAGTTCCTCGACGTCGGCACGGGGCTGCCCACCGTCGACAACACCCACGAGGTGGCCCAGCGCCTCGCACCCGAGGCGAAGATCGTCTACGTCGACAACGACCCGCTGGTCCTCGCGCACGCGCGCGCCCTGCTCACCTCGACGCCCGAGGGCGTCACCGCGTACGAGGACCTGAGCCTGTACGAGCCGGAGAAGATCCTCGAGGCGGCCTCGCGCACCCTCGACCTCTCCCGGCCCACGGCCCTGATCCTCAGCGGCATCCTCGGCCATGTCGCCGACTACGACCGCGCCCGCGAACTGGTCCGCGGCCTGCTGGCCGGGCTGCCCTCCGGCAGCTACCTGTGCGTCAACGACGGCTCGCGGGGCACCGACCCGGACTACGAGAACGCCCAGGACGGCTACAACGAGACCGGTGCCGTCCCGTACTTCCTGCGCCCGGTCGGCATGATCGAGGCGTTCTTCGAGGGCCTGGAGATGGTGGAGCCCGGCGTGGTGTCCGTCCCGCTCTGGCGCCCCGAGCCGGGCGGGGAGGCCCCGCGGCCGATCGGCCAGCACGGCGGCCTGGGCCGCAAGCCCTGACGCGCCCGCACGGGGAACGGCCCCCGCGCGCAGAACCCCGCCACCGGGGCCGGCGACGGCCCGGCCAGCCGGGCGAGGGTGCTGCGCGCCACCGGCCCGTGCGCGAGCAGGACCGCAGGACCACGCCGGCACCGGTCCGGCCCCGGTCGCGCGCGGGCAACACGATTGGTGGAACCCCACAGTCGCCCCCGAGGCCGCTCTGTGAGCCGGACGTCCCTGCCTCAGTGACCGGTATCACCCGCACCCCGGTGTCCGGGCCGTCCTTTGTGCGAAGCCCACCAACCGCGCGCTCAGCCCTTTGTCGACCACTGACGGCGAGGGAGGCGAACACCCTGGGATAGCGTCACACCGTCCCGTACCGCCCTCACCTCGCGGAGTCCCCATGAGCACCGCTGCCGCCGCCCCCGTCCGCACCGGGCAGGTCCTCGCCGACCTGCTGCCCGCCTCCCGGGTGCGTGACCTCGCCCTCGTCGCCGGCGGCGCCGCGTTCACCGGCCTCGCGGCCCAGATAGCCGTTCCCGTGCCCGGCTCCCCGGTGGCGGTGACCGGCCAGACCCTCGCGATGCTGCTCGTCGGCACGGCCCTGGGCGCCGGCCGCGGCTTCCTCTCCCTGGCGCTGTACGCGCTCGTGGGCATCGCGGGCGTGCCGTGGTTCGCGCAGGGCACCTCCGGCGCCGCGGCCCCCTCCTTCGGCTACGTCCTCGGCATGATCCTCGCCGCCACCGTCGTCGGCGCCCTCGCACGGCGCGGCGCCGACCGCACCGCGCTGCGCACGGCGGGCGCGATGCTGCTCGGCGAGGCGGTCGTCTACGCCGTCGGCGTCCCCTACCTGGCCCTGGCCACCGGCATGTCGGCGGGCGCCGCGATCGCGGCCGGCCTCACCCCGTTCCTGATCG
The DNA here is from genome assembly GCF_000225525.1 of Streptomyces zinciresistens K42. Classification (GTDB taxonomy): domain Bacteria; phylum Actinomycetota; class Actinomycetes; order Streptomycetales; family Streptomycetaceae; genus Streptomyces; species Streptomyces zinciresistens. The sequence continues at coordinate 34,093 of NZ_AGBF01000033.1, read as the reverse complement.
GCGACGCCCTGAAGGCGGCCCTGGCGATGGGCGTGCTGCCCGCCGCCTGGAAGCTCATCAACCGCTGACGCCGCGCCCGGGACGGCAAGGGGCTCACCGGCCGGTGAGCCCCTTCCGCGTCCCCGGACGGCCCCGCGGCCGTCCGGATCGCGCCGCCCGCGACGGCGGAAGGGGAGGCACGCGCGTGCGCGCCGGTCCCGTCCGCCGCCGCGCTCCTCCTCCCCTTGTCACCCTCGCGGGCGGTGGGGAGTCGTGGGGGAGTCGTGGGGAGCGGTCCTCGTACGGGCGGAGCGTGGGGGGACGTACGAGCCGGGCCGGTGAATCCGAGGAGAAATGATTCCGGAACCCTTGAATCGGGATCATGACTTGAGATTTCCATGGGCTTCCCTTGTCCGGACTCCTCTCGGGGTGATCGGCACCCGACGCTGCCGCCCCCGGTCGGCCGTGTCACACTCGTGGCATGCGCGTGTATCTCGGCTCGGACCATGCGGGCTACGAACTCAAGAACCACCTCGTCGAGTGGCTCACGGCGGCCGGTCACGACCCGGTCGACTGCGGTCCCCACGTCTACGACGCCCAGGACGACTACCCGCCCTTCTGCCTGCGCGCCGCTGAGCGCACGGCCGCCGACGCCGGCACCCTCGGCATCGTGATCGGCGGCTCCGGCAACGGCGAGCAGATCGCCGCGAACAAGGTCGAGGGCGTACGCGCGGCACTCGCCTGGAGCGAGGAGACGGCCGCCCTGGGCCGCCAGCACAACGACGCCAACGTCGTCGCGGTGGGCGCGCGCATGCACACCGCGGAGGAGGCGACGAAGTTCGTCGAGATCTTCCTGGGCACGCCCTTCTCGGGCGAGGAGCGCCACGTCCGCCGGATCGACATGCTGGCCGCCTACGAGACCACGGGCGACCTCCCCCCGATCCCGCCCCACCACCCGCAGCAGTAGCCCCCGGGCGAGCCGCGAGAGCACCCGAGGCGCCGGCCGGCGGACGCCGCCCGTCCGGCGCCCGGGTCATGCCCGGGACCGAGCCCGAGGACGAAGAAGGAGCCACCGTGCCTGAGGGGCACACCATCCACCGGCTGGCCCAGGACTACGCCGCCGCGTTCCTCGGCACGGCTCCCCGCGTCACCAGCCCCCAGGGCAAGTTCTCCGACGCCGCCGCCCTCCTCGACCGCGCCGCGCTCACCCGCACCGAGGCCCACGGAAAGCACCTCTTCCTCGGATTCCGCGGCTTCCACGCCACCGACTGGGTCCACATCCACCTCGGCCTGTTCGGCAAGGTCGGCTTCGGCGCCGCCCCCGCGCCGCCGCCCGCGGACACCGTCCGCCTGCGCCTCGCGCACCGCACCGCGTACGTCGATCTGCGCGGCCCGGCCGCCTGCGCCCTGATCACCGGCGCCGAGAAGCAGGCGATACACGACCGCCTGGGCCCGGACCCGCTGCGCGAGGACGCCGACCCGGACCGGGCGTACCACCGCGTCTCCCGCAGCCGGACCACCGTCGCCGCCCTGCTGATGGACCAGAAGGTCATCGCAGGCGTCGGCAACGTCTACCGCGCCGAGGTCCTCTTCCGGCACGGCATCGACCCCTACCGCGCGGGCCGGGACATCACCCCGGCCCAGTGGGACGCCCTCTGGCAGGACCTCGTCGCCCTCATGCGCGAGGGCGTCCGCAACAACCGCATCGACACGGTCCGCCCCGAGCACACCCCGGAGGCGATGGGCCGCCCGCCCCGCGTCGACGACCACGGCGGCGAGGTGTACGTCTACCGCCGGGCGAACCTGCCCTGCCACGTCTGCGGCGGCGCGATCCGCACCGCGGACCTCGCCGCCCGCAACCTCTTCTGGTGCCCGAACTGCCAACGCCCGTGAGGCGCGGGGGGTTTCGACGCCCGCGGCGCCCCCGGGCACCGTCTCAGAAGCCGTGCGGCAGCCAGGGCGCCACCGCGGACGCGAAGCCCACCGACGCCTCCGCCAGCGCCCCCGTGCGCGCCTCCCGCACCCGCCCGGCCGCGCCCAGCGCCACCAGGTTCACCCCGCCGAGATAGGCCGCACCCAACTCCCGTACGGACAGGGCGAGATCGGCCTGATCGCGGGTACGCGCGCACGACGCGCCCTTGGAGTCGCCGCTGAGCCGCCAACGCCCGCTGTTCCAGGGGCAGAAGGCGTCCTCGACCTCGAACACCACGTCCACGGGCGTCTGGTACGTGCGCGCCTCCAGCGCGGCCCCGACGTCCACCAGCCGCACATGCAGGGAGTCCTTCACCCGCACCGCGCACCGCCGCAGGTCCGACACCTGGTGCTGCCACGCCTCGTCCACCGGCCGCGACCACACCCGCACCGTCGACGTCAGGTCGATCCCGAACAGCAGCCGCCACAAGGCGGCTTCGGCGGCCGGGTCCAGCGCCTGGAGGTCCCGCAGATGCACCGCGCCCCGCGGCCCCCCTGCGTCCCACTCGGGCTTGACCCTGAAGCGGGCCCACCCGACGACCTCGCCGCCGCGCTCCGCCAGCACGCACTGCAACGGCGAGGCCCCCTCCCGCTCGCTCTCCGGGTCCAGCACCCCGACCCGCTCCCACCCGGGCAGCCGGGCGACCATCCCCGGCCGGGCGGCCACCCTGCGCGCGTACACCGCCTCGCACACGTCCAGGACGTCGGCAGCCACGGCGTAGCGCAGCCGTACGTCATCGGTGCCGGGCGGCACCGACAGCGTGACCCGTGAGGTGTCGATCTCGGCGCTGACCTGGTAGGTGCCGACGCCGTAGCCGAACCGCCCGTAGATCGCCGGCTCGGAGGCGGTCAGCACCGCCAGCGGCCACCCCCGGTCCCGCACGTCGTCCAGCTGCCGGCGCATCATCGACGTCAGCACACCGCGCCTGCGGTGCGTCGCCGCCACGCTCACCATCGTGACGCCCGCCGCCGGCACCGACGCCCCGCCCGGCACCGTGAGCCGGAAGGGGAACGTGCCGGTCGTGCCCACGCACGCGTCACCGTCCCAAGTACCGAGCGAACGGTCGTAAGAGATGAGAGAATTCCACAGCTCGCGCTCCTCGGCCGCCTCCGGCACCCCGCCGAAGGCACGGACCAGGGTGTCGTACCAGATGTCCCATTCGTCGCGCCGCAGCGTCCGTAGCTCCAAGCCGTCATGGTGTGCACCCTGATTCGCCATGAATCATGCCTACCAGGGCGATGCGGGACGAGCGAGGGAATTTCGCGTTGACGGCGACGCGGCGCCTTCTCGTGAAGTTCACTGTGAAGTTGAGTCTCGGACGGGGGACAAGTGGGACCTCCCGTGCCAAGCAGCTGGTCCGATGGATAGGGTCCCGAACTAATGGCAGCAGGACGAGAGCGGCGCACGGCCGCCGAGACGTTCGCGGCCCGGTGGAGAATGCAGTGGCACCGGGCCCGCGTCGGCCTGCGCAGAAGCGCCGTGGACTACTTCCGCGGCGACGGCTCGGACTGGGTCGCGCTGGCCGGACTCCTGCTGACCGTGCCGCTGATCTGCGCCGCGACCATGGCCAACCCGGTCTGGATCTCACCGGCCGCGCTGGTGCTGCCGATCGTCGCGGGCGGCCTGCTGCTGCGCCCGGCGAGCCTGCTCGGGCTGTACGCGGCGGCGGCCACCGCGCTGATCGTCGAGTCGATCCGGCTCGGCCCCTACACGGAGGGCCCGTCCCGCGTCACCCCCGGCGTGGTCCTGGTCGTGGCGGCGTGCGGCTCGTTCGGTCTGCTCATCGCGCAGTTCCGCAGCCGCGTCGGCGTGCCCTGGCGCCGCGGCGGCACGATGCTCTTCGACCTGCGCGAGCGCATCCGCGTACAGAGCGAGCTGCCCCACCTGCCGCACGGCTGGCACCGCGAGATGGCCCTGCGCCCGGCGGGCGGGCAGTCCTTCTCCGGCGACTTCGTCGTCGCGGCCCGCACCAACGGCGGCCGCACCCTGGAGGCCGTCCTGACCGACGTCTCCGGCAAGGGCATGGACGCGGGCTCCCGCGCCCTGCTGCTGTCCGGCGCCTTCGGCGGTCTGCTCGGCAGCCTGCCCCCGCACGCGTTCCTGCCCGCCGCCAACGGCTATCTCCTGCGCCAGGACTGGGACGAGGGCTTCGCCACCTCCATCCACCTCGTCCTCGACCTGGACTCGGGCGACTACGAGCTGTACTCGGCGGGCCATCCGCCGGGCCTCCAGCTCAGCGCGGGCACCGGCCGCTGGGAGGAGAAGGCCGCCGAGGGCCCCCTTCTCGGGGTGTACGACGGCGCCCAGTTCGACCCGGTGAAGGGCTCCCTGCGCCCCGGCGACGTCCTGATGCTGTTCACCGACGGACTGGTCGAGACCTCCGAGCGGGACATCGTGGAGGGCATCGACCGGCTCACCGGAGAGGCGGACCGCTATGTGGCGGCGGGCTTCCACGGCGCGGCCTGGCACCTCATCGAGGCGGTGGCCAAGGACGTCAACGACGACCGGGCGCTGCTGCTGATCTGCCGCGAGGGCCCGACCGCCCACGCGGCCGCCCTCTGACCCCGCGGGGCGGGACACTGGAGGGGTGACCGAGACATCCCGCACCCCGCTCTCCCCCGCCGAGGTCGAGGCCCTGGCCCGCACCGCCCACGCCGGCCAGACCGACAAGGCCGGCCGCCCCTACGCCGAGCACCTGAGCGCCGTCGCCGAGGGCGTGCGCGCCCGGGGCGGTGACGCCGACCAGATCGCCGCGGCCTGGCTGCACGACGCCGTGGAGGACGACGCCCTGTCCGAACAGTGGCTCACCGAGGCGGCGTTGAGCCGTCGTACCAAGGCCATCGTGCTGGCCGTCACCAAGCGCGGGGGCGAGACGGCCGGGCAGTACGCGGCACGCGTCCGCGCCACCCCCGGCGCCCTGCTGGTGAAGGAGGCGGACCTGGCGCACAACGCGGACCCGGCCCGCCTCGCGGTGCTCGACGAGCCGACCCGGAAACGACTGACCGAGAAGTACGCGACGATGCGCGCGCTTCTCGGTCTGGGCGGAGACCGGCCGCAGGGGCCGGCCTCCGGGTGACGGGCCGGGGAGGGGTCAGGCGTCGACCTTCTCCCGTGCGGTGCTGCCCTCGCGCTTCTCCCGCTGGCGGGCCAGCTCCGCCGCGTCCCGCCGGAACGCCCACTCCATCCTGGGCTCGACGGCGAACCGGAAGACGCTGCGGACGGGCTTGGTGCACAGCAGGGTGACACCGATGACCGCGACGACGGAGACGAAGATCTTGCCGCCCGCGCTGTGCAGCCAGGCCGGCTCGAACCAGCCCAGGTAGTCGCCCCCCTTCACGACGAAGCCGTGCAGCAGGTAGCCGTACAGGGTGCCTTCGCCGAGCGCCGTGAACCACGTCCGGCGGCGCGGCACCAGGGCGAAGAAGCAGGCCGTCAGCAGCAGTGAGCAGCCGAACAGCGCCAGCGTCATGATCGGGCCGGCCCACCAGGGCGCGCCCAGCTCCTGCGCGGAGTCGCGGTGGTAGAACCACGCGGTGTTCATGCGCGGCACCGCCCACCAGCCGACGGCCAGCGCCACGGCGAACACCGGCACGGCCGCGATCCGCATCGCGCGCGTCTGCACCATCTGGAAGTGCTCGGGCTTCAGACACAGCCCCAGCACGAAGAACGGCAGGAACTGCAGCACGCGCTGGAGGTCGAGGTCGTCACCGATCTGCGGGGAGACGGACCCGAACATGGCGATGCCGAGCGCGAGGGGCAGCGGCCAGCGCACCGCCTTCCAGACGGGGGTGCTCAGGCGCCAGATGAACAGGGCCACCAGGAACCAGGTCAGGTACCACGGGTCGAGGAGGCTGATCTCCTGCCCGGGGTCGTTGTCCAGCCACCGCTTGAACAGCGGGTACGCCGCCTCGAAGATGACGTACGGCACGGCGACGCCGGTGATCAGGCGCTTGATCCGGGTGGGGTTCGCGTCGAAACTGCGTGAGAAGTAGCCGGAGATGACGATGAACGCCGGCATGTGGAAGGTGTACACGACGGTGTACATCGCTTCCAGGAGCCGGCTGTCGCCCTTGACGGGCTCCCAGGCGTGTCCTACGGCGACGAGCACGATCGCCAGGTACTTGGCGTTGTCGAAGAACGCGTCGCGCTGCTTGGCGCCGGTGGGCGCCGGTCTGTCGCCTGCGGTCTTCGTGTTCTGCGGGGAGCGCGGACTCGGCACTCCGTCCGCCGACTGCTGTGGCGGGGGGAGTGGCGCTCTGTCGTGGCCTTGCGGTCGCAGCGAGTCCGTCACAGAACCTCCCGCAGGAAACAGGGGGAGGAGGTCCCGGACAGCGCTGCGTGTGCGGGGGACGAGGCAGCGTGAAACATCTGATGCACCCTAGCGTTCTCCGTGTGATTTCGTAAAACCTGCGAGGTCATTACCGGTTATTGCGCCGCACGTGGTGCGGAGGCGCTGAACATGTACCTGGCAGTGGGGGTTGGGCATCCGTCTTGTCCGGATTCATCCGTACTAAGAGCCGCATATGACCAGGAGGCGGCGCCCGTCGAATGATCAACCTGCCGTGAATTCGAAATAGCTGCGAACAGGTTGTGTGGTGAGGGAAACCATCCCGTGGAATTCGCGGGGGAGGCGGCGGGGGCGGTCCCTCGAAATACTGTGCGAGTACGGCGGGACGGCTCCGTGCCCGCCGAGCGCGTCCGCGGATCACGCGCGGCGGGGGCGAACGAAACGTCACGCGCCGCATGCGGAGGCCCGGTTGGTGGCACGATGGTTCTGGCGGGGTGCGCGGGGTCGCGTCCCCGGGCCGGGAGTGCGGACCGACCGAGGGTGTGATCTGTTGTGGCCATTTCGCTGTCAGTGGTGCTGCTGTTGGCGATCGTCTTGGTGGTGCTGATCCGTGGCGGGTCCCTGAAGGCCGGTCCTGCCGTCGTGGCCGTGCTGTTCGGCTTCTTCCTGGCCTCGACGGGCATGGCCGACGAGATCCAGCGGTTCCTCAACTCGATAGCGGACACCGTCAACTCGATCCGGTTCTAGGGACCCTCGGGCGGCCCGGAGACGTACGGATACCCTCGTTCGGGATCGTCGAACGGGCGGAACGGGGAAACGTACGCGACGGCGCCGCGCGAGACCGACCCGGCCGAGGCCGGCGGCTACCGCGTCGAGGACCGTCCGGGCTCGGGCGGCATGGGCGTGGTCCACCTGATCGGTCGACGTGCGCACGCTCTGGCCCCGCGGCCGGAAAACACTCGGGGCCAGGCAGAGAATCGGCTCTCTGACCTGGCCCCGGGCCATCTGGAGCGGGCGACGGGAATCGAACCCGCGTAGCTAGTTTGGAAGACTAGGGCTCTACCATTGAGCTACGCCCGCACACTGGTGCGCCGCAGGTCAGGTGACCACGGCACACAGGCATCGTAGCGGGTCGGCACCCCTGTCCGCACACCTCGTAAATGCGGCGTCCCGACCCACCGCGGGCATGTACCCTACGTGTCGCACGAGCACGGGGTGTGGCGCAGCTTGGTAGCGCGTCCGCTTTGGGAGCGGAAGGCCGTGGGTTCAAATCCCGCCACCCCGACCACGTCGGTCGACCCGGTCACACCAGCGGAGACCTCGTGCGATCTCCTCGCGTGATCGCCTTTGGGGGCGTGTGCCCGCTGCCGTTACTATGCAAGCTGCACGCCCGTGTGTCTCTCTCCGTACGAACCGTACGACTCGCGAAGCTCCGGGCGGCGAATCCGCCGGACCACTCTGGCTCCGGCAGAACCCGAGAAGTCAGCCACAAGGAGACCGAACCGTGAAGAGCGCCGTGGAGACCCTGAACCCGACCCGGGTTCGGTTCACTGTCGAGGTGCCCTTCGAGGAGCTCAAGGACAGCCTCGACGCGGCGTACAAGAAGATCAACCAGCAGGTCACGGTGAAGGGCTTCCGCAAGGGCAAGATCCCGGCCCGCGTCATCGACCAGCGGTTCGGCCGCGGCGCCGTGCTGGAGGAGGCCGTCAACGACGCGCTGCCGAAGTTCTACACCGAGGCCGTCAACGAGGCCGAGATCGACGTGCTGGGCCAGCCCGAGGTCGACATCACGGAGCTGAAGGACGGCGAGACGCTGAACTTCACCGCCGAGGTCGACGTCCGCCCCTCCATCGAGATCCCGGACTACGCCGGCATCGAGGTCGAGGTCGACGCGGTCGAGGTCACCGACGAGGACGTCGAGAAGTCGGTCGAGCAGCTGCGTGAGCGCTTCGCGTCCACCTCCCCGGTCGAGCGCGCCGCCGAGGACGGCGACGTCGTCACCATCGACCTGGAGGCCAAGGTCGACGGCGAGATCCTGGAGGACGGCATCGCCAGCGGTGTCTCCTACACCATCGGTTCCGGCGAGCTGCTGGACGGCATCGACGACGCCGTGAAGGGCCTGGAGGCCGGTGGCGAGGCCACCTTCTCCTCCGAGCTCAAGGGCGGCTCGGCGGCCGGCAAGGAGTCCGAGGTCACCGTCAAGGTGTCCCAGGTCGCCGCCCGTGAACTCCCGGCTCTGGACGACGAGTTCGCCCAGCTCGCCTCGGAGTTCGACACCCTTGAGGAGCTTCGGGCGGACAGCCGCAAGCGCCTCGCGAACATGAAGCAGTACGACCAGGCCACGCAGGCCCAGGAGCGCGTCCTGGAGAAGCTGCTGGAGCTCGTGGAGGTGCCCGTCCCCGAGAAGCTGCTCGAGGACGAGATCAACACCCGCAAGCACAACCTGGAGCACCACCAGCTCGGCCAGATGGGCCTCGACCTCGGCAAGTACCTGGAGATCCAGGGCAAGACCGAGGAGGAGTTCGACGCCGAGACCAGGGAAGCCGCGGTCAAGGGCATCAAGACGCAGTTCGTCCTGGACGAGCTCGTCAAGCAGGAGAAGCTGAACGTCAACCAGGAGGAGCTCACCGAGCACCTCATGCGTCGCGCCGCCTCCTCCGGCATGTCCCCCGACCAGTTCGCCCAGGCGGTCGTCGAGGGCGGCCAGGTTCCGCTCCTGGTCGGCGAGGTCGCCCGCGGCAAGGCCCTGGCCGTCGTGGTCGAGAAGGCCACCGTCAAGGACACCAACGGCGAGGTCGTCGACCTGGACGAGGACGACGACGCCGAGCAGGCCACGGACGTCGTCGAGGCCGCCGAGGGCACCGCCGACGAGGCCGCCGCGGAGAAGGCCGAGGGCTGAGCCCACGGCGGCGCACAGCGCTGAGGGAGGGCCCTGGGGACGTACGACGCCCCGGGGCCCTTCCCGTCCCCGCGCGCGGGCGGCGGCCCGGCCCCCACCAGGTGTGTCCATGCGCTCACAGCGAACACCCCGGGAACCGGGATTGCGGCACCGGGCCACCGCGTTAGGGTCCATGAGTATGAGGGCAGGGGAGTCCCCGTTGCCCACAGGACACGTGAGACGGCCCGGCGCCGTCGTAAGACGAGCAGGTGGATACGTGACGAATCTGATGCCCTCCGCCGCCGGCGAGCCTTCCATCGGTGGTGGCCTCGGCGACCAGGTCTACAACCGGCTGCTCGGCGAGCGGATCATCTTCCTCGGCCAGCCGGTCGACGACGACATCGCGAACAAGATCACCGCACAGCTGCTGCTCCTTGCCGCCGACCCGGACAAGGACATCTACCTCTACATCAACAGCCCCGGCGGCTCGATCACCGCCGGCATGGCGATCTACGACACCATGCAGTACATCAAGAACGACGTGGTGACCATCGCCATGGGCCTGGCGGCCTCGATGGGTCAGTTCCTGCTCAGCGCGGGCACCCCCGGCAAGCGCTTCGCGCTGCCGAACGCCGAGATCCTGATCCACCAGCCCTCCGCCGGCCTCGCCGGCTCCGCGTCGGACATCAAGATCCACGCGGAGCGGCTGCTGCACACCAAGAAGCGCATGGCCGAGCTCACCTCGCAGCACACCGGCCAGTCGGTCGAGCAGGTCACCCGCGACTCGGACCGCGACCGCTGGTTCGACGCGTTCGAGGCCAAGGAGTACGGCCTCATCGACGACGTGATGGAAACGGCCGCCGGGATGCCGGGCGGCGGCGGCACCGGGGCGGTCTGAGGCCCCCTGCGCAGCCCCCAGCCGACCGTCACAGCCCCTAGGAGACAGACAGTGAACGACTTCCCCGGCAGCGGCCTGTACGACCGCACGCGCGCCGAGTACACGGGTCCCGCCGCCGAGTCCCGCTACGTCATCCCGCGCTTCGTGGAGCGCACCTCGCAGGGCATCCGCGAGTACGACCCGTACGCGAAGCTCTTCGAGGAGCGCGTGATCTTCCTCGGCGTCCAGATCGACGACGCCTCCGCCAACGACGTCATGGCGCAGCTGCTGTGCCTGGAGTCGATGGACCCCGACCGGGACATCTCGGTCTACATCAACAGTCCGGGCGGCTCCTTCACCGCGCTCACGGCCATCTACGACACGATGCAGTTCGTGAAGCCGGACATCCAGACGGTCTGCATGGGCCAGGCGGCCTCCGCCGCGGCCATCCTGCTGGCCGCCGGCACCCCCGGCAAGCGCATGGCGCTGCCCAACGCCCGGGTGCTGATCCACCAGCCCTACAGCGAGACCGGCCGCGGCCAGGTCTCGGACCTTGAGATCGCCGCCAACGAGATCCTCCGGATGCGCTCGCAGCTGGAGGAGATGCTGGCCAAGCACTCCACCACGCCGATCGAGAAGATCCGCGAGGACATCGAGCGCGACAAGATCCTCACGGCCGAGGACGCGCTGTCGTACGGGCTGGTCGACCAGATCATCTCCACCCGCAAGATGAACAACGCCGACGTCCGCTGACGCGGACCCGGTATTGTCTGCTGCCCCTTGGCACGGTTTGAGACGGTGCACGTCAAAGTGAACCGCGCCAAGGGGGGCCCGAACGGGGGGCCAGGCAAGGTACCGTCGACATAAGGCAGCACCAGGAGCCGCTGGATTCGATGTCCAGGCGTCTCCCAGGCGAAGGGGAAGCACACCGTGGCACGCATCGGTGACGGCGGCGATCTGCTCAAGTGCTCGTTCTGCGGCAAGAGCCAGAAGCAGGTCAAGAAGCTCATCGCAGGCCCTGGTGTGTACATCTGCGACGAGTGCATCGACCTCTGCAACGAGATCATCGAGGAAGAACTCGCCGAGACCAGTGAGGTCCGCTGGGAGGAACTGCCCAAGCCGCGCGAGATCTACGAGTTCCTCGAGGGCTACGTGGTGGGCCAGGAGCCGGCGAAGAAGGCGCTGTCCGTCGCCGTCTACAACCACTACAAGCGCGTCCAGGCCGGCGAGAACGGCGGGGGCCAGGGCCGCGAGGACGCCATCGAGTTGGCGAAGTCCAACATCCTGCTGCTCGGCCCGACGGGCTCCGGCAAGACCCTCCTCGCCCAGACCCTGGCCCGCATGCTGAACGTCCCGTTCGCCATCGCCGACGCGACGGCGCTGACGGAGGCGGGCTACGTCGGCGAGGACGTCGAGAACATCCTGCTGAAGCTGATCCAGGCCGCCGACTACGACGTCAAGAAGGCCGAGACCGGGATCATCTACATCGACGAGATCGACAAGGTCGCCCGGAAGAGCGAAAACCCCTCGATCACCCGCGATGTCTCCGGTGAGGGCGTCCAGCAGGCCCTGCTGAAGATCCTGGAGGGCACCACGGCCTCGGTGCCGCCGCAGGGCGGACGCAAGCACCCGCACCAGGAGTTCATCCAGATCGACACGACGAACGTCCTGTTCATCGTGGGCGGCGCCTTCTCCGGCCTGGAGAAGATCATCGAGTCCCGCGCGGGCGCCAAGGGCATCGGCTTCGGCGCCACGATCCGCTCCAAGCGGGAGCTGGAGTCCAAGGACCAGTTCGAGGACGTCATGCCCGAGGACCTGGTCAAGTTCGGCATGATCCCCGAGTTCATCGGCCGCCTCCCGGTCATCACCAGCGTGCACAACCTGGACCGCGAGGCCCTGCTCCAGATCCTGGTCGAGCCGCGCAACGCGCTGGTGAAGCAGTACCAGCGGCTGTTCGAACTCGACGGGGTGGAGCTGGACTTCGAGCGCGAGGCCCTGGAGGCCATCGCCGACCAGGCCATCCTCCGCCAGACCGGCGCCCGCGGTCTGCGCGCCATCATGGAGGAGGTGCTGATGTCGGTGATGTACGAGGTGCCCTCCCGCAAGGACGTCGCCCGGGTCGTCATCACGGCGGACGTCGTCCACTCCAACGTCAACCCGACCCTGATCCCCCGGGACGCGCGCCGCGGTCCGGGCGAGCAGAAGTCGGCGTAACGGCGTCACGGACACAGCGGAAGGGGCCCCGGTCAACCGACCGGGGCCCCTTCCGCGTTCCCGCGCTACTGGACGCGGATCTCCTTGCGCAGCTTCGTGGCCATGTCGACGGCCGTCTGCCGGGAGACGTCGGTCGTGGCGTCGTTGGGCGAGACCATGGCGAGGGTGCTGTAGTCGGCCCAGACGCAGAACCAGTTGGTCTTCTGCTTCTTGGTCAGCACGTCCTGCCCCTGGGCGGACTGGCACTTCATGAGTGCGCCGTCGAGTTCGGCGTCCACCGGCTCGCCGACCAGCTTGCTCGTGGCGGCGCCGCTGCCGGACGAGGAGTTCTTCTCGGAGGACTGCCTGACGTTCGCGAAGAACGCGTCCAGGGCCTTCGCCGGGTCGGCGATCTCGCCGTAGGCGCCCACGTACGTGAGGCTCTTGGCCGTCGCCAGCTCACCCGGGCCGGGCGCGGAGCCCGGGTCGCTCGGGTCGTAGTCCGTGAGGTTGACGGTCGAGTAGGCGCCCACCACGGTCTTGCCGTTCTTGACGCCGCTCTTCTCCAGCTCCGCGGCCGAGTCGCCGCCGCCCGCGGTCTGGCCGTCCTTGCCGATGCGCTTGTAGTCGCCGAGCACCGTCGCGGGCGTCGTCAGCTTGTGCGCCCCGTCGTCCGCGAGGTCGCCCGACCCCGCGCCGCCGCCACCGAGGAGGAAGTACGCGCCGACGCCGATCGCGGTCACGACCGCCACCGCGCCGATGATCAGCCCGGCCTTCTTGCCGCCGCCGCCCGGCGCGGGCGGCTGGGGGACGCCGTAGGGGGGCTGGCCGTAGGGCGGCTGCTGGCCGTACGGGTTCGGCTGCGGCGGGACGCCCTGCGGGGGTGTCTGCGGGTAGCCGTAGCCGGGCTGGGGCGGCGGAGCCTGCTGGGGGTAGCCGTAGCCGGGCTGGGGCGCCGGCGGCTGCTGGCCGTACGGGCCCGGCTGGCCGTACGGGCCGGGCTGCTGGGGCTGCCCGCCGTACGGGCCCGGCTGGTTGTAGCTCATTCCTGGGTTCCCCTCCAGCTGCTTATGTGTTCCTGACATCCTGGCGCAGGCAGGGCCGGGGCACGGCATCGGGGTGCCCACCGTTACAGAACAAAGGCGTTTCGGGACATGCCCGAGACACCCCTAAACTGAGCGGGTGACCGAGAACGCTCAGCAGCAGCCACCAGCGCCCGACACCGAACTGCCGACCCAGTACGCGCCGGCCGACGTAGAGGCGCCGCTGTACGAGCGCTGGGTGGAGCGCGGTTACTTCGAGGCGGACGCGAAGAGCGACAAGCCGCCGTACACCGTCGTCATCCCGCCGCCCAACGTCACCGGAAGCCTGCACCTCGGGCACGCCTTCGAGCACACCCTCATCGACGCCCTGACCCGCCGCAAGCGCATGCAGGGCTTCGAGACGCTGTGGCAGCCCGGCATGGACCACGCCGGCATCGCCACCCAGAACGTCGTCGAGCGCGAGCTCGGCAAGGAGGGCAAGTCCCGGCACGACCTGGGCCGCGAGGCGTTCGTCGAGCGGGTCTGGCAGTGGAAGGGCGAGTCCGGCGGGCAGATCTCCGGGCAGATGCGGCGCCTCGGCGACGGTGTCGCCTGGTCGCGCGAGCGCTTCACGATGGACGAGGGCCTGTCCCGGGCCGTCCAGACCATCTTCAAGCGGCTCCACGACGACGAGCTGATCTACCGCGCCGAGCGCATCATCAACTGGTGCCCGCGCTGTCTGACGGCGATCTCCGACATCGAGGTCGAGTACCAGGACGACGACGGCGAGCTCGTCTCCATGAAGTACGGCGAGGGGGACGAGACGATCGTCGTCGCCACGACCCGCGCCGAGACGATGCTCGGTGACACCGCCGTCGCCGTCCACCCCGACGACGAGCGCTACCGGCACCTCGTCGGCAGGCTCATCAAGCTGCCGCTGACCGACCGTTCGATCCCGGTCGTCGCCGACACGCACGTCGACCCCGAGTTCGGCACCGGCGCCGTCAAGGTGACCCCGGCCCACGACCCGAACGACTTCGAGATCGGCCGCCGGCACGACCTGCCGGCCATCACGGTCATGGACGAGCACGCGGTCATCACCGCCCACGGCCCCTTCCAGGGCCTGGACCGCCTGGAGGCCCGCTCCGCCATCGTCGCCGCGCTGCGCGCCGAGGGCCGGATCGTCGCCGAGAAGCGGCCCTACGTCCACTCCGTCGGCCACTGCTCGCGCTGCAAGACCACCATCGAGCCGCGCCTGTCGATGCAGTGGTGGGTCAAGGTCGGCCCGCTCGCCAGGGCCGCCGGCGACGCGGTCCGCGACGGCCGCGTCACGATCCACCCCCAGGAGATGGAGAAGCGCTACTTCGACTGGGTCGACAACCTCCACGACTGGTGCATCTCACGGCAGTTGTGGTGGGGCCACCGCATCCCCGTCTGGTACGGCCCGGACGGCGAGGTCGTCTGCGTCGGCCCCGGCGAGGAGGCGCCGAGCGGCGAGGGCTGGCACCAGGACACCGACGTCCTGGACACCTGGTTCTCCTCGGGCCTGTGGCCCTTCTCGACCCTCGGCTGGCCCGAACAGACCGAGTCGCTCGCGAAGTTCTACCCGAACTCCGTCCTGGTCACCGGCTACGACATCCTCTTCTTCTGGGTCGCCCGGATGATGATGTTCGGCCTGTACGCGATGGACGGCACCCCGCCGTTCCACACCATCGCCCTGCACGGCATGGTCCGCGACCAGTTCGGCAAGAAGATGTCGAAGTCCTTCGGCAACGCGGTCAACCCGCTGGACTGGATGGACAAGTACGGCTCCGACGCGCTCCGCTTCACCCTCGCGCGCGGCGCCAACCCGGGCGTCGACGTCCCGATCGGCGAGGACTGGGTCCAGGGCTCGCGCAACTTCGCCAACAAGATCTGGAACGCGACCCGCTTCGCCCTGATGAACGGCGCGACGGTCGAGGGCCCGCTGCCCGACCCGTCCGCCATGTCCTCCACGGACCGCTGGATCCTCTCCCGGCTGAACTCCGTCGTCGCCGAAGTCGACGCGTTCTACGAGGACTTCCAGTTCGCCAAGCTGTCCGACGCCCTCTTCCACTTCGCGTGGGACGAGGTCTTCGACTGGTACGTCGAGCTGTCCAAGACGACGTTCCAGGCGGGCGGCGAGCCGGCCGAGGTCAGCAAGCGCGTCCTCGGCGAGGTCCTCGACGTCACGCTGCGGCTGCTGCACCCGGTGGTCCCGTTCGTCACGGAGACCCTGTGGACCACGCTGACCGGCGGCGAGTCGGTCGTGATCGCCGAGTGGCCGTCCGACAGCGGCTTCCGCGACCGGGGCGCCGAGCGCGAGATCGCGTCGCTCCAGTCGGTGATCACCGAGGTCCGCCGGTTCCGCGCCGACCAGGGCCTGCAGCCGGGCCAGCGCGTCCCGGCCAGGCTGACCCTGGGCGGCACGGCCCTCGCCGCCCACGAGCCTGCCATCCGCCAGCTGCTGCGCCTCACGCCGGAGGGCGAGGACTTCTCGGCGACGGCGAC
Source organism: Streptomyces zinciresistens K42 (assembly GCF_000225525.1). Taxonomy (GTDB): domain Bacteria; phylum Actinomycetota; class Actinomycetes; order Streptomycetales; family Streptomycetaceae; genus Streptomyces; species Streptomyces zinciresistens. The sequence continues at coordinate 18,355 of NZ_AGBF01000033.1, read as the reverse complement.
CCTGCCGGTGGCGGGCGCGGAGGTCGCGCTCGACCTGTCCGGCGTCATCGACGTCGCGGCCGAGCGCAAGCGCCTGGCCAAGGACCTCGCCGCCGCCGAGAAGGAGAAGGCGCAGGCCACGGCCAAGCTCGGCAACGAAGCCTTCCTGGCCAAGGCCCCGGACAACGTCGTGGAGAAGATCCGCGGCCGGCTCGCGAAGGCGGACGAGGACATCGCCCGGATCGCGGCCCAGCTGGAGCGCCTGCCGCAGGCGTAGGCGGTCGCACGGCCCTCGGCCCCCGGTGCCCCTCCGGCGCCGGGGGCCTCGGCGTACGCCCGCGGCCCGTCCGTCGTCCCGTACCCCCCACTCCCCGGGCGCGCCGTCGGTCCGCCTCCGTAGACTGGCCCCGTGAGTGAGAGCGACGACCCCTTCGACGAGATCATCGCGGCCGAGACCGACCGGGACCCGGATCTCGCCGTCATCGAGGCCGGCAGCCGCACCCTGCGCACCCAGGGTGCCGGGCCCGGCCCGGACGTGCCCGCGCGACCGGAGGACCCCGAGGTCGACCGGGCCCTGCGCGAGGTCGAGGCGGACCTCGCCACCCGCTGGGGCGAGACCAAGCTGGAGCCGTCCGTCCGCCGTATCGCCGCCCTGATGGACGTCCTGGGCGAGCCGCAGCGGTCGTACCCCTCGATCCACATCACCGGCACCAACGGCAAGACGACGACCGCCCGCATGATCGAGGCCCTGCTCGGCGCCTTCGAGCTGCGCACCGGCCGGTACACCTCGCCGCACGTCCAGTCCGTCACCGAGCGGATCAGCCTGGACGGCGCCCCGGTCTCCGCCGAGCGCTTCATCGAGACGTACCAGGACATCAAGCCGTACGTCGAGATGGTCGACGTCGCGCAGGAGTACCGCCTGTCCTTCTTCGAGGTGCTCACGGGCATGGCCTACGCGGCGTTCGCCGACGCCCCCGTGGACGTCGCCGTCGTGGAGGTCGGCATGGGCGGCTCCTGGGACGCCACCAACGTCATCGACGGCGACGTCGCCGTGGTGACCCCGATAGACCTCGACCACACCGACCGGCTCGGCGGCACCCCCGGCGAGATCGCCGTCGAGAAGGCGGGCGTCATCAAGCAGGGCGCCACCGTGATCATGGCGCAGCAGCCGGTGGACGCCGCCCAGGTGCTGCTGAAGAAGGCCGTCGAGGTCGACGCCACCGTGGCCCGCGAGGGCCTGGAGTTCGGCGTCGTCGCCCGCCAGGTCGCCGTCGGCGGCCAACTGGTCACCCTGCGCGGGCTCGGCGGCGAGTACCCCGAGGTCTACCTGCCGCTGCACGGTGCGCACCAGGCGCACAACGCCGCCGTGGCGCTCGCCGCGGTCGAGGCGTTCTTCGGCGTCGGCGCCGCGCGCGCCGAGCCGCTGGACATCGAGGTCGTCCGCAGGGCGTTCGCCGCGGTCGCCTCACCGGGCCGCATGGAGGTCGTACGCCGCTCCCCGACCGTGGTCCTGGACGCCGCCCACAACCCGGCGGGCGCGCGGGTCACCGCCGACGCGATCGGCGAGGCGTTCGACTTCAGCCGGCTGATCGGCGTCGTGGGCGCGAGCGGCGACAAGAACGTGCGCGGGCTGCTGGAGGCGTTCGAGCCGATCTTCGCCGAGGTCGTCGTCACCCAGAACTCCTCGCACCGCGCGATGGACGCCGACGAACTCGCCGCGATCGCGGTCGAGGTGTTCGGCGACGAGCGCGTGCAGGTCGAGCCGAGGCTGCCGGACGCTCTGGAGGCCGCGATCACGCTGGCCGAGGAGGACGGCGAGTTCACGGGCGGCGGTGTCCTGGTCACCGGGTCCGTCATCACGGTCGGCGAAGCCCGGCTGCTGCTGGGGAAGGGCTGAGTTCCGAGTATGCGTACGCTGTGCTCCTCGACCTTGATCGGCGAGTTCTTCGTCATCGGGTTCGCCGGTCTGGTCGCGATGAAGGACCCCGGCCTGTCCATGTCGACGGTGTGGACCGTCTGCGGGATCGCGATGTTCCTGTGCGTGCTGCTGTGCGGCCTGGTGACCCGCCCCGGCGGCGTCGCGCTGGGCTGGATCCTGCAGTTCGCGCTCGTCGCCTCCGGCTTCGTGGTCCCCATGATGTTCGTCCTCGGCGTGGTCTTCGCCGGACTGTGGTGGGCCTCGGTGCACTACGGCAGAAAGATCGACGAGGCGAGGGCGCGGTTCGCCGCGCAGGCGGCCCCGTCCGCACCTGACGCTGCGTAACAAGCGGCTGGACACGCCCTGTAACCTCATCCCACCGCACACCGGCAGTAAGAAGGAGCCCCTCCCGTGACCCAGCGCACCCTCGTCCTGCTCAAGCCCGACGCAGTCCGCCGCGGCCTGACCGGCGAGATCATCAGCCGCATCGAGCGCAAGGCCGGCTGGCAGATCACCGCGCTGGAGCTGCGCACGCTGGACCAGGACACGCTGGAGCAGCACTACGGCGAGCACCAGGGCAAGCCCTTCTACGAGCCGCTGGTCGCGTTCATGGCCTCCGGCCCGGTCGTCGCCCTGATCGTCGAGGGCGAGCGGGTCATCGAGGGCGTGCGCCGGCTGGCCGGTCCCACCGACCCGGTCGCCGCCGAGCCGGGCTCGATCCGCGGCGACTTCGGTGTCATCGTCCGGGAGAACCTGATCCACGCCTCCGACTCCGAGGAGTCCGCCGAGCGCGAGGTGAAGATCTTCTTCCCGGGCCGCGCCTGAGCCCCACCGGAGCGGTCCGATCCGGGCGGCCGGAGAAATCCGGCCGCCCTGTGGCATATGCGTGGCGATCGAGGGAACGAGTGCCCCCGATGGCCCGTCTCCACAAGCGAGGCGACTCGCCGTCTGCTGACAATGGCGAAGACCCTCCCGCAGTGTTCGTGCAGGCGCGTCTACGATGGAAGCCTTCACGTCACAGCACCCACTTCGCCGTCCTGAAAAGCCGTCACAAGCTCCCGGGAAGGCCAGACGAATCCTGATGGGGAACTCAATGTCGTTCATCGGCCGTGACATGGCTGTCGACCTCGGGACCGCCAACACGCTGGTGTACGTCAGGGGTCGCGGGATCGTACTCAACGAGCCGTCCGTCGTCGCGATCAACACGAACACCGGTGGCATCCTCGCGGTAGGCGCCGAGGCGAAGAAGATGATCGGACGGACCCCCGGCAACATCGTCGCCGTGCGTCCGCTCAAGGACGGCGTCATCGCCGACTTCGAGATCACCGAGCGGATGCTCCGCTACTTCATCCTGAAGATCCACAAGCGCCGGTACCTGGCCCGGCCCCGCGTCGTCGTCTGCGTGCCCTCCGGCATCACAGGCGTCGAGCGCCGCGCCGTCATCGAGGCGTCGTCCCAGGCCGGCGCCCGCCAGGTGCACATCATCGAGGAGCCCATGGCCGCGGCCATCGGCTCCGGCCTGCCGGTCCACGAGGCCACGGGCAACATGGTGGTGGACATCGGCGGCGGCACGACGGAGGTCGCGGTCATCTCCCTCGGCGGCATCGTGACCGCCCAGTCCATCCGCGTCGCGGGTGACGAACTGGACAACGCAATCATCCAGCACATCAAGAAGGAGTACTCCCTCCTGCTGGGTGAGCGCACGGCCGAGCAGATCAAGATCACGATCGGTTCGGCGTACGACCTCGACGCCGACGAGCACACCGAGATCCGCGGCCGCGACCTCGTGTCGGGCCTGCCCAAGACCGTCGTCATCTCGGCGGCCGAGGTGCGCAAGGCCATCGAGGAACCGGTCAACGCCATTGTGGACGCCGTGAAGACGACCCTCGACAAGTGCCCGCCGGAGCTGTCCGGCGACATCATGGACCGGGGAATCGTCCTGACCGGCGGCGGCGCGCTGCTGCGCGGCCTCGACGAGCGCCTGCGCCGCGAGACCGGCATGCCGATCCACATCGCCGAGGACCCGCTGGACAGCGTGGCGCTCGGCTCCGGCAAGTGCGTCGAGGAGTTCGAGGCGCTGCAGCAGGTGCTGGACGCCCAGCCGCGCAGATGACGTAACTCTTCGATTCCGCCGTACGGGACGATCTCCTCTCGTACGGCGGATCGTTGATATAGAGGCATAAGCTCCCCGAAGAGCCTTCATTTCCCGCCCGCGAGCGCGGCGGACGAATCCGCCCGAGCTCCCCGAACCAACCCCGCAGACAGAACTCCTCGGGTCGACCCGGGGTTTCCCGCATTCCTATCGAGGAAGGGCACGGCCGCCGCACGTGAGGGACACACGAGAGAGCCGGCTGCTCCTGGTGCTGCTGATCGCCATCGCGTTCGCGCTGATCACGGTGGACATCCGCGGCGGGGAGGACTCCCCGGTCGACGGTGCCCGGCAGGCCGCCGCCACGGTCTTCGGCCCCATCGAGAACGGTGTGTCGAGCGCGGTGGACCCGGTCGGCAACGCCGTCGCCGCGGTCCGCGACTCCGGCGCGCGCAACGACCGGCTCGCCCGGCTCGAGCAGGAGAACGCCGCTCTCAAGGCCAGGCTCGGCAGCGACGACCGCACCCGCAGCCGCGCACGGCAGCTGGACAGGATGCTGAAGGTCGCGGGCGCCGGCCAGTACGGCATCAAGGGAGCCCAGGTCATCGCGATAGGAGCGGCGCAGGGCTTCTCCTGGACCATCACCATCGACGCCGGGGCCAACGACGGCCTCAAGCGCGACATGACCGTCCTGAACGGCGACGGACTGGTCGGCCGGATCACCACCGTCGGCCCGAACACCGCGACCGTCCTCCTCGCCAACGACCCCGACTTCACCGTCGGCACCCGCATGGAGTCCACCGACGAACTCGGGTTCGCCTCCGGCCAGGGCGACCGCCCGCTGCGCGTCGAACTCCTCAACGGCAAGGCGGAGGTGAAGAAGGGCGACCGCCTCGTCACCTTCGGCTCCCAGGCGGACAAGCCCTTCGTGCCCGGCGTTCCCGTCGGCGTCGTCTCCCGTGTCGACCCCTCCGGCGGCGGCCTGACCCGCACCCTGTACATCACGCCGTACGTCGCCTTCTCCAAGCTCGACATCGTCGGCGTCGTGGTCCAGGCCCCCGGCAAGGACCCGCGCGACACCGTGCTGCCCGCCAAGCCCCGGCCGACCCCCCGGCCGACCGTGACGGTCACCGTCACACCGGGCGCGGAGGTTCCCGGTGACGGTCGCGTCCAGCCGCAGACCGACGGCCGGAGCCCCCTGAACCAGCCCCTGGCCGACCCGCCGGACCAGGCCGCGGGCGACGACCAGACCCCGTACGAGCAAGAGCAGTAGGAGCTGAAGCCCCATGCGCGTCAACCGGATCCTGCTCTCCGCCTCCCTGATCGTCGTCGCCCTGGTGGTGCAGGTCAGCGTGCTGGCCCGGCTCCATCTGCCCGGGGCCGTCCCCGACCTGCTGCTGCTCACCGTGCTGGGCCTCGCCATGGTGTACGGCCATGTCGGCGGCGCCCTCATCGGCTTCGCCGCGGGCCTGCTCGCCGACCTCGCCCCGCCCGCCGACCACGCCGCCGGCCGCTACGCCCTCGTGCTCTGCGTCATCGGCTACCTCGCCGGGCTCATCAAACCCGGCAACGGCAAACTCAAGTCGGCGACCGGGCCGATGGTCGTCGTGGTCGCCGCCGCGATCGGCTCGACCCTGCTGTACGCCGGGGTGGGCGCCCTGGTCGGCGACACCGCCGCCCGCAACGTCGGCCTGGGCAGCCTGCTGTTCACCGCCGCCCTGTACGACCTGCTGCTCGCCCCCTTCGTCGTCCCGGGCGTCATGGCGCTGGCCCGGCGCGCGGACAACGACCCGCTCGCCGAGACCAACTCCCCGTCCAAGAAGACCGACATCTCCTCGGGCTGGCTCTCCGGCGGCACCGGACTGCGCATCGGCGGCCAGCGCGGCGCCCTGGGCGGGCTCAAGGGCGGACTGAAGGTGAAGGCGGCACGCTCGCGCACGGCGCGCGCCGGGCGCATCAAGGGGGTCAAGCGGCTGTGAGGGCAGGGCAGTTCACCCGCACGGGTGAGTCCGGGAGGAACCGGGCCGTGGGGGCCCGTCGTTCCTCTCTCGAACGCACACAGCCGTACTCGTACTGGTACTCGCAGGGAGAGGGGGAGGCAGCGCAGTGACCAACATCCCAGAGACCGGCCGCACGCCACGCGTCCAGATCCGGCTCGTCGTCATCCAGATCCTCGTCCTCTCCCTCCTCGGCACCCTCGGCGGACGCCTGTGGTACCTCCAGATCCGCGAGGGACAGGCGTACGCCAAGGAGGCGTCGGGCAACCACGTCCAGCAGGTCGTCCAGCCCGCCGTGCGCGGCTCCATCCTGGACGCCCGCGGCGTACCCCTCGCCGACAACGAGACCCGCCTCGTGGTCTCCGCCTCCCGCACCGACCTGCTGAAGATGCCGGACGACGGCAAGGGAGTCCTGACCAAGCTCGCCGGAGTGCTCTCCATGACCCCCGCCGAGGTCATGGAGAAGGTCCGGCTGTGCGACGCCAAGACCCCCCAGCCCTGCTGGAACGGCTCGCCGTACCAGCCCATCCCCATCACCGACGAGGCCACGCCCAAGCAGGCCCTGCAGATCCGCGAGCGCGCCGAGGACTTCCCCGGCATCACCGCCGAGCCGCAGGCCCTGCGCCGGTACCCCAGCCCCGGCGGGTCCAACACCGCCCAGGTCCTCGGCTACCTCTCCCCGGTCACCGACCAGGAACTCCAGCAGGCCCAGGACACCGACTCGCCCTACCTGCGCTCCGACCAGGTCGGCCGCTCCGGCCTGGAGCGCCAGTACGACAAGCAGCTGCGCGGCAAGGCCGGCGTCACCCGCTACGAGGTCGACAACCTCGGCAGGGTCATCGGCGAGGCCAAGGCCGACGCGGCCCAGGCCGGCTCCAACCTCGTCACGAGCATCGACTCCCGCGTGCAGCGCGTCGCCGAGTACGAACTCAACGAGGCGATGAAGGAAGCCCGCAAGGAGTGGGACCGCAACACCAACGAGCGCTACAAGGCCGACTCCGGCGCGGTCGTCGTCATGGAGGCCAAGACCGGCCGCGTCGTCGCCATGGCGTCCAACCCCTCCTACGACCCCAACGCCTGGGTCGGCGGCATCTCCGCCAAGGACTACAAGCGCCTGACGGGCAAGGAGTCCAACTACCCGCTGCTCAACCGCGCGATCCAGGGCCAGTCGGCGCCCGGCTCCATCTTCAAGGTCATCCCGACGGCCGCCGCGATCAACGCCGGCTACTCCTTCGACGGCCCCTACCAGTGCTCCAGCTCGTACTCGATCGGCGGCCAGGTCTTCAAGAACTTCGAGTCCAAGGGATACGGCCCCATCAGCCTCGGCCGGGCCCTGGAGGTCTCCTGCGACACCGTCTTCTACCGGCTCTCCCACGAGGAGTGGAAGCGCGACGGCGGCACCAAGCCGAAGAAGAAGACCAACGACTGGTTCTACAAGACGGCCCACCAGTTCGGCCTCGGCGCCGAGACCGGCATCGACCTGCCCAACGAGGTCACCGGCCGCATCCCGGACCGCCAGTGGAAGCAGGACTACTGGAAGGCCAACAAGAACGCCTGGTGCAAGTACGGCAAGAAGGGCGGCTCGTACGCCCAGCAGATCGCCTACGAGAACTGCCTCGAAGGCAACCGGATGCGCGCCGGCGACTCCGTGAACTACTCCATCGGACAGGGCGACACCCTGGTCACCCCCATCCAGATGGCCAGCATCTACGCCGCCATCTCCAACGGCGGCACCCTGTACAACCCCACCGTCGGCAAGGCCGTCGTCAGCGCCGACGGCCGCACGGTCGACGAGATCAAGCCCAAGCCCCGCAGCAAGCTGCCGATAGGGCGCAAGACGCTCACCGAGATGAGCGACGCCCTCGCCGGTGTCGCCACCCGCGGCACCGCCGCCTGGCGCTTCGCGGACGTCGGCTGGCCCCAGAACAAGATCGCGATGCACGCCAAGACCGGTACCGCCGAGGTCTACGGCAAGCAGACCACCTCCTGGTTCGCCACCTACACCAAGGACTACGCGGTCGTCATGACCATCGCCCAGGGCGGTACCGGCTCCGGCGCCTCCGGCCCGGCCGTGCGCAACATCTACGACGCGCTGTACGGCGTCTCCGACGGCGGCGCGATCGACAGGAAGAACGCCCTGCTGCCCACCCCCCAGAAGAGCCTGCCGAAGGTCCGCACGGACGGCACCATCACCTCGCCCAAGGTCTCCAAGGACCCGGCGAAGGAGCAGCGGGCCAGCCAGCAGGACGCGGGCGGCGGCGACCAGCCGCAGCTCGCCGGCACCGCGGCGACCCCGACGCCCGAGAACCGCGACACCCGGCGCAGACGCCGCAGGGGACGCGGCCCCGGCGCCGGCCGCGGTCCGGGAAGCCGGAGGACGCTGACATGAGCGGCGCCAACAGCTTCCAGGTCTCCGGATACGGACCCCAACGGGCGGGACTGGCCCGCCTGCTGGCCCGCGACTCGCTCGCCCGCCGCCTCGACTGGCCGATGCTGCTCGCGGCCCTCGCCCTGTCGATGCTCGGCTCCCTGCTGGTCTACTCCGCGACCCGCAACCGCACCGAGCTCAACCAGGGCGACCCGTACTACTTCCTGATCCGGCACGTCCTGAACACCGGCATCGGCCTCACCCTGATGATCGGCACCCTGTGGCTCGGCCACCGCACCCTGCGCGGCGCCGTTCCCATCCTCTACGGCTTCTCGCTCCTGCTGACCCTGCTGGTGCTGACCCCGCTCGGCTCCACCATCAACGGCGCCCACTCCTGGATCAAGCTCCCCGGCGGCTTCTCGCTCCAGCCCTCGGAGTTCGTGAAGGTCACGATCATCCTGGGCATGGCGATGCTGCTCGCGGCCCGCGTGGACGCGGGCGACAAGCCCTACCCCGACCACCGCACCGTGCTCCAGGCGCTGGGCCTGGCCGCCGTACCGATGCTGATCGTGCTGCTCATGCCCGACCTCGGCTCGGTCATGGTGATGGTCGTCATCGTGCTCGGCGTGCTGCTCGCCTCCGGCTCGTCCAACCGCTGGGTCTTCGGACTGATCGGCACCGGCACGATCGGCGCCCTCACCGTCTGGCAGCTGGGCATCCTGGACGACTACCAGATCGCCCGCTTCGCCGCCTTCGCCAACCCCGAACTCGACCCGGCGGGCGTCGGTTACAACACCAACCAGGCGCGCATCGCCATCGGTTCGGGCGGACTCACCGGCTCCGGTCTGTTCAAGGGCTCGCAGACGACCGGCCAGTTCGTGCCGGAGCAGCAGACCGACTTCGTCTTCACCGTGGCCGGCGAGGAACTGGGCTTCATCGGCGGCGGCCTCATCATCGTCCTGATCGGCGTGATCCTCTGGCGGGCCTGCCGCATCGCACGCGAGACGACCGAGCTGTACGGCACGATCGTCGCCGCCGGCATCGTGGCCTGGTTCGCCTTCCAGGCGTTCGAGAACATCGGGATGACCCTCGGGATCATGCCGGTGACCGGACTCCCCCTGCCCTTCGTCTCCTACGGCGGCTCCTCGATGTTCGCCGTCTGGGTGGCCGTCGGACTCCTCCAGTCGATCCGCGTACAGCGCCCGATGTCGGCGTGAGCGGGGCCGCCGGACCGGTCCCGCACCGGCCCGGCGCCCCGGCCCACCCGCCGCCACCTCCCCTTTTCCGGCACTTCATGGCCGGCAATGCCTGTCGTCCCGCCCCGACTCCCATTAGATTCAGGTCATGGCGGACACCAAGCGCGAAATCGAGCGGAAATATGAATCCGACGACAGCGGCCTGCCCGACCTGACCGGCGTCGCCGGCGTCGCGGCCGTCCTCGACAAGGGCGTCGCGCACCTGGACGCCACCTACCACGACACCGCCGACCAGCGGCTGACCGCCTCATCGATCACCCTGCGCCGCAGAACGGGCGGCACCGACGCCGGGTGGCATCTGAAGTTCCCCGTCGCCCCGGGCGTACGCGACGAGATCCAGGCACCGCTGTCCGACACCCTCCCCGGCGATCTCGCCGGGCTCGTGCGCTCCCGGGTCCGGGACGCCGACCTCGTCCCGGTGGTCCGGCTCCGCTCCGACCGGCACGTCCACCACCTCGTGGACGCCGGGGGACGGCTCCTCGCCGAGATCGGCGTGGACGCCGTCCGGGCCCAGCGGCTCACCGGCGGCAGCGGCAGCGCCCAGTGGACCGAGATCGAGGTCGAACTGGCCGACGACGGCGACCCGGCCTTCCTCGACAAGGTGGACAAGCGGCTGCGCAAGGCGGGGGTACGGCCCTCGGGCTCGGCGTCGAAGCTCGCGCGCGCCCTCGCCGAGACCGCCCCGAAGAAGCCCCCCGCCGCCCGTGCGGCGGCCCCCGAGACCGCCGGCGACCACGTGCTGGCGTACGTGCGCCAGCAGCGCGACGCGATCGTCGGGCTCGACCCCGCGGTCCGCCGGGACACCGAGGACTCCGTCCACAGCATGCGCGTCGCCACCCGCCGGATGCGCAGCACCTTCAAGTCCTTCGGCACGGTCCTGGACCGCACCGTCACCGACCCGATCGGCGCCGAGCTCAAGTGGCTGGCCGGCGAGCTGGGCGTGGACCGCGACCGCGAGGTCCTCGACGAACGCCTCTTCGCCGCGCTCGACGAGGTCCCGCACACCCTGCTCTCCGGGCCGGTCGCCGACCGGCTGCGGCACTGGGCCGGCGACCGGCCCGGCGGGGCGAGCGCCCGGCTGATCGGCGTCCTCGACTCCCGCCGCTACCTGGCGCTGCTCGACGCCGTCGACGGGGTGCTCACCGGGCCGCCGCTGCGCGAGGCGGCCGGCAAGCGTCCGGACAGGGTGCTCGCCAAGGCCGTACGCAAGGACTTCGCGAAGGTCTCCGCCCTGGTGGGCCAGGCCCTGGAGCTGGAGCCCGGCACCGACCGGGACGTCGCGATCCACGAGGCCCGCAAGAAGACCAAGCGCACCCGCTACGCGGCGGAGGCGGCCGTGCCCGTCCTCGGCAAGCGGGCCAAGGCCCTGGTGAAGTCGATGAAGGGACTGCAGAACCTCCTCGGCGAGCACCAGGACAGCGTCATGGCCCGCCAGACCCTGCGGGAGATCTCCGCGGTCGCGCACGCCGCGGGGGAGAGCGCCTTCACCTACGGCCTGCTCTACGGGCGCGAGGAGGGGCGTGCCGCGGCCGTCGAGGCCGAGCTGCCGGGGTTCTGGGCCGGGGCCGAGGGCGGTGCGGACGCCCTCTGAGCCGTCGGACGTCCTGGGGGTGGCCGCGGTCGCGTTAGGCTAGATGGTCACCCCTGTCAGTTCCGTCCAGCTCCCGAAGGTTCGCGAGATGCCTGCCGAAGCCGCTGCGGCCGCCGAGTCCGTGTTCCCGCAGCTCGAAGCGCTGCTCCCGCATGTGCAGAAGCCCATCCAGTACGTCGGTGGAGAACTCAACTCCACGGTCAAGCCGTGGGAGTCCTGTGACGTGCGCTGGGCGCTCATGTATCCCGACGCGTACGAGGTCGGGCTGCCCAACCAGGGCGTCATGATCCTCTACGAGGTCCTGAACGAGCAGGAGGGCGTCCTCGCCGAGCGCACGTACAGCGTGTGGCCGGACCTGGAGGCGCTGATGCGTGAGCACGCGGTGCCGCAGTTCACGGTGGACAGCCACCGGCCGGTGAAGGCGTTCGACGTCTTCGGCCTGTCCTTCTCCACCGAGCTCGGCTACACCAACATGCTCACCGCGCTGGACCTGGCCGGCATCCCGCTGGAGTCCCGGGACCGCGGCCTCGACGACCCGATCGTGCTGGCCGGCGGCCACGCCGCGTTCAACCCCGAGCCGGTCGCCGACTTCATCGACGCCGCGGTGATCGGCGACGGCGAGCAGGCCGTCCTCGACATGACGCGCATCATCCGCGCGTGGAAGGCCGAGGGCATGCCCGGCGGCCGCGAGGAGGTCCTGTTCCGCCTGGCGAGGACGGGGTCGGTGTACATCCCGGCGTTCTACGACGTGGAGTACCTCCCCGACGGCCGGATCGCCCGTGTCGTACCGAACAGGTCGGGTGTGCCGTGGCGGGTGTCCAAGCACACCGTCATGGACCTGGACGAGTGGCCCTACCCCAAGCAGCCGCTGGTCCCGCTCGCCGAGACCGTCCACGAGCGGATGTCGGTGGAGATCTTCCGCGGCTGCACCCGCGGCTGCCGCTTCTGCCAGGCCGGCATGATCACCCGCCCGGTCCGCGAGCGCTCCATCACCGGCATCGGCGACATGGTGGAGAAGGGCCTCAAGGCCACCGGCTTCGAGGAGGTCGGCCTGCTGTCGCTGTCCTCGGCGGACCACAGCGAGATCGGCGACGTCGCCAAGGGGCTCGCCGACCGCTACGAGGCGGACAAGATCGGCCTCTCCCTGCCGTCCACCCGCGTCGACGCCTTCAACATCGACCTGGCCAACGAGCTCACGAGGAACGGCCGCCGTTCGGGCCTGACCTTCGCCCCCGAGGGCGGCTCGGAGCGCATCCGCAAGGTCATCAACAAGATGGTCTCCGAGGACGACCTCATCCGCACCGTCTCCACCGCGTACGGCAACGGCTGGCGCCAGGTGAAGCTGTACTTCATGTGCGGCCTGCCGACCGAGACCGACGACGACGTGCTGCAGATCGCCGACATGGCCACGAAGGTCATCGCCAAGGGCCGCGAGGTCTCCCGGTCCAACGACATCCGCTGCACGGTGTCGATCGGCGGCTTCGTGCCCAAGCCCCACACGCCGTTCCAGTGGGCGCCGCAGCTGTCGGCCGAGGAGACGGACGCCCGTCTGGAGAAGCTCCGCGACAAGATCCGCGGCGACAAGAAGTACGGCCGCTCCATCGGCTTCCGCTACCACGACGGCAAGCCCGGCATCGTCGAGGGCCTGCTCTCCCGCGGCGACCGCCGCATCGGCGCCGTGATCCGCGCGGTCTACGACGACGGCGGCCGCTTCGACGGCTGGCGCGAGCACTTCTCCTACGACCGCTGGATGCAGTGCGCCGACAAGGCGCTGGCCCCCTTCGGCGTCGACGTCGACTGGTACACCACCCGCGAGCGCTCCTACGAGGAGGTCCTGCCCTGGGACCACCTGGACTCGGGCCTGGACAAGGACTGGCTCTGGGAGGACTGGCAGGACGCCCTCGACGAGACCGAGGTGGAGGACTGCCGCTGGACACCGTGCTTCGACTGCGGGGTGTGTCCTCAACTCGACACTCATATCCAAATCGGACCCACGGGGAAGAAGCTGCTGCCGCTGACGGTGAAGAACGCCGGGGCGGCGCCTGCCGCGGGTGGGCATTCGCACTGAGGGGGGCGGGGCGTCGGACCCGGCTCGGGTGGCTGTCCGTCCGGGGCGCTGGTGTCCGTGACTGCGGGGGCGGCGGTGCCGGGGGCGGTCGGTTGTCAGGTGGTCTGCCGGGGTGTCGCGGCGGTGCGTCGGGCGAGCAGGCCGGCCGGCAGCATGACGAGGAGGCCGATTCCCACGCCGCACAGGGTCCACAGCACCCGGTAGCCCTCGGCCGCGTAGTCCGAGGGCTGGGGCAGGTCCAGCAGGACGAGTGCTCCGGCGGCGATGGCGGCGGTGTAGAGCGCGTAGTTCCAGAAGCGGACTCCCACCCCGTGCACGAGCAGGACGAGCGCCACCACTTCGAGGCCGCGTTCGACCGCGAACAGTCTGAGTCCGGTTTCGTTGACGGGCACCAGCAGCAGCAGCGCGGCCGCACCGGCGCCGATCAACGCGCCGACAAGCCGTTGCGCGCTGACCAGGGCGGCCTGTTCCAGGCTCGGTTTCATCGCGATCATGGCCGCGATCGAGATCCAGCTGCCGTGCGACAGGTCCAGTCCGTACGCCAGTGCCACGGTGCCGGCGATGGCCAGGGCGCGGATCAGCGCGAACATGATCAGCGGGACGGTCGGCTTCTTCCGCGAGGTGTCGCCGGGGAGCTCCGGGAAGAGCTTGGGTGAGCCGGTGCGCCCGCGGATCAGCCACCAGAGGAACGTCACCAGGATCCACACCGCGGCCCCGCCGGTCCAGGCGAGCACCTGGGCCCAGGTGTGGCTGGTGACGCGGCTCGACGTGTGGAGGCCGACCGCCAGCGCGAGGGCGATGACGAACCAGATGTTGAGCAGCAGGGCGTTGACGAACCTGCGGGTCCCGAACGCGGCGGCCAGCCCGGCCACCAGGGTGACCAGGAACGCGGCGAGCACGAGCCAGCCCCAGGCGGCCGCCCCGAGAGCGAAGGCCAGGGCGGTCGTACCGGCGCCGATCAGCGCGAAGAGCGAGGTGTCGGACGCGCGCCGCCCGAAGCCGCCGCCCGGATCGGCCAGCGCGGTGAACAGGACCCCGAACAGCGCGCTGAGCAGGTACTGCTCGTAGCCGATGGCCCAGAACACGAACAGCGGCACCATCGCGACGTCCAGGAACACGACCGCTCGCGGCCAGTTGAGCCCGGCGGGATCGCGCGCGAACACGTTCGACAGCCAGCCCGTGATGTTCCTCCTGTGCGCCGGCTGTGCCGCTCGGTCGCTCTTGCCGGCCACGACCGCTCTCCTTCACTCAAGCGCGGAAATTGCCGCTTACGTAGTGAATTGTCTCGCTCGCGGCTCCGGCGCGCCGCCGCTGCGGGTGCTCGCGAGGAGAGCCTGGTCCGGACCGCCCGCGGCGCGACGCGGGCGGGCGCTTCGGCGGGAGCGCCCGCGCGGCAGGGTGCCCGGTCGCGCGCTCGGGGCGCGGGGCGGGGTGTCAGGGGGCGGCGGCGGGGCTGCGGCGCTCGATCAGGACGACGTCGCGCCGGACGCCGTGGTGGCGGCCGACGTGTTCGCCCCGTACCCGCCCGGAGCCGTCGAGGGCGACGTGGCCGTGTCCGGGCGGTTCGGCGGCGTCGAAGCCGGCCCCGGCGGGAGCGGCGGTCTCGAAGATGGCGTCGCCCTCGTCGATGCCGGGCCGTTAGATCGTCAGGACCTGGTCCGCGTGCCCGCGTGCCCTCGCGGCGACGCGGCGGCGCGGAATCCGCGGGCCGGGCTCATCGCGCACCCGGTGCGAGGAGTTCCGCGAGCAGGCCGCGCACGCGTCGCTCGATCTCGTCGCGGATCGGGCGGACGGCGTCGACGCCCCGGCCCGCGGGGTCGGGCAGCTCCCAGTCGAGAAGGCGCGTGCCGGGGAGGACCGGACAGGTGTCGCCGCAGCCCATCGTGACGACGACGTCGGACGCCTGGACCGCCGTCGCCGTGAGCACCTTGGGGGTCTCGGCGGAGATGTCGATGCCCGCTTCGGGCATGGCCGCGACGACGGCCGGGTGCACGGTGGCGGCCGGGGCGGAGCCGGCGGAGCGCACGCGGACGCGGTCGCCCGCGAGGTGGGTGAGGAAGGCGGCGGCCATCTGGGAGCGCCCGGCGTTGTGGACGCAGACGAAGAGGACCGACGGCGGCCCGGCGGGTGGGGTCATGGCGGGGTCCTTCCTGGCGCGGGGGAGCGGCGGGGCGTGGGGGCGGGTGCCGTCCGTCCGCTCGGGCGGGCGGCTGTGCTCAGACGGTCGTCGTGGGGTGGGGCGTGGCGGTGAGGAACGCGGCGAGCCGGTCCAGGGCCGGGGGCTGCGCCCGGTAGTAGACCCATGTGCCGCGGCGTTCGCGGTCGATCAGTCCGGCCTGCCGGAGCAGTCTGAGGTGGTGCGAGATGGTCGGCTGGGAGAGGGTGAACGCCGGGGTCAGTTCGCACACGCAGACCTCGCCGCCCGCCCGCGAGGCGATCAGCGACAGCAGGCGCAGTCGTACGGGGTCGCCCAGCGCCTTGAAGGTCCTGGCCAGATCGGCGGCGTGGGCCTCGTCCAGCGGTGCCGTCAGCAGTCCGGGGCGGCAGTCGCCTGTCCGGTCGTCCCGCTCCGGCGCCGAGCGCTCTTGATTCGACATCCTTCTATATTGACGTTCGTCGATGTCGGATGCAAGCTCTGTTGTGACAGGCATCAATGCAAGCAGATGGGAGCCGTGCCATGTCCCGAGTCCAACTCGCCCTGCGCGTCAGCGACCTGGACGCGTCGATCGCCTTCTACACGAAGCTGTTCGGCACCGGCCCGGCCAAGCGGCGCCCCCGCTACGCCAACTTCGCCCTCGCCGAGCCGCCGCTCAAGCTCGTCCTGATCGAGGGCGAGCCCGGCGCGGAGACCCGTCTGGACCACCTCGGCGTCGAGGTCGGATCCACCGCCGAGGTCGAGGCCGCGACGGGCCGGCTCAGGGACGCCGATCTCGCCGCCGTCGAGGAGAACGACACCTCCTGCTGCTACGCCCTCCAGGACAAGGTGTGGGTCCACGGCCCCGGCCGGGAGCCCTGGGAGGTGTACGTGGTGAAGGCCGACGCCGACACCCCCGGCACGGGGTGCGCGGAGCAGGGGGCCACCGGGGACCCCTGCCGCTGCGGCTGACGGGCCCCTCGCCCGCGCGCCCCTCGTGCGCCGAGCGGCTCGCCCCCTCGTGCGCCGAGCGGATGAATTCCGCGGTTCGCCAGGGTTCCGTACCGGATGGCGGCAATGCATCGCCCATGACGCCCGGGACAGGAACCGCCGACGGTCCGGCCAAGGCAGGGCTCGTCCTGTGGACACTGGCGGCCGGCCAGTTCCTGATGGCCCTCGACAGCTCGGTCATGAACGTGTCGATCGCGGCCGTGGCCGAGGACGTCGGCACGACGGTGACGGGCATCCAGGGCGCCATCACGGCGTACACCCTCGTGATGGCCATGCTCATGATTCCCGGCGGCAAGATCGGGGAGCTGATCGGCCGCAAGCGGGCGTTCATGATCGGCTGCTGCGTCTACGGATGCGGCTCGCTCCTCACGTCCCTCGCGCCCAACCTGCCCGTGCTGCTGCTCGGCTGGGCGTTCCTGGAGGGCGTGGGTGCCTCCCTCATCCTCCCCGCGATCGTCGCGCTGGTGGCGGGCAACTTCTCCGTCGAACGCCGGCCCGCCGCCTACGGACTCGTCGCGGCGGCGGGCGCCGTGGCGATCGCCCTGGGGCCGCTCATCGGCGGATTCGCCACGACGTACCTCTCCTGGCGCTGGGTGTTCGCGGGCGAGGTCGTGGTGGTGCTCGGCATCCTCCTGCTCGCCCGCCCCGTCGTGGACGTGGTGAGCCCGCTGCGCCCGCGCCTCGACCTGGTGGGCTCCGTCCTGTGCGCCCTCGGCCTGGGCGCCTTCGTCTACGGCGTGCTGCGCTCGGACGAGTGGGGGTGGTTCCGGCCGAAGCCCGACGCGCCCGTCTGGCTCGGGATCTCCCCGGTCGTCTGGCTGATGCTCGCGGGCGTCCTGCTGATCCGGCTCTTCCTGCACCGCGAGTCCCGCCTCGTGGCCCGCGGGCGCGATCCGCTCGTCGACCCGGCCCTGCTGCGCAACCGGCAGCTCACCGGCGGCCTGGTCATGTTCTTCTTCCAGTACCTCGTCCTGATGGGCGTGTTCTTCGTCGTACCGCTCTTCCTCTCGGTCGCGCTGGGCCTGTCCGCCCTGGAGACCGGCGCGCGCCTGCTGCCGCTCTCCCTGACCCTGCTGGCGGCCGCCACGCTGATCCCCCGGCTGTTCCCGGACGTCTCGCCGCGGCGCGTGGTACGGCTCGGGATCCTCGCGCTGCTGGCCGGCGCGGTGGTCCTGATGGCGGCGCTGGACGCGAACGCCGGAGCGGAGGTCGTGACCGTGCCGTTCCTGCTGATCGGGCTCGGCACGGGCGCGCTCGCCTCCCAGCTCGGCTCCGTCACCGTCTCGGCGGTGCCGGACGAGCAGAGCGCGGAGGTCGGCGGCATCCAGAACGCCGTCACCAACCTCGGTTCCTCGATCGGTACGGCACTGGCCGGATCGATCCTGATCGCCGCTCTCGCGTCGTCGTTCCTGGCCAACCTCGAACAGAACCCGGCGATCCCGCCCTCGGTCACGGACCGGGCGGCCGTGGAGATCCAGAACGGTGTGACGTTCCTGTCGGACGACCAGCTCCGGTCCGCGCTCGACGAGGCGGGTACGAGCCCGGAGACGGCCCGAGCCGCGCTGGACGCCAACGCCGCCGCCCGGTTGGACGGTCTGCGTGCCGCGCTCGCGATCCTCGCGTTCGCCTGCGCCCTGGCGCTGTTCCTCACGTCGAGGATTCCCGCCGCCCAGCCGCGGTCGGCCTGAGCGCCGGCGTCGGTGCCCGGTAGCAGGACCCGTTCGACGCGCTCGCGCCGGCCGTCGACGCCCCGCGGGCCGGGCGCCCGGTCGTCGCGCGCGGGCCCTTTTCCGGCCGTCGAGGACTCCGTGCCGGGGCATCCGCTCAGCGGTCGGCCGCCACCGGTCCGCGAAGCTCGCGGCCCCGCGCGACGGCTCCGCGCGACGGCTCCGCGCGGCGGCTCCGCGCGGCGGCCCCGTACGTCGGCCCCGCGCGGCGGCCTCG
>NZ_AGBF01000034.1 GCF_000225525.1 Streptomyces zinciresistens K42 | reverse complement strand
GGGGTCGTGCACGCTCTGCCCTGCGCCCCCGCGCCGGGGGCGCGCGCCGCGGGTGCGCCGCCGGCCCGGGGCGGCACGCCCCGTGGCGGGGTCGGGCTGGCCGTCACCCAGTGAGCCCGGGTGGCCGTCCGGGGGGCGCCGGCTTCAGTTCTCCGGGAGGTCCGGTTCGGTGCCCTCCTCCGCGCTGACCAGTTCGGCGATCGCCGCGAAGAAGGCGGCGACTCCGGGCAGGTTGGCCCCCTTGGCGCGGGACGCGGCGAAGTCCTCGGCGCTGCGCCAGGTCACGATGTCGAGCCACTGGTCGTCCGGGAGCCGGACGAGGCGCGCGCCCAGGAATCCGGCGCGGTCGGTCTCGAAGTCGGCGAGCATGGCCGGCCGCGCACGCAACAGGTCGGCCACGCGGTCCGGTTCCACGCGGAACCGGGTGAGCTCGATCGTGGTCACAGCACCCTCCACAGGCAGAGTCACGGAAGACGACCTTAAGCCGTCCGGCGTCCTTCCCGGTCTGCGGAACTCGGGCGTGTCCCGGACCGGACCGCCCGGGGTGCAGTCAACTTCCTTGCGTGTAAGGGCATTTGTGGTCGCCCGAACGATCCGATCGCATCGCTGTCCGGTCGGCGTGAGTCAGTCGGCGCAAGTCGCCGCGGCCGGCGCGGCGGCGTGCGTACGGTCCGGAGACCGAGGCGGGCCAAAGACCATCAGCCCGCGGGCAACCGCATCCAAGGGGAGGCGCTGTGGCGAGTGTGGAAGTGTCGCTGAAGGACATGATGGCGGGGATCGAGGGAGCGGTGGGGGCCGCGGTCGTCGACTACACCAGCGGGATGGCGCTGGGCACGCTCGGCGGGGGCAAGGATCTGGATCTGAACGTGGCCGCCGCGGGCAACACCGACGTGATCCGGGCCAAGGTGCGCACCATGGAGCAGTTGGGCCTCAAGAGCCAGATCGAGGACATCCTCCTGACGCTGGATCACCAGTACCACGTGATCCGCCTGTTGAAGGGGCGCTCGGGAAACGGGCTGTTCCTCTATCTCGTGCTCGACAAGGCCAACGCGAACCTGGCGATGGCGCGGCACCAGCTCAGGCGGGTGGAGGAGGCCATCGAGATCTGACACGTGCCCGGCGGCCGGGATCACGTCTGCCCCTGATGTGAAGACTTCTTCAAGTCACCACATCTGCATGGTGCCGATGCGCGTCCCCGCCAGGTCCCGGGCGTGAAGGATCGGCTCTTGAAAGCGGTCCGCGGCGCGGCGGTGCCCGTCGGCGCCGCCGCGCCACCGCGACCGCGCTCCCACCCGTGCGACCAGGAGCGAGACCCATGCAGGCACCCCTCTACCAGGTCAAGGCAGAGTTCTTCCGCATGCTCGGCCACCCCGTACGCATCAGGGTGCTGGAACTCCTCCAGCACGGCCCGGTGTCCGTGCGCGACCTCCTGGCCGACATCGACATCGAGCCGTCCAGCCTGTCGCAGCAGCTGGCGGTGCTGCGGCGCTCGGGCATCGTGGTGTCCCTGCGGGAGGGCTCCACCGTCCGCTACGCCCTCGCCGGCGGGGACGTGGCCGAACTGCTGCGGGCCGCCCGCCGGATCCTCACCGAACTCCTGGCCGGTCGGAACCAGTTGCTCACCGAACTCCGGCAGGCGGACGCTACTCGAAGAACTTGAGGCTCCAGCCGGTGTTCGTGTTCGCGCCGGGCACGTTGGCGCGGCTGTAGGTGGTGTTGCCCCACCAGGCGAAGGTGCCGGTGTACCAGTAGCGGTTCGCCCAGGAGTACGGCGTCCCCTTGGGCACCGCGTGGAACATGGACGGGAACCTCGGTCCGGCGGGCGGGCTGGTGTTGATGTCGCCGTCGAGCAGGACGAAGGTGTGGTGGCCCGGACCGTTCACGTACAGGGTGGGGTCCCAACCGGCCATCATCGTCGCGCGGTCGGAGCCGAAGAGGCAGCCGTTGGACTTGTACCAGTCCCATACGTAGGTCGGGTCGCCGCCCGCACGCAGGCGCAGGTCGGCCATGCAGTACTGGTCGCTCCAGCTGCCGTTGGCGGAGTACACGATGTGCAGTTGCCCGTTCGGGTCCTTGATGGCTTCCGGGCCCTCGTTGATGAACGGGTTGCCCACCACCCGCTCCCAGCTCTCCCGGGGCTGGGAGATGACGTAGCGGGCGCCGGTGGGGGTGGTCGGGCTGCTCATGCGCGCGATGTACAGGTTCTGCTCGACGTTGGTGTCGCCGGCCCAGCCGGACCAGACGAACCAGCGCTGCCCGTTGAAGGTGAACAGGGTGCCGTCGATCGCCCACTTGTCGTCCGGCAGGGCGAGTCGGGTCTCGGCGGTGTATCCGCTGTCCGGGCTGGCCGAGCTGATCACGTACATGCGGTGGGCGGCGCCGCGGCCGGCCGCGAAGTAGACGTAGTAGCGGCCGCCGTCGCGGACGATCTCGGGAGCCCAGACCTCGCCGAGGTCGCGGGTGTCGGACCAGATCTGCCGGGCGGGCGCCGCCGCGAGGGCGTCGGTCGACGGCGCGGTCCGCACGGCGATGCCGCCCCCCGCCGACTGCACCGAGACATAGGTGCCGCCGACGCGCAGGACGCTGGGGTCCGCGGCCCGCAGACTCGTCTGTCCCGCCTCGGCCGGGGCGGCGGCGGACATCAGGGACAGCGCGGCGGCGACGATCGCGGCCAGGGCGAACGCGGTGGCGCCGTTGATGCGGCGGGACAGTTTCACGCGTCACCTCACACGACTTTTTACATCGATGGAAGAAGACCTCCTCGGCAGGATCGCCGTCAGCCGCGAACATGTCAACAATCCGGCGGGGGTGACGGTGCGGGGTGGCCCACGCGAGCGGGCCCGGACCGGCGGGGTGCGGCGGTGCCGGCCCGCTGCGTGCGGGGCCTTTCCGTCAGGTTCCCGGGATCGCGGCGCCGGTGGACGGTGCGTCGGCGGGCGGCGCGTCGGCGGGCGGGGTCGGCTCCGACTCCGGTTCCGGGTCGGTGAGTTGTTCGCGCAGGTAGTTCCAGACGACGGCGATCATCGCGGTGAGCGGCACGGCGAGGAGGCTGCCCACGATGCCGGCCAGGCTGCCGCCCAGGGTCACGGCCAGGAGGATCACCGCGCCGTGCAGGCCGAGTCCGCGGCTCTGGATCATGGGCTGGAACACGTTGCCCTCCAGTTGCTGCACCACCAGGATGACGCCGAGGACGATGAGCGCGTCCGTCGGCCCGTTCGACACCAGGGCGATGAGCACCGCGACGAATCCGGCGAACACGGCACCCACGATCGGGACGAACGCGGACACGAACGTCAGCACCATCAGCGGCAGCACCAGCGGGACGTCCAGGACCCACAGGCCGAGGCCGATGAAGACCGCGTCGAGGACACCGACGAGCGCCTGGGAGCGCATGAACGCGCCGAGCGTGACCCAGGTGCGCTTGGCCACCACGGGGATGTCGCGGGCGAGCCGGCCGGGCAGTTGACGGGCGAGCCACGGCAGGAAGCGCGGGCCGTCCTTGAGGAAGAAGAACATCAGGAACAGCGCCAGCACGGCCGTGACGAGACCGCCGACCATGGCGGCCAGCCCCGTCGCGACGGCGGTGACCACACTGCCGACGCTGTTCTGCACCCGGGCGGCAGCGGAGTCCAGCGCGGCCGTGACCTGGTCGTCGCCGATGTTCAAGGGCGGCCCGGCGGCCCATTCCCGGACCTTCTGGATGCCCTCGACGACACCGTCGCTCAGCTCCCCGGACTGGGACGCCATCGGCACCGCGATGAGCGCCACGACGCCGACGACGACCAGCAGGAACACCACGGTCACCGCGACGGCGGCGAGCGCGGCCGGCCACCCGCGTCTGCGCAGCGCGCGGGCGAGCGGCCAGGTCAGCGTGGTGAGGAACAGGGCGATGACCACGGGCCACACGACCGACCACATCCGCGCCAGCGCCCACAGGACAGCGGCCACGGCCACGGCCACCAGCAGCAACTGGGCCGATATGAGGGCGGACGAGGCCAGCGCGGTGCGCGCGCGGGCGGAACTCAACGTGTCTGGCATGCGGGTCACCCTATTGCTCCCCCGCCCCAGCCCCGACCTCGCGGGGACCGCGTCCTGCGCGCCGCGCGGACTCCCCCGGCGGCGCGTGCCCGATCCCGGGACGGGCGGCGGCCCGGTCCCGCCCGGCCGGTACCCGTCACCCTCAGGGCTTCATCTCGTACGCCCCCGACAGTGCCTCGACGCGCCGCCAGACGCGCTGCGAGCGGCCGGTGTCGACGACCGGGCGCCGGACCGCGCCGAGCGCCCAGTCCTGCTGCGCCTCGGTCGCGGAGTCCTTGCCGTGCAGTTCGACGGCGTGCGCGGAGAAGTCCCGGACGAGGACGGCGAAGAGTTCGTCCAGGACGTCCTCGTCGAGTCCGGTGAGCGCCGCCTGCTCCAGCACCAACTGGGCGTGGACCACGAGCGCGAAGAGCTGTCCGACGGCGAGGAGCAGGTCGAGGTCCTTGCTCTGCTCGTCGTCGGGGGCGGCGGTGCGGACGAGCACGCAGAGCGCGTCGGCCTGTTCCCGCAGGCGGGTGACGTTGGCGAGGTGCGCGTAGGCGTCGAAGGCCGGCCGCCAGTCGTGGAAGCGCACCGAGCCGAGGCCGCGGGCCGGGCCCTGGCGGAAGAGGAAGCCGTCGTCGGCCGCGTCGCGGCGGGCCGGTACGGGCTCGTAGGCCACCGGGTCGAGGAGGTGGCTGCGCAGGAACTTCAGGATCAGCGCCAGGTTGACGTGGACGGTGCCCTCCAGCTTCGGCAGTCCGCGGATCTCCACGGCCGCCTGGGCGAAGTAGTTGTCCTTCTCGAACCCCTTGGCGGCGATGACGTCCCACATCAGGTCGATGACCTTCTCGCCCTCGGTGGTCACCTTCATCTTGGTCATGGGGTTGAAGAGGAGGTAGCGGCGGTCGTCGGGGCCGGCGGTGCGGAAGTAGTCGACGGCCCGGTCGCTGAACAGCTTCATGCCGGCGAGCCGGACGTACGCGTCGGTCAACTCGCGCCGCACGTGCGGGAAGGCGGTGACGGGACGGCCGTAGAGGATGCGGTTCCGCGCATGGGTGACGGCCTCGTACATCGCGTGCTCGCAGATGCCGATCGAGGCCGTGCAGAGGTTGAACTTGCCGACGTTGACGGTGTTGAGGGCGGCGTCGAAGGCGGCACGTCCGGTGTGCAGGACGTCGTCCCGGCCCACCGGGTAGTCCTCCAGGCGGAATTCGCTGACGAACTTCGAGGAGTCGACGACGTTCCTGACGAGGTGGTACGCCGGGTGGCGGCTGTCGGCGGCGAAGAAGACGTAGCCGTCGGGGCCCTCCACGTCGGTGCGGCGGCCGAAGACGGAGACCAGCCCTGCGGCGTTGCCGTTGCCGATGTAGTACTTGGAGCCGGTGGCCCGGAAGCCGCCCGCGCCGTCCGGTTCCAGGAGCATGTCGGTGGAGTAGATGTCGGCGCCGTGGGCCTTCTCGGACAGGCCGAAGGCGAACACCTCGCCCTGGGAGAGCAGTTCGGCGGCGCGGGACCGGGCGGCGGGGTTGTCGCTCTGCCAGACGGGGCCGAGGCCGAGGATGGTGACCTGCCAGGCGTACCAGTAGTCGAGCCCGTAGAAGCCGAGGATCTCGTTGAGGGCGGCGATGCGGGCGGTGTCCCAGCGCTTGTCGCCCTCGCCCTCCCCCGCGGCGGAGGCGGGCGTGAGGAAGGTCGCGAAGAGTCCCTCCTCGGCGGCGAAGGCGAGGAAGTCGCCGAGCCAGGCCCGGGTGCGGTAGTCCTCGATCAGCCGGCGCCTGCCGCGCCCCTCGAACCAGTCGACGGTGGCCCGCAGCAGCCTGCGGGTCTCCGGGTCGAAGTGCACGGGGTCGTAGGTCCGCGGGTTGAGGAGCAGCGCGTCGGCCATGGGTGCCGCCTTTCGGCCGGAAGGGTGGGGTGCGTGGGTCCGGGCGTGGTCCCGGAAGGGCCCGCACGGCGGGTCAGTGACCGGTGCCGAAGCGGGCGAGGGTGGCGAGGACGTCGTCGAGCCAGGCGATCATCATGCGCTCGTAGGCGATGCCGCCGCGCAGCACGACGTGCTGGAGTTCGCGTTCGGCGTCCGGCGGACCGTCCGGCGCGGGAGTCCCGAAGTCCCTTGTCTCGCCCGCGAGATAGTGGGCCAGACGGTCGGTGTGCTCCTGCCGGTGCCGCTCGGCCTCGCGGATCAGCCCGGCCGGATCGCCGAAGGCCGCGCCCCGGACCTTGACCGCGAGATCGTGCCGCACGCTCTCGGGCCGGGTCGGTTCGCCGAGCCACCCGGAGAGCGCGTCGCGTCCCGGAGCGGCGACGGAGTACTCCTTCTTGTCCGGGCGGCCGTACTGCGGGACGTCGCGGACGTGGATCCAGCCGTCGCTCTCCATGCGCTTGAGCACGCGGTAGATCTGCTGGTGGGTGGCGGTCCAGAAGTACCCGATGGACCGCTCGAAGCGCCGGGCCAGCTCATAGCCGGAACCGGGCTTCTCCAGCAGCGAGACGAGGATCGCGTGTTCGAGCGCCATGTCCGTGATCCTGCTATGCACCTCGTTGCACAGCAACGGGGTCGCGGTGAGACACGGCTCACCCGAGATGCCGCGGGCCCGCAGGCCGACGCCCCGACGCGCCCGCGCCGCGCGCCCGGGGGCGACGGGGGCAGCGGGGCGGCGGGGCGGCGTCCCGGGCGATCCCGGGCGCCGTGACGGGAGAGAGAACCGCTCTCCTAAAGCGGGTGTCGCAGGGCGGCGGCCTCCGGCGCCGCGTCGTCCTCCGCCTCCCAGCGCAGCAGGTCGCCCGGCTGGCAGTCGAGCACTTCGCAGAGCGCGGCGAGTGTGGCGAATCGCACCGCCTTGGCACGGCCGTTCTTCAGGACGGCGAGGTTGGCGGGTGTGATGCCGACCCGCTCCGCCAGCTCCCCCACGGACATCTTCCGCCGGGCCAGCATCACGTCGATGTCGACCGCGATCGGCATCAGATCACCTCGTCCAACTCGGCCTGCATCCGGGACGCTTCGACGTCGCGCGCGACGGCCTGGGCGAGGAGCGTCCGCAGCACGAGCACGATGAGCGCGACCCCGAGGACGGCCAGTCCGATCCCGGCCATGATGACGGTGACGCCCGGGTCCTCGCGCTGCCCCGGTGCGTTGATCGCCGTGACGGCGAACCACAGCAGGGCCTCCGCCACGATGGCGCCGATCACGGCGTCCACGTACCGGAAGGCGGCGTGGGAGAACACCGTGCCGCGGCGCACCATCGCCACCAGCCGCCATACGCAGACCAACGCGACCTGGGCCGCCGCCATGCCGAGGACGGTGATCAGGCGCAGCGGGGTGAGCGGCAGCGAGCCGTCCTCCGGATCGGTGGCCAGCGCCCACACCATCGCGGCCTGCACGAGGACGGTGCCGGTGAGCACCACCGCGAGGACGGCGCGCAACGCGCCCACTGCCAGCTTTCCCATACGTCACCCTTCCATCGAGGCTCCTCGATCGAGCCACGATGGAAATCTATCGATTTTCGATAGATGGAGCAAGGGGAGCGGTG
This sequence comes from Streptomyces zinciresistens K42, assembly GCF_000225525.1. GTDB lineage: Bacteria > Actinomycetota > Actinomycetes > Streptomycetales > Streptomycetaceae > Streptomyces > Streptomyces zinciresistens. The sequence goes on along the minus strand of NZ_AGBF01000034.1, from coordinate 43,959 downwards.
TCGGCGGGGCGCCATCCGCCGTCGGGCGGCGGCAGGCAGCGCGTGCCCTCCCGAGCACGGCCGCCGCCCTCCCCCCTCAGGCCGACCGGCCGCTACGCGATGGTCCAGCCGACACTGCCGACACCCGAGCTGAACCAGGCGCAGCTGCCGACCGACTCGCCGTAGGCGCCTGGGCGCAGGGTCACCCAGTCCCCGCTGACGTCCGGGGCGAGACCGCAGACGATGTCGGCGCGGAACCGGATCTCACCGCCGGTGTTGTTGGTGCATCCGACGATGCCCACGTTCGGGTCGACACCGTGGACCCGGCCCGAGCAGTCGACTCCGCCCGCCGCCGCGGCCGGTACGGCCATCCCGCCGACACTCAAGGCGGCCGCCGAGACCAGGGTGGCCAGTCCCGCGGCGAACATGTTCTTCCTACGGATCATTCTTCTACCCCTGAGAGTTTGCGCTCGGATGTGCAGGTGCTCACCTCAGTGAACGACGCGGGTGCCGCCGCGGGCACCTGCCATCTGTCAGGGGCGGGCACCTGCCATCTGTCAGGGGCGGTGGTCCCGGCCCGCCGGAGGGGAGTGGGACGCGGTCGGATGGGACCCGGTCTGCCGAGTCCGTCCCAGGCGCCGGCCGTGCGTCGGCGCGGGCGGGTCCGCAGGCCGCGGGTCCGCCGTGCCCCGGACACGCTCGGGCTATGTGGACGGACCCTCCTGCGGGGGCGTGGCGGCGGTGTACGCCTGCCAGTCGGCGCGCCCGCCCGCGCCCATCACCCCCGTGTGGGCGGCGAGTTCCGACGCGGAGGAGCGGCGCAGTTCCCGCCTGGCCACCCGGGTGACCAGGGTGGGGAACAGGGGCCTCAGCGGCTGGCACCAACGCAGCCATGGAGGGGCGTAGACGGAGTGGGCCCGTCGCCTGACTCCCGCGTCGAGCCAGGCGGCGACCTGGTCGGGGCTGTGCACGCGGCGGGCGAATCCCGGCTGACGGGCCCGCAGCGCCCGCAGCACCGGGTGATCGTCCATCCCGTCGATCATGTCGGTGCCGGTCCAGTGCACATAGGCGATGCCCACGCCGACGCCGTCCCCCTCGACCTCACCCCGCAGGGCCTGTGCGAAGGACTCGGCCCCGGCCTTGGACGCGCAGTAGGCGCTCATCAGCGGCGCCGACCCGAAGGCGGCCGTCGACGCGACCTGGAGGAAATAGCCCTGTGTGCGCAGGAGTTGGGGCAGGAAGGCGCGTGCGGTGTTGGCCGCGCCCAGGAGGTTGACGTCCACGACCCGCCGCCAGAGGTCGGCGTCGGTGGCGAGGAAGGGTCCCCCTGCCGCGACCCCGGCGTTGGCCACGACCACGGACACGTCTCCGAACCGGTCCGCGATCCGCTCGGCCGCGCGGTCGAGTGCGTCCTGGTCGGTGACGTCGGCCTCGATGCACAGGGTGGGCGCGGTGAACGCGGACGCCGCGGCACGCAGGGTCTGCGCCTCCCGGCCGAGCAGGGCGACCTGGAGGCCCGCCCCGGACAGGCGCCGCGCGAGCGCCTCGCCGATGCCCCGGGCCGCCCCGGTGACGACGGCGGTACGTCCGCTCAGTGGCGAGTCGGACGTGGCCGCGATCCCGGTCCGCGTGGCCGCGCTCTGCATGGCGTTCTCGCTCTCGGCTGCTCGACACTTGCTCGGCTCGCTCGACTCGCTCGGCTGGTCGCGTTCCCGCCCGCGTCTCGCGTGCTCCCCCGGAATCGGACGGGCGGGTTCGCGGGTGCCGCCGGATGCCCCCGACAACGCGCGTCCGGCGTACGGGTCCCGGCGCACACGCTTCCGTGTCCGTGTCCGTGTCCGTGTCCGTGTACGCGTTCGTGGCCGCGTCCGTGGCCCGCCGATCGTGGCTCCGCGGACAGTCACCATGGTGCCTCCGAACGGTGGCGCCCGCACGCGCGGCGAGCGGTCCGGGCCGCCGCCGACCGGCTCCCGTGGGTGAGCGGCACCGGCCCCGGCGGCGCGGCCGTCGGCGGCTCCGCCGGGGACCCGGTACTCGCCGCGCGCGGGCGTGGCCGGAGCAGACGCCGTCGGTGGGTGTGCCGGAGCAGTCGTACCCCGCGTCGAGCAGAGCCTGCCACCGGACACGGCACCCGACCCGCCGCACGGCGGTCGGCGGTCGGCGGTCGGCGGTCGGCGGAGCGCCGCCAGGGGCCGTCCCGCGGGTCAGGACCGCGGGTCAGGACTGTGGGTCAGGACTGTGGGTCAGGAAGCACCGGGGGCGGACCCGCGAAGGACGTCCTCGACGCGTCGGCGGATCTCCTCCGTCGCGAGGCCCCGGACCGTCAGCGTGGTGCGCCGGCGCAGGACGTCCTCGGCGGTCTCGGCCCATTCGTGGTCGCGGGCGTGGACGACCTGGGCCCAGATCTCGGGGGCGTCGGGATGGACGCGCTCGGCGAGGGCGGGGTCGCGCCGGGCCAGAAGGGCGACCTGGTAGGCGAGGGAGCCGTAGTGGGTCGCCAGGTGCCTGGCGGTGTCGGGGGCCATCCGCGGCCCTTGTCCGGTGTCGTCGGTGAGGAGGCTGCGCGTGACGGCCCGCGGGTTGGCCACACCGGGCAGCGGCAGCTCCCTGGGCAGGCGGGAGACCGGTTCGCAGCCCTCGCCCATCGGGTGTCCGGGCAGGGCCTCCAGCTTCGCCAGGACCGTACGGCCGATGTGGCGGAACGTCGTCCACTTGCCGCCCGCCACCGACAGCATGCCGCCCGGTCCCTCCGTGACGACCGTCTCGCGCCTGGCCTGCGCGGTGTGTCCGGGACCGCCGGGCAGCACCCGCAGTCCGGCGTACGCGTACGTGATGAGGTCGCGGGACAGCTGCTCGTCGCGGACGGAGACGGCCGCTTCCTCCAGGATCTGCGCGACGTCCTTCTCGGTGACGGCGACGTCGGCCGGGTCGCCCTCGTACACCTCGTCGGTCGTGCCGAGGAGCAGCATGTCCTCCCAGGGCAGGGCGAACGTGATGCGGTCTGCAGATAGCTCCCCTGCCGACGTCGCGGAGACGGTCGTGCGCGTCATCGACGCCGCCGTGGCACGGCAGTCCGCGCGGGAACTCCGCGAGGCCGGGAGCCGCGAGGCGTTGCGCGACGGCGCAGCCTTCTGCGAACTCGACGACCGCGTCACGGCGACCCCGTGAACACCCGGCGGTGCACACCCACCCTTCAACCGGTCTGCCGCGCCCGGCGCACGGTGAGCCGTGGACGCCGCGGGGCGCGAAGCGCACGCTTGCGGCTCACACCGTCCGCGCTCCGGCCCCGTCGCCGGTTTCCGGTGGTTCCGGGCGGAAGCAGGCCATCACCGTCTTGCCGTGCCGTTGGCACTTCATCTGCACGTCGTCGGCCAGCTTGCGCACGATGGAGACTCCGCGGCCGGAGACCTCGCCCGGTTCCGGTTCACGATGACGCGGCAGCGTGGGGTCGTCGTCGTGGACGCTCACATGGAGGCAGTCGCCGTCCCAGGTGAGGACCAGGTGCGCGTCGCTGTGGGCGTGAAGGTGCGCGTTGGTGACGAGTTCCGAGACGGCCAGCACGATGGAGTCCACCGTGTCCGGGTCGGAGGCGGCCCACGGCAGGGGTTCGAGGCGCCGCCGCGTCCACGCCCGCCCGGCGCGCACCCCCGCGGACACGGGGAAAGAGTGCGCCCATCCCATCGCCTTCACCGCCACTGCCCGACCCGCTTCCCGTGGTGCCATCCGCGCTCGTGGATGCAACGTGTACCCCCGCGCCTCCCTCACAGACATGGGAACGTCCGTCCGGCGGCACAGCTCGGGGCGGACGGCCGGGTCAGTCCGCCGGGTCGCCGGTGCCCGCCTCGGACTCGGCCACCGCCGTCGCGTGGATGGACTCCAGCGCGTCCAGGACCACTTCGTTGCGGTACCAGTTGATCCAGTTGCCCACCTGCGCTCCCAGGGTGTGCAGCGCGGCCAGCCGTGCCGCCTCGAACTCCCCGACGGCCCGCTCGTGATGGGAGGAGATCACACCCATGACGGTGCCGTGCGGGGCTGTCAGGGGGACGCTGTGGCAGGCCCGGCTCCCCGCCCGGAGGATCACCGCGCGCGCCCGTTCGTCGAACAGGTCCGACGCCGCGACGTCCTTGACGGTGATCTGCCGGTTCTCGTCCGCGGCGAGCGAGTAGGAGGTCACCTGGCCGCCCAGTTCCACGAAGGCGAAGTACTCCGTGAACTCCAGTCCGAGCCCGGTGTGGCGTTCGAGCCGCAGGAAGCCGTTCTCGGCGAGTTGCGCACTGGCCATCGGGCTCTGGGAGATCTGCATGACCCGGTGCATGGCCGCTTTGAGGACCCCGCTCTGGCCGAGCTTCCTGGCGGTCGTCTTGCCCAGCGCGTGCAGGGAGGGAGCGGGGGCGCGCGGGCGGGGCGGCACCCATCGCGGTGCGCCGGCGTCGGGTGCGGGCAGGTGGACGGCGACGTCGGCGAGCGTGTGCAGCTTGATGTTGAACTGCTGGGAGGCCCGGCGCAGCAGTCCGAACGCCTCCTGCGCCGACCCGAGCCGGTACCGGGTCAGCAGCAGTTCCTCGGCGCGGGCCACGCTGCTCCTGGCCAGCCGACGGTTCCGCTCCTCGATGGCAGACGGGTCTGTGCCCTCCGACGAAAACGGCAGGGGGAATTGAGGCGACGACTGAGCATCGCCCACGGGCACATCAGCCACCGGGCAGGTCCTTCACCTTGGGAAGCACGACAGACCCCGCGGAAGTGAGGGCGCACCGGGTACCGGTGGCTCACACTCCGCGGGCGTGCCTGCTTCCCAAGCACGGACACACCTTACAGGTCATTTCGTTTGGTGATCCTGCACCGGCGGCCGGGTGAACCGGCCGCCTCCGGGCGGTGAAGGGCGGTGCGCTCCGGTGGCCCGCGGGCTCGGCGCCGGCCGCCCGTGCCGTCAGCGGCCCCGGCCGGCCGCGCGCACGCTGACGGAGTGGATGGCGGTGCGCGACCACGCCAGTTCGTTCTGCCCGGCCAGCGTGTCGAGCAGGTGCTCCCAGACGTGGGCGTGCGACCACTCCGTGAAGCGGCGGAACGCCGTCACGCCGGACGGCCCGAAGACGGCGGGCAGTTGGTGCCAGGTGCAGCCCGACGTCGCCACGAACACGATGGCCGCCAGGACCTCGCGGTCACCGTAGGTCCGCCGGCGTCCTCCCCCCTGCGGACGTTCCGGCGCGGGCGGGACGACCCGTTGGAACGGCTCCCACAGGTCATCCGGCACCAGCCGTTCGACAAGCTTGCTCGCCATACCGGCAGCATCCCGCAAGTTCCCGCCAAACGAAATGAGGCGGGGCGCCTCGTGGGAGTGTTCGGCGCCGCCGCTGGGCGTGTCCCGGGTCCGGTCCCGGCCGCGCCGTGGGAGCGCGGGCGGGAGCCTCCGGTCGCGTACGGGCACGAGCACCGCGGCCGTCGCCGGTCCGCAGTCCTCCGCGACGAGCGGGCGACACCGCTCCCCCGGTCCGCTCGACTCCCCGCGCCTGCCGTCCCCTTCCGTGCGCCCCCCGCGCGACGGTTCGGACGGATCGTCGGATGGGGTAAGTATCAGTTTATGGGAGTCTTTCTGATAACAGGGGGCGGTTCCGGTATCGGAGCCGCCATGGCAGCTCATTTCGCCTCGCGCGGGCACGAGTTGTGGCTTCTGGCCCGGGACGAGTCCCGGGCCAGGGAGCTGCGGGCGCGCTTCCCGCGGAGCCGGACCGTCGTGGCGGACCTGGCCGAGCCGGGTGCGCTGGACGGCGCGCTGAAGGGGCAGGCGCTGCCCGCGCGGCTGGACTCGCTGCTGCATGTGGCCGGCGTGGCCGAGTCGGGGCGGATCGGGGACGTGGGCGCGGGAGTCTGGGAGCACACGCTGGCGGTCAACCTGATCGCCCCCGCGGAGCTCACCCGGCTGCTGCTGCCCGCTCTGCGGGCGGCGCGCGGGCACGTCGTCTTCGTCAACTCGGGGGCGGGGGTGTACGCGCCGCCCCGGCTGGGCGCGTACGCGGCGTCCAAGTTCGGGCTGAAGGCGCTGGCGGAGACGCTGCGCGCGGAGGAGCACGAGCACGGGGTGCGGGTGACCACGGTCTATCCGGGCGAGACCGACACGCCGATGCAGGTCCGGCTGCACGAGCAGTTCGGGCTGCCGTACCGGCCGGAGGCCCATATGAGTCCCGCCTCCGTGGCGGCCGCGGTCGTCACGGCGCTCGATCTGCCGCGGGACGCGACGATGAGCGATCTGATGCTGCGTCCCGGCTGCTGAACGGGGCACGGCGGGCGGCGTGTCCGCCGTCCGCCTCCCCGCCGCCCGCGCCTCCACCGCCGCTGCCGCCGGGTCCGTCCTAGCCGGGCCCGGCGGTACCGGTGTTCCACAGGCCCACGAGGTCGGCGTACAGGGGCACTTGCGCCAGGAGCGTGTCGTGCGTCCCGGTCCACGCCCGCTCTCCGTCCAGCAGGAGCACCTTGTCGGCGCGGCGGGCCAGGGAGATCCGGTGGGCCAGGGCGACGACGGTCCCGGGCCGCCGCCGGAACGCCTCCTCGATCCGCTCCTCCGCCTCGGCGTCGAGGTGCCGGGTCGCCTCGTCGAGGATGACGAGGGCGGCGCGGGACAGGTGGACCCGTGCGAGCGCGACGAGTTGGCGCTCTCCCGAGGACAGGGCGGCGGGGTCCACCCGGCCGTCGAGTCCGCCCAGCCGCCGTACCAGATCGTCCATGCCGAGTTCGCCGACGGTGTGGGCGACGCTCTCGTCCGGGGCGCCGGGGGCGAGTTGGCAGAGGTTCTCGCGCAGTGTCCCGGCGAACACGTACGGGTTCTGCGGGAGCAGGGCCCGCGCCCGGCACAGGTCGTCGCGGGCGATGCGGTCGAGGGGAACGCCGCCGAGGGTGATCCGTCCCGCGTCCGGGACGAGCATCCCGGCCAGCAGGTCGGCGGTCGTGGACTTGCCCACGCCGGACGGGCCGACGACGGCGAGCTGTTCGCCGTGGGCGAGGGAGAGTTCGAGGCCGTCGACGACGGGGTCGGCGTCCGGGCCGTACGCGAAGGTGACGCCCGAGACGACGACCGATCCGTCGTCCGGCGTCAGCGGGTGCGCGGGCGGCGGCGGGGTCCCGGGGTCGCGGGCCGCCCCGGCGAGCCGCTGGGCCGCCACCGACAGGCGGAGCCAGGAGGCGCCCACCCCCTGGACCATCAGCCGGACGGCGGGTTCGAGGGTGGTCAGCACATAGCCGAGGACGCCGACCACGTCGCCCGGGGTCATGCCGCGCTCCAGCAGGGCGGGCGCGGTGAGCACGACCAGCAGCAGGGGGCTGTGCGCGCCGAGCCCCACGACCAGCCGGCGCACCGCCGCGACGGTGGCCAGTTTGCGGGAGGCCAGCAGATGCGCCCGGACGGCCTGGAGCACCTCGCCCTCCGCGTGGTCGCGGGTGCCGGTGGCGACGATGTCGCGCAGCGCGCCGACGGTCTCCACGGCCCGCTGCGCGAGGGTCTCCTCCGCCTGGAAGGCCGCGTGCTGCCAACGCACCGTCACGGACGCCAGTACGGCGAACACGCCCAGCGCCAGCACCAGCGGTACCGCGACGAGGGGCACGGCGGCCGGGGCGATGACGGCGGTCCCGACGACGACGGCCCCCACCGTCAGCACGAACTGCCAGACCAGCATGAGCTGTCCGGCCAGCGCGTCCCGTACCACCTCCACCTGCCGGGTGAGTTGGGCTACGGCCACCGCGTCGACGCCGTCGCGCCGGGCGCCGGGTGCGACGGCCCGGCGCAGCGTGCCGCGGACGACGTCGCCGAGGAGCCGGTCGCGCAGCGGCTCCACGATCTCGGCGAGCCAGGGGTAGGTCTGCCGGCCGGCCCAGGCTCCGGCGAGGGCGCACAGGGCGAACAGGACGAGGTAGAGGGCCGCCGTGCGGGGGCTCCGGGCCAGGAAGCCGTCGTCGACGGCGAGGGCCAGGGCCTTCCCGGAGACAAGGGCGGGGGCGGCCGACAGCATCGTCCACCAGGCGAGCCGCAGCGCCGGTCCGCGGCTCGCGGAGAGGCTGCCGCGGACCAGGCGCAGCGCCGCGGCACCGGCGGCGAGCGGGGCCGTGGCCGTCGCCGGCGGGTGGGGTCGCGTGCCGGTGGCGGGCTCGGGTCGGGGGGCCGCGGTGCTGCTGGCCATGCGTGCCTGTCCTTTCGTCCGAGTCGTCGGAGTCGTTGGAGTCGTTGGAGTCGTTGGAGTCGTTGGAGTCATCCGGGGTGCGCGTCCCGGCGTACGGGTTCGTGCGCCGGCGCCGTCCGCGTGCTCTCCCCCGTGCCGGTGAAGAGGCGGCGGTAGGCGGGGATCCGCCACAGTTCGCGGTGGGGGGCCACGGCCCGGACGCGTCCCCGATCCAGCCAGGCGACCGCGTCCGCCCTGGCCGCGGTGGAGGTGCGGTGGGTCACGACCAGGCGGGTGCGGGTGCCGTGGGAGAGGTCCATGGCCCGCTGGACGGACGCCTCGGTGGCGGTGTCGAGACTGGAGGTGGCGTCGTCGAGGACGAGCAGCCGGCAGTCGCGGGCCAGCGCGCGGGCGAGTCCGAGCCGCTGGCGCTGGCCTCCCGACAGGGGCGCGTCGGCGAGGGGGGTGTCGTATCCGGCGGGCAGGCGTCGCACGAACGGGTCCGCCTGCGCCGCGCGCGCGGCCCGTCGTGCCGCGGCTGCGGGGACGGGCCGGGCGGCGGCCGTGAGGGCGTCGAGGACGGTGGCCCCGGTCAGCGCGGGGTCGGCGAACGCGTAGGAGACGGCCGTGCGCAGCCCGGCGGGGTGGATCTCGTCCAGGGGGACGCCGTCGAGCAGGACGAGGCCCTGCTCCGGGAGCAGCAGTCCGCCGGCGATGGCCGCCAGCACGGATCCGCCGGAACCGGAACTGCCCACCAGCGCCGTCAAGGACCCGGCGGGCAGGACGAGGTCCAGCCGGTCGAGGACGGTGCGGCCGGAGCGGCGTACGGTGACCCCGCGGATCTCGACGCGTCCGGGCCCCGGCGGCAGCTCGCGCAGGCCGACGGGTGCGAGGGGGGCGGCGAGGATCTCGGAGACCCTGGCCTGCCCCGCGCGGGCGCGGGCGAGGTCCAGGAGGCTCTGGGCGGCGCCGAATCCGCCGAGTCCGAGCATGGTGTAGCCGAGTGCGGCGACGAGTTCGCCGGTGCTCAGCGCGCCCGCGGCCAGCCGCTGTCCGGCGACGGCGAGGACGGCGATCTGGGTCGCGGGGGCGAGCAGGCCGGTGGACCAGGCGACGCGGCGCTGACTGTCCCACAACGCGCGTCCGTGCAGGGAGAGTTCGGGCACCGGGCGCAGGACGCGGTCGATCTCCTGCTCGACGGTCCCGGCGGCCGCGACGGTGCGGCTGCCGGCCAGGGCGTCCAGGAGCCGGGCGGCCACGTCGGCCTGTGCGCTCTGGTAGCCCGTGCCGCGGCGGACGGTGCGGCGCACATGGCGGCGCAGCAGCAGCCAGCCGGTCGGCGCGGTGACCAGGAAGGCCGCGGCCAGTTCGGGGGCGAGCAGTCCGAGGGCGGCCACGGCCGCTGCGGCCATGGCGAGTTGGGCGACGGCGTAGACCACCGCCTGGCCGGCCAGGCCCGCTTCGGCGGCGCCCGCGGTGAGCCGGGCGACGAGGTCGCCGGTCGCGGTCCGCCGTACGGGGTGGGGTCCCGCGGCCAGGGTGTGCCGTACCAGGTCGGTGCGCAGCCGGGCCGTCTTCTCGGCCGTGGCGCGCGGTCCGGTGTACTGGGCGGCGGCCTCCGCGGCCGTGAGGAGCGCGAGCACCGCGGCCAGGGGTACGGCTCCCGCGGCGCCGCCGCCCGCGAGGGCCCGGTCGACGGCGCGTGAGACGGCGGCGGGCAGGAGCAGGGAGGCCAGCGAGCCGGCCGCGAGGGACAGGGCCAGCGCGGTGGGCCACCACAGGCGGAGTACGGTGGTCGCCGGGCCGTGCCGCGGTGTCGCCGGGGTCCGCCCGGCGGCGGTCGGGCCGCCGTGCCCGTGCACTCCGCCCGGCGGCGGCTGTGGTCGGTGGTCCTGTCCCATGCGGGGCTCCTGCGGGAGGTGGACGGGCGATCGGGGCGGCCGGGCACATGAGCGCCGGCCCGGGCTCTATCCCAGCCCGGGCCGGCTCTGTTCATCCCGGCGTCAGGTCACCCCGGCGCCGGAGGGTGGAGCGCACACACGCCCCGGGTGTGCCCGCTAGAGGCACAGCAGGGTGCTGACGGTGCTGTTGGTGCAGTTCACCACGGAGAGGGAGCTGATCACCGACATGTACTCGGTGGTCTCCTCGGGCGTCTCCAGGGCCTGCAGGTTGAGAACGGACATGGTGCACTCCTGTCACTTCGGGTGGTGCTTCTGCTTCCCGGCGGTCGCCGGAAACTCATGGCTGCGAACGGTGTCGCAGGGGGGCGCGTCGGGTCAGGACGCCCGCAGGTCCGACAGCGGCGCGTGTGCCGCGTCGTGCGTGCCGGGCCAGAAGGGCAGGACCGGGGTCCCGTCGAAGACCGCGCCCAGGGTGAGGAGGATGCCGGCGGAACCGGTGGCCAGGTCCATGGAGAGCCTCAGCAACTGCTCGCCGGGGAAGGCCACATGGCCCTCGTAGGGGATCAGGTGCCAGGCCAGTCGCTGGATGTGGCGCCGGATCACCTCGTCGTGGCGTGCGGTGTCCTCCTGGAGGAGGTGCAGCAGCCAGACCAGTCCGGCGCGTCCGTTGAAGAGGCTGGGCTGGACGATGAACTCCGGTACGGCGGCGGCGGCGATGCGCTCCAGGCTCTGCCGCAGTTCCGGGTCGGGCCGGTGCCCGAGGTAGGTGTGCAGGACGGCGGCGATGCCCGCGCTGCCGGTCTCCAGGTAGGGCAGCACCCGGCTGCCGTCGTCGACCTGGAGCGTGCCGTCCTCGGCCAGGACGCAGCGGTCCAGGTCGCGGCGCAGGGCGAGTTCGGCGAGGTCGAGGAGGTCGCGGTCACCGGTGGTGTCGTACAGGCGCAGGAAGAGCAGGGCCGCTCCGGTGGCGCCGTGCATCAGTCCGGTGCGTGCGGCGGCCGGCGGTCCGTCGCCGCCGGCGGGTGCCCGCAGCCGGTCGGCGAGGCGCGCGGCGCTGTCCACCGCGGCGGCGTGGAGGGCGGAGTCACCCGTGGAGGCGGCGAAGTGCAGCAGGGTGAGCCCGATGCCGGGCAGTCCGGTGGCGAGGTCGCTGCCCTGGGTGTCCGGCGGGTCCTTGAGCAGATGGTCGAGGAGGTTGTGCGCGTGCCGGGGGTGGCCGAGGCGGTCCAGGGTGAGGGCGACGCCGTGTGAGCCGGTGTAGAGGCCCGGCCGGCGGGGTTCGCGGCCCACGGCGTCCACCAGCCACCGGACATGGCCGGGGTCGACGGGGGCGCCGGTGCAGTGCAGGGCCCACAGGACGCCCGCGGCGCCGTAGGCGAGGCCGAGTCCGTCGTGGGTGAACTGGCTGGGGTCGCCCGGGAAGAGCCGGTCGGTGCGCTCGGGTGTGGCGCAGGCCATGACGGCGGCGACCATCGAGTCCCGCAGGGCGGGCCAGTGCGCGCGGTCGCCGCTGAGCAGGGCGGCGAGCGGGTCGTGCGCGGGGAGCGGCTCCGGTGGCGGGCCGGGCAGGGCGAAGCGGGCCGCCGCCGCGCCGGCCAGTTGCCGCCGTTTGTCCGGGTCCAGGGACGTCAGCTGCATGAGCGGCATGAAGATCCACAGGCGCAGGGCGTCGAGTGCGTGCAGGTCGATCGCGAAGCCGTGCAGGTCGGCGGGGGCGGCGAAGCCGGCGGCGCCGAGTCCGGGTCTGACGAACTCGTCGGCGGGCGAGGCGAGTTCGAAGTCGATGAAGCAGACCCGCCCGTCGGGCCGGACGATCAGGTTGCGGGGGTGGAGGTCCCCGAAGACCACGCCGCGCTCGTGGATGGAGCGCAGACCTTCCTCGATGCTCTCCAGGACCGCGAGCGCCTCGGTTCTGTAGCGGTCGACGTCCGCCTGGCCGGGGTCGGGATGGACCAGTGGGTAGCGTCTGCCGAACCACCGGTTGAGCGGCTCGCCCTCGATGAACTCCTGGACCAGGAAGTGGTGTTCCCAGGCGGTGAAGTAGTCGAGTGCGGCGGGTACGGCGGACAGGCCCTCCAGCCGGTGCAGGATGTCGCGTTCCTTGCCGAGCCGGTGGACCGCGTCGTCGCCGCGCTGGTCGAGCCCGGCGTGCGGGCGGGCCTCCTTGAGGACCACTTCCGCTCCCCCGCCGGCGGGTCGGCCGACGTAGATGCCGCCGCCGTTGGAGAAGTGCAGGGCCCGCTCGACGGAGTAGCGGAGCTCGTCCGCGCCGGCTCCCGCCCGGTCGGCCAGCGCCTGGGCCAGCACCGCCGGTACGGGGGCCCAGTCGGGCACCTCGAACACCGCGCGCCGCACGTCCGGGCGCAGCCGGCCCGAGGGTTCCCGCAGGGCCAGGACGAGCTCGCCGCTCTCCGACCGGCAGAACCGCTCGACGAAGGCGCCGTAGCGCAGGAACAGCGGTCCCTCGCGCCAGCGCAGATCGCTGAGGATGTACGGTCCCCGCTGTCCCGCGAGCGCGGTGTCGAGGTCGTCGAGACATCGCTCCAGTGCGGGCTCGTCGGCGGGGTAGAGCGTCATGAACTTCCCGCTCGAACCCCGCGACGCGTACTTCGCGTTCTGGGTCTGTACGAGGGCCGGGCTGCGCAGGAACTTGAACGCGACGCGGTTGTCGTAGCAGTAGGCGCAGACCACGGAAAGGATCTCCTCGGCGTTGTCCATGCACGCCGAGACGTGGATCTTCCAGCCCTGGTCGGGCAGTTCCACACCCGCCGGCTGCCGTCCGACCCACACGTCCTTGGACTGACCGGCCCAGCCGGCGGGTATGGCGGCGCCGGCCGCGTCGAACTCCTCCGTCGTGGCCCATCGGACGGGCGAGTCGTAGAAGACCGGGTCGGCATACGAAAACGCCTCGTAGCGCATGTCCATAAGGCCCCCCATCGCGGTGAATCAGCATTCCCGGACGGATTGCAGTGGCAACGCCAAACCGTTTCATCGATTCGGCGTGGTGTTACCCTGCACCGCTTTCGTCCACGAAGCGAAGGTAGCGCAGGCCGGACTTCGGCTGGCAGGGCGCACTCAGCGCTCTTGACTGGCGCGCGAAGCCCCGGCGCACGGAAAATACGCCACCCTGTACACCCGCATATGAGTTCGACCGGGGGTGGTAGGTGTAATTCCGATAATGCGACTTTGAAGGGCGGCCAATGCCGGTGCCGGCGTCGCTCCTACGCGACGTCCGGCCGGGTCATCAGCGGCGCCCGCAGATGCAGTTCCAGGCTGGGCCCGGTGAGGGGCGTGGTGCTCCAGGTCGCCCGCGCCGTCGCCGTGTCGGCGTCGACGACGAGCCGGACCCGGTGCGGAGTGGTGATCACATAGAGGTCGGCCACGAACGTGCCGCCCTGCCAGGCCCCGGCCGAGACGACGGGCCGGCCGAGCGGGGCGCTCTCCGTCCACTCGCCGTGGCCCACGACGACGTCGGGGATCGACGTGAACCGCACGAACCACCCGGCGCCGCGGGGCTCGACGACGACGGTCGTGCCGTCGGGGAGGGCCGACTCGGCGACGGAGCCGTCGAGCCGCGCGACGACACCGCGCTCCGGACCGGCCGTGCCGCGCACCGGGTGCAGCGACAGTCCGCGGAGCCGGTCGGCGAGGATCTCGTCGTCCCGCGAGCTCCCCGTGTGCCCCAGTCCGGGGAGCAGGCACTCCCACAGGGCGTCGAGCACGGCCTGCCTGTCGTACTGGCCGGTCACCGCGACCACCAGTGCGTGCGAGGGCACCACCACGCACTGCTGGCCGAAGGCGCCCTGACCGTGGTAGCCGTGCCGCGACATCCAGAACTGGTAGCCGTAACCGCACGAGAAATCGGCGTCGTCCGTTCCGTCCCCGGAGGGAACGCAGTCCGCGTGCCGCGCGGTGGCCAGCTCCACCCATGCGCGCGGGACGAGCCGCCGGTCGCCCCACATGCCGCCGCGCAGCAGCAGTTCGCCGAACGCCGCCACGGCCTCCGTGGTCAGGTGCAGGCCGTGGAATCCGAACGCGGCGCCGCCGGACACCCGGTCCCACTCGGCGTGGTCGACGCCCATCGGCCCGAAGAGGCGCTCGTCGAGGAACTCGGGCAGACCGCGGCCGGTGACCCGCTCCAGCATCCGCGCCAGGACGTACGTGGTGGAGTTGTCGTAGGTGTGCCGGGTCCCCTCCGGCGCGGTGAACGGCCCCCGCAGGAAGCCCTTCACCAGGTCACGGGGCTCGCGCCGCCACGCCTCGGCGAGACTGTCGTCCGGGTGCCCGGCCGTCATGGAGAGCAGATGGTGGACGGTGATCCGCCCGGCCTGCTCCGGGAGGCCGTCGGGCACCCGGTCGGGCAGCACGTCGACCACGCGGTCGTCCAGCGTGAGCAGCCCGTCGGCGATCGCGAGCCCCACCGCGATCGAGGTGAACGACTTCGTCAGGGAGTACAGCAGGTGGGGCCGGTCGGCCGTGTAGGGCGCCCACCAGCCTTCGGCGACGACATGACCGCGGTGCACGACCATGAGCGAGTGGCACTCGACGGACCCCGCCTCCAGCCGGTCCAGCAGGGCGGCGACCGCGCGGGACGACACGCCCGAGGCCGCCGGTGTGCTCCGGGGCAGCAGGAGGGGGCGGGCCCGACCACCGCTCACGGGAACGTCCGGCGTCGGCCGGCTGAGCGGACGTCCCGCCCGTGGGCGCAGGCGTCGGTTCCGGTGAACCGCTGCTCCGCGGTTCCGGGGAACGGGTGATCGTCCGCTCCGCGCACCGCTGTGCGACACAACTCGGGCACACGAGGCTCCTGTTCGCGATCCGGACCGGGGTGCCGGGGAACGCCAGTCTCCGGTGATCCTCGGTGCGCGGGCAACCGGATTCCCCGGGGGACGCCGGGCTCAGGCGTGGCAGCGGTTCCCGCGCGCCTGGCCGGCCCGTCGCCGTTCGCCGGTGCCGCTCCCCGGCCGTGTCCCGGCCGTGCGCGTCAGGACTCCGCGGCGATCTCGCCCCGCAGGACGGAGTAGAGGACCATGTCCCGCCAGGCACCGTCCCGGAAGCAGGCGCCCCGCAGGACGCCCTCGCGGGTGAATCCCGCCCATTCGAGCGCCTTCTGCTCGGCCACGTTCACCGACTCGGTACCGGCCTCGACCCGGTTCACCTGCGTGTGCGCGAACAAGTACTGCGCGAGCAGGCGCTGAGCCCGCTTGCCGTACCCCTTGCCGCGCTCCGCCGTCAGCAGCGAGATGCCGATGTTCCAGCACGGCGAGGCCGGGCCCTGGAGCACCTGATGCCACTGGACCTCGCCGACGAACCGGTCGTCGTCGCCCTGGCTGATGGCGAGCCGCCCGCCCTGAGCGGTCAGGAACCCCCGCTCCGCCCACTGCCTGCGGAGCTGCCCCGGATTGCGATGCCCGAAGAACCCCAGCTCACCGGCTTCCGCGGGGTCCTCGTGAAGCCGCTCGAACAGGGGGAGGTCCCTTTCGAGGACGGGGCGCAGTCGAACAATTTCAGCCATGATCCTGATTCTAGGCGTGGGCGGAGGACAGCCTTCCCGGGCCCCCGGGCCGCCGGCAGCCGGGCTCTGGGGAGGCATCGCTGCCCGTCGCCGCCAGGACACGCCGTCCCGGACCTCGGACGCGCACGGGCCGTCGGTACCCGCGCCACTTCCCCCGCTCTCCTGGCGCCCACGCGCCCACGCGCGCGTGTGGGCGATCCCGCGTCCTGGACGAGCGCGTCCGCCCCGCCGTCTCGCGCCCACGCGCGCGTGGGCGATCCCCGGCGTCCACGGCAACCCGATCGTCCCCGCTCCTCGCGCCCACGCGCGCGCAGCCCTCCGGGCAGGGGAGTCCCCGGCCGCCCTCGCCGAGCGCTCGCGCGCAGGGGCGTGACCGCGTCCGCACGGTCCCGCCCCGCAGCGTCTGCGCCGCGCGCACGCGCGCACGGGCGCAGCCCGCCGTGCCCTGCGGCCTCCCGCCGCGGATATTGGATGGCGCGCGTCCCGCCGGATGATCACCCTGGTCGTATGACCCGACCCCGATTCGAGATCAGAGCCCGGTACACGGACTCCACGGTCACCGTCTATCAGGCGTACACACCTGGTATCGGTAGGGCGGCTGCCCGGACGGGACGCTTTCCGGCGGAGTGGAAGCGGGACCGGATGACCTGGGTCAAGCCGTCGTTCCTGTGGATGATGTACCGCTGCGGCTGGGGCACCGAGGAGAACCAGGAGACGGTCCTCGCCGTCGACATCACGCGGGACGGCTTCGAGTGGGCGCTGCGGCGCGCCTGCCTGTCGCACTACGCGGAGGTCCTGCACGCCGACCGCGGCACATGGCGGGACCAGGTGCGGGAGGCTCCCGCGCGGGTGCAGTGGGACCCCGAACGCGACCTGCGTCTCCAGCCGCTCCCCCACCGGTCGTTGCAGCTCGGTCTCGTCGGCGAGGCCGCGCGTCTGTACGCCGACGAGTGGATCGTCTCCGTCACCGACGTCACGGCGCTGGCCCGGACGGTCCACGCCCATGTCCGCGATGGTGAACTGGACGCCGCCCGGGGCCTGTTGCCCGGCGAACGCCCCTACCCCGTGCGGGACGGCACGCTGGACCACCTCATGCGCTGAGGCGTGCCCGGCACCCGGCAGGCCCGGCGCGACGCGTGAGGGTGCAGGGGCGCGGACTCACCCACGGGCTGGCAGTACGTCCGCGGGCTCGAGGCACGTCGGCCTCGCGGCCCGATAGGGCCCGGTGCGGGTCGGTGCGGGGCGAAGACGTGCTCGGTCGGCCCGCGGATCACCACCAGGCTGCGCGGCGACCACCGCGCGCGGATCACGCCGAGGGGCGACGGCCGCCGTACCCCGTGAGGACGTCGCCGATGCGCTGCTCGTGCCGGCGGTGTCCGGCCGCGTCGCCGGATACGCGCCGGCCGGCCGCCCGACGGACCCGGGCCGCCCGGGTGCCGTGCCGTGCCGTCAGGCGGGTTCGGGCTGCGGTTCGGGACGGAGCGCCGGCTTGGTGCCCGCGTCCCAGGACCTGGTGGTCACGACGTAGGCGTAGATCACCGAGACCATCGCGAGGAGGAGCAGGGGGGCGGCGACGCGCGGGTGCAGCGCCAGCTCCATCGGCAGGTAGCGGTAGCTCACCAGGAGCGCGGCGAAGACCGCCGTGCCGTAGGCGACCAGCCGGGTTGCCCGCCGGTCCCAGCCGCGGGCCTGCGCGCGCACGGCTCCCTCCAGCGTGAGCGCGAAGACGACTCCGGCGATGAGGTCGACGCCGTAGTGGTATCCGAAGCCGAGTGTCGCGGCGAGCGTGGCGATCAGCCAGAACGTACCGGCGTGGCGCAGGAACCTGGAGGCCCGGCGGGTGTGGATGAAGATCACGGTGGCCCACGCCGTGTGCAGGCTGGGCATGGCGTTGCGCGGGGTGATCCCGTCGTAGGGCATCGAGTACGGCGTGCTGATCGCCGGGGCTGTGTGGGGCCACAGGTTGGCCAGCGCCCATTCCACGCCTCCGGTGCCGGAGGCGCCGGGTCCGTAGGCGAAGACGGGCCCGACCACCGGGAAGATCATGTAGAAGGCCGGTCCGACCATGCCGATGACCAGGAAGGTCCGCACCAGGTGGTGGCGCGGGAACCGCCGCTCGACCACGACGTTGCGCAGTTGGTAGAGCGCGACGACGACCGCGGCGACGGCGAGTTGGGCGTAGACGATCGCGATGATCCAGGTGACGACGGGGCCGCTGGCCTCCAGGAGCCGGCCTGCCAGCCAGGGCGGGTTGCCCAGCGCCTGGTCGGCGGTCGCCACGTACGGGTCGACGACCATGGGGCGGGTCTTCGCCGTGATGAGCAGCCAGGTGTCGCCGGCCTTGCGCCCGGTCATCAGCAGCATCCCGAGCCCGACTCCCTTGAGGAGCAGGGCGCGTTCCTCGCCGGAGCGGCGGGTGAACGCGATCACCGCGCAGCCGAGGATGACCCAGAGGGCGCCACTGCCGAAGAAGTACCCGTCGCGCACCTCCGGACCCGCGCCGGTCGCCAGGCGCGTCAGCGCGAACACGGCGTCGATGCCGAGCGCGGTCCCGGCGGCGATGAACCGCTGCCGCCAGGTGAGCACCACCATCGTCAGGGCCAGACCGGCGTACAGCGGCCCGGGTTTGGGGGCGTACACCAGGTCCTTGACCTGGCTGGTCAGCGGACCGGACACGCCGGAGCGGCGCGCGGTCACCTCCAGGGCGGCGAGGAAGGCGACAACGGCCACGACCGCCGTCACCCACAGCGCCGTGCGCGGCCGGCGCCGCACTGCGGGCGGGAGCGTGCCCCGTATTCGCGAGATCACCCGCGACGAAATCGATGTCAACTGCCCGGCCGATGTGTCAGGCGCCCCACCACGCCACCCGGCGCCTGCGACGGCACGGTCCCCTGGTGAGACGGAAGAGGATCAACGCTAGCGCGATCATACTATCGGAGCATTCCAGCGGATTTCCGCCGGGTACCGGAGCGGGACCCCGCCCCCTCCCGAAGAGCCGCCGCAACGGGTCCCCTTCAGGTCCCGCGGCTGTCCGGCGGGGAGTCCGCCCTCGCCTCCAGGCGCACCACGATCGACTTGGACGTCGGCTGGTTGCTCTCGTCCGCCACGCTCCCCAGGGGCACCAGCACGTTGGTCTCCGGGTAGTAGGCGGCGGCGCAGCCGCGGGCGGTCGGGTACGGGACCACGCGGAAGTCCTCGGCGCGGCGTTCGACGCCGTCCGTCCAGACGCCGACCAGGTCGACACCGCGCCCGTCGGCCAGGCCCAGTTCCGCCACGTCGTCGGGGTTGACCAGCACCACGCGGCGGCTGCCGTGGATGCCCCGGTAGCGGTCGTCGGACGTGTAGGGCACGGTGTTCCACTGGTCGTGCGAGCGCAGCGTCTGCAGCAGCAGATGCCCCTCGGGCACGTGCGGCGCCTCGCCGGTGTTGCGCGTGAACAGCGCCCTGCCGACGCCGTTGGAGTACACGCCCTCGTTGACGGGGTTCGTCAGCTGGATGCCGCCGGGGCGGGTGACGCGCTGGTTGTAGTCGTGCAGCCCCTTCACGATGCGGGAGATGTGGTCGCGGATCACGCCGTAGTCCGCCTCGAACCGCTCCCACGGGATGTCCGGCTTCCCGCCGAGGGCGCGGCGGGCGAGCCGGCACAGGATGGCGATCTCGCTGAGCAGCAGCGGGGAGGCCGGGCGCAGGCGCCCCTGGGAGGTGTGCACCTCGCTCATGGAGTTCTCCACGGTGACGAACTGCTCCCCGCTCGCCTGCACGTCCCGTTCGGTGCGGCCCAGGGTGGGCAGGATGAGCGCGGTCTCGCCGCACACCGTGTGGGACCGGTTGAGCTTGGTGGAGATGTGGGCGGTCGTCCGGCAGGAGCGCACGGCCTCCTCGGTGACGGCGCTGTCCGGGGCGGCCCGTACGAAGTTGCCCGCGAGGCCCAGGAAGAACCGGACGCGTCCGGCGCGCATCGCCTCGATGGTGCGCACCGAGTCCAGTCCGTGCGCGCGCGGCGGGTCGAAGCCGAACTCCTCGCGCAGGGCGTCGAGGAAGGAGTCCGGCATCTGCTCCCAGATGCCGACCGTGCGGTCGCCCTGGACGTTGCTGTGGCCGCGCACCGGGCAGGCGCCGGTGCCGGCCCGGCCGATGTTCCCCCGCAGCAGCAGGAAGTTGACGAACTCCCTGATGGTGGGGACGGCGTGCTTGTGCTGGGTGATGCCCATGGCCCAGCACACGACGACGCGCCGGCTGCGCAGCACGTCGTCGCGGACCTGCTCGATCTCCTGGCGGCTCAGTCCCGTCGCGGTGAGGATGCGGCTCCAGTCGACACCGCGGACGTGCGCGGCGAAGTCCTCGAAGCCTGCGGTGTCCTCGCGGATGAAGTCGTGGTCCAGCACCTCTCCGGGCCTGGCGTCCTCGGCTTCCAGGAGCAGCCGGTTGATCCCCTGGAAGAGGGCGAGGTCGCCGCCGTTGCGGATGTGCAGGAACCGGTCGGCGATCTGCGTGCCCCGCCCGATGACGCCGCTGGGCTTCTGCGGGTTCTTGAACCGCAGGAGTCCGGCCTCCGGCAGCGGGTTGACGGCGATGATCCGTGCGCCGTTGCGCTTGGCCTCCTCCAGGGCCGACAGCTGGCGCGGGTGGTTGGACCCGGGGTTCTGCCCGACCAGGAAGATCAGGTCGGCGTGGTGCAGGTCGTGCAGGCTGACGGTCCCCTTGCCCGTGCCCAGGGTCTCGTGCAGGGCGAAACCGCTCGATTCATGGCACATGTTGCTGCAGTCGGGCAGGTTGTTGGTGCCGAGGGCGCGGGCGAAGAGCTGGAGGACGAACGCCGCCTCGTTGCCGGCCCGGCCCGAGGTGTAGAACACCGCCTCGTCGGGGGTGTCGAGGCCGGCCAGTTCGCCGGCCATCAGAGCGAGGGCGTCGTTCCAGCTGATCGGCTCGTAGAAGTCGGAGCCCGGCCGCTTGACCACGGGTTCGGTCAGCCGGCCCTGCTGGTTCAGCCACGCGTCGGAGCGGCGGGCCAGCTCCGACACCGGGTGCGTACGGAAGAAGTCGGCGGTGACGCGGCGTGTGGTGGCCTCGTCGTTGATGTGCTTGGCACCGTTCTCGCAGTACTCGTTGCGGTGCCGGTGGCCCGGGGCCGGATCCGCCCAGGCGCAGCCGGGGCAGTCGATGCCGCCGACCTGGTTCATGGTGAGCAGCGTGGTGCCCGTGCGGCGGGCGGAGGTCTCCTCCAGGGAGTACTCCAGCGCGTGGGCGACCGCGGGCACTCCCGCGGCCCAGGTCCTGGGCGGGGTGACGGCCAGCTCGTCGTGCGGCTCCTCGCCGGGCGCCTTCTTCATCGGATCGCCTCTCGGTCGTGCGGTTCGCGGACGGTCACCCGACGGGCCAGTGCGGCACCCCGCTCTCGTGCCGTTCCGGCTCGGGGCGCTTCGGCCGGCCGCCGCGGATGGTGCCCCGCCAGGCGCCGCTCTCCGCCCCGAGCCCCTCGATGTACCGCTTGAAGCGCAGCAGCTCCCCGCGCACCACCCGGCCGGGCAGCGCCGGAACGGCCGCCAGGAGCCCGGCGCGGCCGGCCGGCGCGAGGTCCATCCGTACGGTGACCGCCGTACCGCCGTCGGCCGTGGGCTCGAACGTCACGCGGCCCCGGTGGGCCGGGCTCGCGCCGAGGCTGCGCCAGACCAGGTACGCGTCGGGCTCCTGCTCGGCGATCTCGGCCTGGAACTCGGTCCGCAGCGGGCCGAGGGCCACGGTCCACGAGGTGAGGGCGGGTGTGACCTGGTCCACGTGCCGCACGGTGCGCGTGAACCGGGGAAAGACCGTGAACTGGGTCCACTGGTTGTACGCGGTGCGCACCGGGACCGCGATCTCGACCGTCTCCTGGACTGTGCGCATGGTCCACCGATCAGCAGGCGCCGTCGCCGGGTGGCGCCGCACGCGCGCCGCGCCGTGCGCGTCTCCCAGCCTGTCTCCGGCCCACCGACTACCCCTCTCGCGGTGCGCCTAACGCGGTGCGGGGCCCCGCGGCGGGCCGCACGCGGAAACGGCGAGGGGCTGCCGCACGCTCGTGCGGCAGCCCCTTTCACGTGCTCGTGTGCGCGTCCGGTCAGCGGCGGACGATGTTCTGCGCCTGCGGACCCTTCTGGCCCTGGCCGATGTCGAAGGACACGTGCTCGCCCTCCGTGAGCTCGCGGAAACCGCTGCCCTGGATCTCGGAGTAGTGCGCGAAGACGTCGGGTCCTCCGCCGTCCTGCTCGATGAAGCCGAAGCCCTTTTCGGCGTTGAACCACTTCACGGTACCGCTGGCCATACTGGTCGATCCTTCGTTCATGCCGGAGGGCAGCCCTTGTCCGTCCTGCCCAGCTCTCCGCACGCGCGGAGGCCATCTCCCGTTCTACCCCGGGACGCGCGACCCACCCACTCGACGGGCCCGTCGGTTCGGCCGAGGGGGCCACAGTGATCGATCATCCGTGTGACGCGGGCCCGCGCAGCGAGGCAGACCGGCCGCACCGGACCAGCGGAGGGCGCTCTCGCGGCAGCGGTCGGCCACCGGCTCAAGACCCGCCGCCTCGGGCCCACCGCCTCACGTCCCCGCCGCACCGACCCCGGCAGTCCGGGTTTTGCCCCCACCACGCGTTCCACGGGCCGAACGTCCCGCACGGCGGACGACGCCCGGTGCCGGGGCCGTGACCGCGGGGCCCGCGGCCCGGAACACGCGGGCCCGCCGCCCCAGGGGCGGCGGGCCGGTCGTAGGTGACGGCGGACGGTTCCCGGCTCGGGCCGTAGAAGCGGGCCGGGGGCTCCTCCTGGGGCGCGTTTCGAAAGGAGCGTCGTCCCGCCCGCAGAGCGGGCCCGGCGGCGTCTGGTGCGTGCCGGGCACCGCAGGGCGGGCGGGACTTTCGAAACCCGCCCTAGCGTGGTTCCGGGCCGGGGGGCACGGCGAGCTGCGCGGCGAGCAGGTGGGAGTCGAGCAGGGACATGTCGGCGGTGCGGTCGGCGCGCGCGTACCCGGCCAGCATGCGCTTGGTCAGGACGAGGGCCTCGGGCCGGCGCCGGACGAGCGGCCCGACCCAGGCGGCGACCGCCCGGTCCAGTTCCCCGTACGGCACCGACTTGTGCAGGATGCCGAGGCGCACCGCGGCGGCGGCGTCGAACAGCTCGCAGGTGAGCATGAGTTCACGGATGCGAGCCGCGCCGGCCTCGGCGACGAGACGGCCCATGGCGCCGCCCCAGGCCGGTGGCAGGCCGAGGCCGACCTCGGGCATCCGGAACCGGCTCGTGTCCGCGGCGACGCGCAGGTCGCAGTAGGAGGCGAGCGCGAGACCGGCGCCGATCACCTTGCCGTGCAGGCGGGCGATCGTGACGGCGTGGGTGGTCTCCAGGCTCTGGCAGAGCCGGTGGGCCTTGTCTGCGATGCGGCGCAGGGCCGCGCCGCTGGGGTCCGCGGCCAGGGCCGAGGCGAACTCCCGGCGGTCGGCGCCCAGGCAGAAGTCCTCGCCCAGGGAGGACAGGACCAGGACGCGGACGTCGGGGCGCTCGTGGAGGTCGTCGAGGACGGCGATGAGTGCGTCGAGGGCGGCTGAGTCGAGGGTGTCGTCCGCCTGCGCGGGGTTGAGGCGGACGCGCAGCACCGGGCCGTCGTGTTCTACGGAGACGGCTTTGTGGGCACGGGAGTTGAAGGGAGCTGTGGTCTGCGTCATGCGAGGGCGACATCCAGGTTCTCCAGCCGTCTGAACGCCACCCGCGGCGCCCAGGAGGGGCGGCGCGCGAGGGTGAGGCGGGGCAGGCGACTGACCATGTGGTGGAGGAGGGTCTGTGCTTCCAGCCGGGCGAGCGGGGCGCCGAGGCAGTAGTGGATGCCGTTGCTGAAGGCGAGGTGGTCGGGTTTGGCGCGCTCGGGGTCGAAGCGGTCGGGATCGGGGTGGCGGGCCGGGTCGCGGTGTGCCGCGCCGACCATCAGGTGGACCATGGCGTCCTTGGCGACCTCGACCCCTTCCACGACGGTGTCGGCGGCGGCCACCCGGCTGATCACGTGGGTCGGCGGGTCGTGGCGGAGCGTCTCCTCGACGAAGGCGGGGACCAGGGCGGGATCCGCGCTCAGCAGGTCCCAGTGCAGCGGCTGCTCCAGAAGCCGCAGCGCCATGGTGGACAACAGGGTGGAGGTGGTCTCCAGTGCCGCCAGCAGCACGAACAGCGCGAGGAAATAGACGGCCCGGTCGGCCGCGTCCTGATCGGGTTCGAGGGCGTCGAAGGTGTGGATCCACAAGGAGACGGGATCGTCGCCGGGCCGGCGGCGGCGTTGGCGGACCAGTTCCATGAAGTAGGTCCGCAGCTCGGCGGTGGCGGCGTCGGAACGTGCCAACTGGCTTGCTGTGGGAAGCAGTTCCTGGGTGAAGACCTGCTCGTGGGTCAGCTCGCGCAGCCGCACGCGGTCCGCGGTGGGCAGGCCGAGCCACTCGCCGATCGCGGCGACCGGCAGCTCCTCGCTCACGGTTGGCACGAAGTCGGCCTCCCCCTCGCGCAGTTGCTCGCACAGGGAGTCGAGCAGTTCGTCCGTGGTGCGGCTGACGGTCCGGCCGACGCGCTCCAGTGCCGCGCGGCCGAACGTGCCGGCCGCCCTGCGTATTCGGGTGTGGTCCGGGGCGTTGAGGGCCGGCAGGGTGTTGCTCATCTCCTGCGAGGAGGGGGCGTTCCAGCGGGTGCGCGGGCCCTGCTTGGCTCGCCAGCGCTGGTCCGGTTCGAGCCATTCGCGCGAGCGCAGTATTCGGTCACACGTATCGAAACCGGTGATCAGTAACCCGCCCCAGGGGGCGGCGACGACCGGGCCCATGGCCCGCAGCTGTGCGTAGAAGGGAAAGGGATCGGCCTGCCCCTCCGCCGTCCGGAGACGGGCGAAGAGGCTTACGGCGGAACGACGGTCGAACGAAGTGCGTGCTTCCACCACCACGATGGCGGCTCCTTCCTGAGTGATCAGCCGCCATACGTACCCAAGTGGTCATTGAAGCATCCACTTGTGCAGTTCAGGTGAGGGTAACCTTCGTCACTCGCCTCCGAGCCAGGCGCGGAAGCGCGAGAACATGCCGCGGGGCTGTGCCGCCGGCTGGGGCGCGTGCTGCTGCGCGTGCACGGCGTGCGGGGCGGCCGTCGCGGTCTGCTGGCCCGCGGCCGGGCGGGCGCTCTCCGACGGGGCGGGCGTGGCCGCGCGGGGGGTGAACCGGACCGGCAGGGAGGCCAGGGAGCGGCTCCACGGCCCCTCGCCCCACTGGAGGTCCTTGAACGGCACGCGCATCTCCAGATCGGGCAGCCCGGTCAGGAGGGACTCGACGGCGCTCACCGCGATCATGAAGGCGGGGTCCTTGGCGGGGCACGCGTGCGGTCCGGCGCCGAACGCCAAGTGGGCCTTGGCGCTGAGCTGTTCGCGGTGCTGGGCCAGCTTGGGGTCGGTGTTGGCGGCGGCGAAGGAGATCAGGACGGGGTCGCCCGCCTTGAGGACCCTGGCACCCAACTGGACGTCGTGGACCGGGTAGTGGCCCGCGTAGTTGGCGATGGGCGCGAAGTTCCACAGGGTCTGGGCGATGGCGTCCTCGACCGGCAGCGCGGCCTGGGCGTCCTCGCCCAGGTAGAGCGCGGCGCTGGTGGCCACGGCGGCGGCCAGGGGGGCGGTGCCGCCGGAGAGCAGCGTGACGAGCTGGTGGAGCACTTCCTCGTCGGTGAGCCGCGCGGGGTGCTGCATCAGCTTCGTCGTCAGGTCGTCGCCGGGCTGGCGGTGCTTGAGGGCGATGAGTTCGGAGAGCGCCGTCCCCAGCACCTCGTCGGCACCGGCCGCACCCTGGAAGATGCCGCTGATGCCGGCGATGACCCGGTCACCGAGTTCGGGCGGGCAGCCGAAGAGGTCGCTGAAGACGAGCAGCGGCAGCGGCATGGCGTAGGAGGCCATGAGTTCGGCCTGGCCGAACGGCTCGCTGCTGAACTGGCTGATGAGGTAGTCCGCCGACTGCTGGACCTTGCGGCGCAGTTGGAGCTCGTCGATGGTGGCGAGACTGTCGACGACGGCCTGGCGCAGCCGGGCGTGCGCCGCACCGTCGCTGAAGAGGGCGTTGGGCCGGTAGCCCATCATCGGCACGGCCGGGCTGTCCGCGGGGACGCGGCCCTCGTTCAGGGCGTTCCAGCGGCGCGAGTCGCGCACGAAGGACGCCGGGTTCTGCAGGATGTAGAGCGCGGCGTCGTAGCTGGTGACCAGTTCGACCTGCACGGAGGGCGCGACGTCGACGGGGGCGCTCGGGCCGAGGGAGCGCAGGTAGGTGTAGGTCGCCTCGGGGTCGGCGGCGAACTGGGGTCCGTACATGGGGGTGTTGCCATGCGCGGGGCATCCGGCCGGTATGCCGTGCATGTCATGTGGTGGTTGCATGGCGGGGGCTCCTAGTCGAGCAGGGACATGAGGTGCTGCACGAGGGCGATGAGCGCCTGGACGGCGGAGTTCTGGTCGCGGACGTCGCAGGGCACGACGGGGGTGTCCGGGTGCAGGTTCAACGCCTCGCGGACTTCGTCCAGGGGGTAGGTGGTGGCGCCCTCGAAGTGGTTCACGCCGACGGCGTAGGTCAGGCCGAATCGCTCGACCAGGTCCAGGACGGGGAAGGACTCGTCCAGCCGCTGGGGGTCGACGATGAGGAGCGCGCCGAGCGCTCCCTTGGAGAGTTCCTCCCACATCTCCTTGAAGCGCTCCTGGCCGGGCGTTCCGAAGATGTAGAGGACCAACTCCTCGCTGAGGGTGAGCCGGCCGAAGTCCATCGCGACGGTGGTGGTCGTCTTCTCCGGCGTGCGCGACAGGTCGTCGTAGCCCACGCTGGCTTCGGTGATCTCCTCCTCGGTCTGGAGGGGCTCGATCTCGGAGATGTTGCCGATGTAGGTGGTCTTTCCGACGCCGAAGGGCCCTACGACGAGGACTTTCACAGAGCGCACGTCGTCTGCATCCAAGTACACGGGTTATGCTCCGATGTTCTTCAGGCCCTTGAGGACGGCAGTGAGCAGGTCTCTGTCTTTGCTGTCGGCCCGCGGCGCGGGCTTTCTGACGAGGACGAGACCGCTCTCCTCCAGCTGGGAGAGGAGGATGCGCACGATGCCCAGCGGCAGGTGCGTGCGACCGGCGATCTCGGCCACGGCCAGCATGCGGTTGGCGACCAGCTCCATGATCGCCTGCTCCTCGGGAGCGAGCGTGCGCGCCGCGGCTTCGGGGTCCCTGTGCGCGGTCACCAGGGCGGTGTGCTCGTACTGCCGGTCCGGGGGCAGGGCACGGCCGTTGGTGATCACGAAGAACGGGACTAACGCGGACGTCAGTTCCACTTCCGGTTCCCGGTCGTGTGCGTCAGACATCGCTGTGCGCCTCCTGCCTCGGAATCCGCTCCTCGCTCAGGCGGGGCACCACCTCGCCCAGTCGCGTGGTGAACTCCTCGATGTCGGTGTCGTGTTCGGCGGCCGCGGCAAGCAGCCGGCCGTGGTTTCCCGCGATCAGGAAGATCCAGCCGTGCTCGAACTCGATGACCGTCTGCCGCCATCCGGCCGCGTCGTGCACGCCCGCGAACTGTGACGTCACGCGGCTGTAGGCGTGAATGCCCATCATGGCGGCGGAGATGGTGTCGACGAGATCGCGGTTGATCCCCGTCGTCGCTCCCAGGGGCAGCCCCTCCGCTCCCAGCAGCACGGCGTGCCGTGCGCCGTGGACCGTGGAGGTGACCTCGTCCAGGTCGGCGAGCACCGTCCCGGCCCGGCCGCCCGAGCCCGCCGCCCCCGCCGCACCGCTCCCCCGCTGGGACAGCTCGTCGGTCTCGACCCGCGGCGGGGTGGCCAGGTTGTTGCCCAGCCGGGCGACGAGCCGGTGCATCCGGAAGGAGATCTGGTCCATGTCGACGTCGAGATCCGCCGCCGCGGCCAGGTAGGCCCCCTGTCCCGCCCCGATCAGGAAGATCCAGCCCTGGGAGAACTCGATGATCGTCTGCCGCCACTGCGGGTCCTGCACCGGTTCGATGAAGCGGGCCGCGGCGCGGCTGAGTGCCTGCATGCCCGCCATGGCGGCCGAAATGGTCCTCAGGTCATCGTCGACGAGACCCTCTGTTGCCCCCCGCGAGATGCCGTCAGCGGAAAGCAGGACAGCGTGCCGTGCCTTGGGCACGTTGGTCACGATGTCGTCGAGCATCCACGACAGGTCGGTGGTCATGCGTCTTCGGACCCTTCCATGGACGCGGAATCGAACGTGCGGCCAGAGATCGTGCCTCGCTGCAACGCGCCGAGCGCACCGCGGCGGCGCCCGGAGACGCTGGTGGTGCCGCTCTCCTGGGCGGTACGCGGCTGCGGCTGCTGGTCGTCGGAGGCGGTGGCCCGCGACGCGCGCTTGGGCAGCCCGTGCACCGTGCGGGGTCGCGTCGGCGGCGACTGGTCGTCACGCACGATGCTCACCGGCGCGGGGGCCTCCCTGACGGGGGCGGCCTGCTCCTCTGTCCACAGCTCCTCCGGCAGCAGGACGACGGCGCGCACGCCGCCGTAGCGGGACACTCCCGTGACGTCGACCCGGAACCCGTACTGCCGGGCCAGGAGACCGATCAGCGGGAAGCCGAACTTGGGCTGGGTGCCGAGCTGCGACAGGCGCGGGACGAAGTCGCCGGACAGCAGGGCGGCGGCCCGCTGGCGCTCCTCGTCGTTCATGCCGACACCGGCGTCGTCGATGACGATGCACAGGTTCTTCTGGATTCGCTGGAACGTCACCTCGATCGGCGCGTCCTGCTGCGAGAAGCTGGCCGCGTTGTCGAGCAGTTCGGCCACCGCGAGGGCGACGGGCGAGACGGCGGACGCCTTCAGCGCGAAGCCGGTCTGCTCCATGATCTCGACACGGCGGAAGTTGCGGATCTGCGACTGCGCGTTGCGGACCACGTCGTACACGCTGCCGGGCCGGTTGCGGCGGCCGGCGGGCGCTCCGCAGAGCACGGCGATGCCCTGGGCCTTGCGCTGCATCTGCGCGTTGGCGTGGGTGACTTCGAGCAGTTCGGCGAGCACGGGGTGGTTGCCGTACTTGCCCTGAACGCCCTCCAGGACCGTCATCTGCTCGGCGGCCAGGCTCTGCAGGAAGCGGGCGGAGCCCTTCAGCACCGCCTTGGTGCTCTCCTCCGCCGCCTCCTCGGCCTGCCGGATCGTCGCGTCGAACTGGTGCTTGTACCGCGCCAACTCGCCCTGGACCGCAGATAGGTGGCCTTGCGCGATGGTGAGATCTGCCTTCAGCGACTCCTCAGCCTGGTGCTTCTTTCTGCCCAGGGCTCTGTTGCGGACGACGAGTGCCACGAGTGCCGCGACGGCTGTCGCCGTCACCGCAACCAGACACCACGTAAGCGCGTCTCGAGACATGGAAACCTTTCCCGGCGCATGAAATGCGGACGTAGACGGATACTCCCCCGCGAGTACGCACCCGCGACAAACCATGCCGCCCGCCCAAGCGCTGTGGCGGCCTGGCGGACGGACCTCAAGTCAGCGCCTGAAGTGAGTGGATCAAGGTCGCAGATGCGGGGATGCTATCACCGGCGAGACGGCCTCAAAGCGCCGCGCCACCGTTCCTCCGCAAGCTCAACACGCCTGTAACGCAAGGACATTGACTACCTGTCAGGAAGGTGTCTTCACGGGGGAGGCGACGTGCGGGGCGGCGCCGCCGACCAGTGGCACCCGGTGGGCACGTCGGCGGCGAGCAGTCTGTCCCGCTTCCTCCGGAGCCGTCGGCTGATGTGTCCGTCGGGCCGGATGCGCGGGTCCACAGCGACTCCTTCGCGGGTGGCGTCGTAGAGGCGACCGCTCCCCCGCACACGGTATGACACCGTGTCAGTCCCCGAAAGTCCGATGATCGTAACAGGTCTTCCGCCTCGTGCGGACGGGCGGGTGGCGGGCCGCGCGGGCACGCTCCGCCCCCTCGCCCCCTCCGCGGCCGGCCCGTCACGGACCCCTCCCGCGCCCCCGGCGGCTCCGGCGCAGGCCGCAGGCGTGGACCGGCCGCGGCGGGTTACCCGGCGGACATGGCGAAGCTGCATCTTCCAGGGCACGAGGAACGGCACGGCACGGACAAGGCCGCGGAACACACGCCTCCGGATCCCGTGGACGCCGGGCCGGACCGGAGCACGCAGGATGCGGAACCGCAGTCACTCACCGAACTGCCCCGGAAGGCGTGGGGCGAGGTCCTGAAGGGCTCGCTGCGCGAGTTCCAGGACGACGAGCTGACCGACCGGGCGGCGGCGCTCACCTACTACGGCGTCCTGTCCCTCTTCCCCGCCCTGCTCGTGCTGGTCTCCCTGCTCGGCCTCGCGGGCCGGTCCGCCACCGACACGGTGCTCTCCACCATCCGGCGCTTCGCCCCCGGTTCGGTCCGCGACATCCTGACCCGCGCCGTGGAGCAGCTCCAGGGCAACGCGGGCACCGGCTCGGTCATGGCCGTCGCCGGCCTCGTGCTGGCGGTCTGGACGGCGTCCGGCTACGTCGCGGGCTTCATCCGGACGGCCAACGCCGTCTACGACATGCCCGAGGGCAGGCCCCTGTGGAAGGTGCTGCCGGTCCGCGTCGGCGTCACGGCGGCGCTGATGGTCCTGGCCGCGGCCAGCGCCCTGATCGTGGTCTTCACCGGCACCCTGGCCCAGCGCGCCGGTGAGGAGATCGGGATCGGCGACACCGCGCTGACGGTCTGGTCGATCGCGAAGTGGCCCGTCCTGGTCCTGCTCGTCACCGTCATGATCGCGATCTTGTACTGGGCCACTCCGAACGCCAGGGTCAAGGGGTTCCGGTGGATCACCCCGGGCAGCGTCCTGGCCCTGGTGATCTGGCTGCTCGCCTCCGGCGGCTTCGCCTTCTACGTGGCCAACTTCGCCTCGTACAACAAGACCTACGGCACGATGGCCGGCGTCATCGTCTTCCTCGTGTGGCTGTGGATCAGCAACCTCGCGATACTGCTGGGCCTGGAGTTCGACGCCGAGACCGCACGCCAGCGGGCCATAGCCGGGGGGCATCCTCCGGAGGCCGAGCCCTACACCCGGCCCCGTGACACGAGCACATGGGACGAGGACGACGTACGGCGGCTGGAGCGGGAGGAACCGCCCGGCTGAGACACGCCGCCGACGTGCCCGGCCGGGCGGTCGGCCGCGGTCCGGCCCAGGCGTCGCTCCGGCGGGCCGCGACGAGCAGGCGGTACGGACGCGCAGTCGCCCAGCGCCCACATCGCGCGGTGCTTCTCCCTCACGGGATCGGGCGCGGGAGCGCTGTGCCCGGCGGCGCGGGAGCGCGCGAGGCAGCCCGGTCTGCGCCGCGGACGTGGGCGGGGCGCGGCGGCCGACGCCCGCGACCTGCGCGAGGCGCCTTGAGAGGTGCGTCGGCACCGGCACGTACCCTCTCCCTGTGTCAGCCACCCGTCTGCGGCGCGTCGCCGTGCTCGTGCTCGAAGGGGCGAAGCCGCTCGATGTCGGCATCCCGGCGCAGGTGTTCACGACCCGCGCGAGCATGCCGTACGAAGTGCGCGTCTGCGGGGCGGCACGCGGGCTCGTGACGGGCGGCGACGGCCTGTCGTACGCGGTCGACCACGGGCTGGAGGCGCTCCGGTGGGCCGACGTGGTCTTCGTCCCCGGGTACCGGCACCCGGACCGCGACGATCCGCCGCGGGCCGTCGTGGCGGCGCTGGTCGGCGCGCACGGACGGGGCGCGCGGCTCGCCGCGATCTCGACCGGCGCCTTCGCGCTCGCGGCGACGGGACTGCTCGACGGCCGCCGCGCCACGACGCACTGGCACTACACCCGGGCGCTCGCGGCCCGGCACCCGCTCGTCCAGGTCGACGAGAACGTGCTCTTCGTGGACGAGGGCAGCGTCCTCACCTCGGCGGGCGCCGCCTCCGGGATCGACCTGTGCCTGCACATCCTGCGCGGCGACCTCGGCGTGGCCGCGTCCAACCACGCCGCCCGGCGCCTGGTCGCGGCGCCCTACCGCAGCGGGGGCCAGGCCCAGTACGTGCCGCGCAGCGTCCCCGAACCGCTCGGCGAACGGTTCGCCACCACCCGGGAGTGGGCGCTGCACCGGCTCGGCGAGCCCCTGACCCTGGACGTGCTGGCCCACAGGGCGGGCGTCTCCGCGCGGACGTTCTCCCGGCGCTTCGTCGAGGAGACCGGCTACACCCCGATGCAGTGGGTGATGCGCGCCCGTGTCGACGTCGCGCGCGAGCTGCTCGAACGCTCGCAGCGCAGTGTCGAGCAGATCGCGGACGACGTCGGGCTCGGCACCGGGGCGAACCTGCGCCTGCACTTCCAGCGCATCCTCGGCACCACGCCGAGCGAGTACCGGCGGACCTTCACCCGGGGCGAGTGACCCGCCCCGCCCCGTCCAGCCCCCGCCCCGCCCGTGGCCAGATCCCGGGCGGGCATCCCCTGCGGGTCCTCGTGGCGAGATCCTTGTGAACCGTGGCGATCCCGCCACTGTCGGCGGCGCCGGAGCCGAGCGAGCCTGGTGGGGAAGGAAAGGGACCTCACTCATGACTCGCATCGCCATCAACGGATTCGGCCGCATCGGACGCAATGTGCTCCGTGCCCTGCTGGAGCGCGACAGCGCCCTGGAAGTCGTCGCCATCAACGATCTGACGGAGCCCGCCACGCTGGCCCGCCTCCTGGCCTACGACAGCACGGCCGGCAGGCTCGGCCGTCCGGTCGGCGTCGACGGGGACGTCCTCGTCGTCGACGGCCGCCGGATCAAGGTGCTGGCCGAGCGGGAACCGGCGCGGCTGCCGTGGGCCGAGCTCCGGGTGGACATCGTGCTGGAGGCCACCGGCCGCTTCACCTCGGCGAAGGCCGCCCGCGCGCACCTCGACGCCGGCGCGCGCAAGGTGCTCGTCAGCGCCCCGTCCGACGGCGCCGACGTGACGCTCGCCTTCGGGGTCAACACCGACGCCTACGACGCCGACCTGCACACGATCGTCTCGAACGCCTCGTGCACCACGAACGCGCTCGCCCCGCTGGCCAAGGTGCTCGACGACCTGGCCGGCATCGAGCACGGGTTCATGACGACGGTGCACGCCTACACGCAGGAGCAGAACCTCCAGGACGGTCCGCACCGCGACGCCCGTCGCGCCCGCGCCGCCGGCGTCAACATCGTGCCCACCACGACCGGCGCCGCCAAGGCGATCGGCCTGGTGCTGCCGAACCTGGACGGCAGGCTGTCCGGCGACTCGATCCGCGTGCCGGTGCCGGTGGGCTCGATCGTCGAGCTCAACACGACGGTGAGCCGCGACGTGACGCGCGAGGACGTGCTGGCCGCGTACCGTGCCGCGGCGGACGGGCCGCTCGCGGGTGTCCTGGAGTACTCGGACGACCCGCTCGTGTCGTCGGACATCACGGGCAACCCCGCCTCGTCGATCTTCGACTCGGCTCTCACCCGCGTCGACGGCCGGCATGTGAAGGTGGTCGCCTGGTACGACAACGAGTGGGGCTTCTCGAACCGCGTGATCGACACGCTGGAGCTCCTCTCCGCCCGCTGACCGGACACCCCGGGGCGCCGGTCCTGGACCACCCGGTCCCGCCCCGGGGACCCGCGTCCCGGGGCGGCCCCCGCTCCCGGCTTCCCGGCCTCTCCCGCTCCCGCGCTCCCGCGCTCCCCCGCGTCAGGATCTACCGTGAACAGGCCGCGCCCCGCGCCCACCGCTACGGGGCGTGCCGTTGACGGCCGGCCTCGGTCACGGGTTCGGGTGCGGCGTCGGTCGTGAGCGCGGATCACGGGGACGTCGCGGAAAACGCCTTGGCGCCGACCGCCGCGGGATGATGGGGTGCCACGGTGATCAGTCAGGACGACGCCGGGGTCGTCGGGCCGCGGACGCTGGCCTGGGTGAGCCGTCACCTGGAGGCCGGCGAACGGGTGCTCGGGGCCGAGGCCCTGCACGGCGGCATCACGGCCGAGATGCGCAGGCTGACCATCGGCACACGGGGCGGCGGGACCCGGCAGCTCGTGCTGCGGAGCTTCGTCGCGCCGATGTTCGCGGCACGGGCCGGGGAACTGCTCGACCGCGAGGCCCGCACGCTCGCCCTGCTCGCGGGGACCGCCGTGCGGGCACCGGAAGCGGTCGCCGTCGATCCGGACGCCGCGCAGTGCGCGTACCCGTCACTCCTGATGACCTGCCTCCCGGGCCGGACGGTCCTCGACGACGAGGGACTGGCGTCGCGCATGCCCCTGCTGGCTCGCCGCCTCGTGACGATCCACGCCGTGCGTCCGGCCGAGCGGCAGCGGACGTATGAGGCGTGGACGACCGCCGACGCGGTCGTCGCCCCCCGCGGCGCGGCCACGGCCGCGTGGGCCGCGGCGGCCGACGTGATCCGCCGGCCCGCGCCGCCCTGGCAAGGACGTTTCCTGCACCGGGACTTCCACCCCGGCAACGTCCTGTTCGACGGGCCCGCTCCAAGCCCCGCGGCCCGCGCGGGCACCGTCGCGCCGGGTCACGCGGCACCCCGGATCAGCGGGGTCGTCGACTGGGTGGAGACCTGCTGGGGTCCCGCCGACCTCGATGTCGCGCACTGCTCCACCAATCTCGCGCTGCTGCACGACCCGTCGTGGGGGCCGCGGTTCGCCGACGCCTACGAGGAGGCGGGCGGGGTGCTGGCAGGAACCGCGGGCGAGCGGCTGTACTGGCGGCTGCTCGACGCGCTGGCGTTCGCGGGCGATGCGCGGCGGGTGGCCCGGCCGTGGCAGGAGGCGGGGCGGACGGAGCTGACGGCGCGGGCCGTGGAGGCGCGCCTCGACGCCTACGTCGGGCTCCTGCTGGACACCCTGGGCTGAGCCACGAGGCGGCGCCCACCGGCGAGTTCGACGCGATTTCGCCCTCATCGGCGAACCCGCTGGCCGACGCGGAGCGCCCCGGGTGAAGATGGTCGCCATGAGGGACGAAGGCATCTCGATCGACTCCACCAAGCCCAGCATCGCGCGGGTCTACGACTATCTCCTCGGCGGCAAGGACAACTACGCCGTGGACCGGGCGATCGGCGACGTGTTCATTCGGGACCTCCCCGGCTCGGTGGCGATCGCCTTCGCGAACCGCGCGGCTCTGACCCGGGCCGTCACGGAGATCGTGACGACCACCGGCGTACGGCAGTTCATAGACCTGGGCAGCGGCCTGCCGACCGCCGACAACGTCCACCAGGTCGCCCAGCGGCACGCGCCGGAGTCCCGTGTGGTCTACGTCGACACCGACCCCCAGGTGCTGGTCCACGGCCGGGCCCTGCTGGAGGAGAACGACCGCACCCGGGTCGTGGCCGCCGACGTCCGCGAGCCCGAAGCCGTCCACCACCATCCGGAGACCCGGGAACTGATCGACTTCGAGCGCCCGGTGGCCGTCATGCTCAGCGCCATCCTTCACCATGTGAACGACGAGGAGGACCCGGCGCGGATCGTGCGCTACTGGCGCGACCAGGTGCCGTCCGGGAGCCACTTCTTCGTCAGTCACTTCCGTTCCGGTGACAACGACCAGACCCGCGAGGCGGAGAAGGTGCTCCAGCAGACCTTCGGCCGCGGCCGGTGGCGCACCGACGAGGAGATCGAGGGCCTGCTGGACGGCCTGGAGATCCTCGAACCCGGCATCGTCCCCGCCTCGCTGTGGCGGGCCGAGGCGCCCGGCAACCACTGGAACAGCGGCAGCCCCCGTGAACTCACCGTCTGGGAGCACCTGATCACGGCCGGCCTGGCCCGCAAGCCCTGACCGCCCGGCCCGGCCCCCGTCCCGGGCGTCCCGTCCCCTCCCCGTCCCGTCACAGGCCCCCGACGTCGCCTGCCGCCCTGCGTACCGAGTCGAGCGCGTCGACCACCGCGTTCTGCCGCTTCGCGCGCGCCGCGCGCTCCTCGGGCACCAGGCGTGCGGCGGTCCGCGTCGCGTAGGCGTCCGGATCGCCGAAGGCCGCCCTCGGGTGCTCCCCCGTCTCCGCGCAGTGGGTGGTGACCTCCTTGACGGCGCGCAGGACGACTTCGCGGTCCACTCCGGGCTGGAGGGCCAGCCGTACCTGGAAGCGGGCCATCCACTTCTCGCGGTCCTTCTCCTGCGCCTCGTCCGTCGTCAGATCCTTCTTCTTCGCCATGTGCTCTCCCGCGTGATCGGCAAGCGTCCTTCGTCAAAGGGGACGTCGGGACGCGGCCGGCGGTTCATCGAGGAGCCCGTGCGCGGGCCCTCACGTCTGTGCCGAGGGCGCGTACCCCTCGGCCTGCAGCCCGAAGGTCCACGCCACGCCCTCCCGCGCGGTCCGGGTCGCGGGCGGTACCCGGAGCCAGTACGTGCGGTGCGTCCCGTCCGGTTCGGGCGTGGAGTTGACGACCTCCACCATCACCACGGGCTCGTCGCCGACCAGGTCGATCCGCCACAGGATGCCCGTCTCGTCCTGGTGGAGGGGCCGGGCGCCGGAGTCGGCGAGGTAGCGGTCGTAGCCGTAGTACTCCAGCATCACGCGCCGCAGTTCGGCGTTGTCCTCGGCGCGGATGCGCTCCGGGGTGAGCGTGGGCAGTTCGGCGATGAAGGCCGCCGGGACGGGCATCCCGCGCCAGGCGTGCAGGGCGAACCCGTCGGGGTAGGCGAGGGCGGGGCCGCCGCCGTGGTCGAGCCGGCCCGCCTCGTCGCGGTGCAGGGCGACGGGCCGCTCGGACAGGACCGCGAGACGGGCGTAGGGCCACCACCAGCCGGCGCCGGCGCAGACCGCCGTCAGCGCGTCGAGCGGGCCGTCGTCGCCGGGGAACGCGGCGAGCCACGGCGCGTCGTGCTGTCCGAGGACGGCGTCCAGGAGGATCACCCGGATCTCGGCGGCCTCCTTGCCGGTGTCCCCGCCCGCGAGGTCCTCGACGACGCCCGAGCGGATGCGGTCCACGAGTGCGTGGGTGGCCTCCCACAGCCGTCCGCCGGTCGCCGCCCAGTGCGCGGACCAGCCCGCCGCGCCCAACTCCGTGCGCAGCGAGCGCCGCTGCCGCGCCCAGGGAGCGCTGCGCACCGCGTCGCGGACGCTCGGGCCGCGCTCGGCCCCGGCCTCCCGGACGAGGGTGACGGCCTCGCGCGGCGAGCCCGCCCACACCACGCGCTCCGGTTCGGGCAGTCCCGCCAGCCGGTAGGCGCGTCGTACGCCGTCCTCGGCGGCCGCGCGGTCGGCGGGGCCGGTCGCCGCCGCCCACGTGCGCCAGCGTGCCAGCTCGCCCGACGAGTCGGCCGCCGCCTCGGCCCCCTCGTGCGCCCCGCCGTTATCGATCCCGATCTCGGTCGTGCTCATGTGCCCTTCCGCCCCTCGCCGTTCCGTGCGTGTTCTCCGCGCTTTTCCGTGCGCGTCCGACGTGTGTGCCCCGCGTGCGCTTTCAGTCCGCGCGCGTGTTCAGTCCGCGACGATCCGCACCGAGCCGGGCACGTACTCCCGCTGGCGGATCACGCGGAACCAGCCCTTCGGCAGCGGGATCACCGCGTGCTCCTCGTGCACCACCCGGCCGCCCTGCGGCAGATGCAGCAGCAGGGGGCCGAACGGTCCCGGCTCGCGGATCAGTTCCCCCGGGCCGACGACCGCGTGGGCGTGGCCGGTGACCTCGCCCAGCGCCAGCACGAGCCGGCCCCGGCCGTCGCGCCGCTCCCTCGGGGCGTGCTCCACATGGGCCGGCACCGCCTCCTGCGCCACCGGCACGATCAGCACGTCTCCCTGTCGGTACATGGCTGTCCCCTCACCGCCGGGTGCGCTCCTCGCACCGGCCTCATGACCACGACCGTAGGCGGCACCACTGACAACGGCCCCTGTCCCGACCCGGCCCACCGCGTTGTCAGTGGGTGTTGGTAGAACTGCGGCATCACAGACCGCACACTCTTCCTCCTCGGGAGCGGCAGCATGACCATCGGTGACCACCTCGACTCGTTCCACGGGCTGCCCGTCCACACGTTTCCGGTGCCGGGCGCCCCGACCGACGACCTGCCCGAGCCGGACTCCGTCGCCTGGCGGATCACCAGCGACGTGTACGACGCCGACGAGGACTGGCCGGTGGCGTTCGCCCGGTTCAGCGCCGCCGTCGACACCACCCGGGTGAAGGCGCTCGTCGTCGGAGCCTGGCAGGAGGCGTACGAGACCGACCCCTCCGGCGTCATCGAGGCGCTGCTGGCCGCCCGGGACCGCTTCCCCGCGCTGCGGGCGGTGTTCCTGGGCGACATCGTGATGGAGGAGTGCGAGATCTCCTGGATCAACCAGACCGACGTCTCCCCCCTCCTCGCCGGTTTCGAGGCGCTGGAGGAGTTCGGCGTCCGCGGCGGTACCGGGCTGGAGTTCACGGCGCTGCGCCACGGCGCGCTGCGCAAGCTGGTCGTGGAGACGGGCGGGCTGCCGGTCGGCGCGGTGCGCGGGATCGGCGCGAGCGACCTGCCCGCGCTGGAGCACCTGGACCTCTGGCTGGGCACGCCCGACTACGGCGGCGACAGCGAGGCCGCGGACCTGGAGGCGATCCTGTCGGGCGCGCGCCTGCCGCGGCTGCGTCATCTGGCCCTGCGCAACAGCGAGATGCAGGACGCGGTGGCGGCGGCCGTCGCGGCGGCTCCCGTGGTGGACCGCCTGGAGGTGCTGGACCTGTCGATGGGCGTGCTCACCGACGAGGGTGCGGGCGCGCTGCTGAGCGGCCAGCCGCTCACCCACCTCAAGAAGCTGGACCTGCACCACCACTACCTGAGCGCGGCCGTGGAGGAGCGGGTCCGCCAGACCCTGGAGGCCGCCGGCGTCCAGGTCGATCTCGACCGCGACGACGCGGAGGAGGACACCGAGGACGACGGCACCGTCTGGCGCTACGTCGCCGTGGGCGAGTGAGCACACCGTCCACGGCCCGGCCGGTCTCTCCGCACACCGGGCCGCGGTTCGCGGTGGTCGGCAACCCGGAGAACCGGCGGGTGTCCCTCTTCGCGGACGCGGTGCGCGCGGCCGGCCTGCCCGGCCCGCGCGTCGTCGCCTGGCGGGACGTCCTGCGCGAGGGGGGAGCCTGCTTCGCCGCGGACGAGATCGTGCGGATCGACTCCCCCGGCGAGAACAGCGAGGTCGACCGGCTCCTGCGGGGCGACGCGGAACCCACCCTCGTCGAGGGCTCCGCCCGGTGGTACGCAGGCTTCACCGCCGCGCTGCGCACCCTGCGCGGCGGTGTCCGCCTCGACGACCCCGGGGAGCTGGCCGTGCTGTTCGACAAGCGCGCCTGCCACGGCGTCCTCGCCCGCGCGGCTGTGCCCGTGCCCGCCTCCCCCACCTCGGGCCCGGACGGCGCGGCGGTGCGCGGCTGGGACGACGTACGCACCCTGATGCGCGAGCACCGGATGCCGCGGCTGTTCGTCAAGCCCGCGCACGGGTCGTCGGCGTCGGGGGTCCTCGCCGTGGAGTCGGGCGGCGCAGGCCGGATCCGGGCCACCACGTCCGTCGAGATCGCCCCGGGCGGAGCCCTGCACAACTCCCTGCGGGTGCGCCGCTACGACCGGGAGCGGGACATCGCCGCCGTCGTCGACGCGCTCGCGCCCGACGGGCTGCACCTGGAGCGCTGGGTGCCGAAGGCGTCCCAGCGGGGCCGGGCCGCGGACCTGCGCGTGGTCGTGGTGGACGGCCGGGCCACGCACGCGGTGGTCCGCACCAGCCGTACGCCGCTGACCAATCTGCACCTGGGCGGCAGCCGCGGCGACCTGGCCGCCGTCCGGGACGCCGTCGTCGCGGCGGGCGGGCGCTGGCCCGACCTGCTGGAGGTGTGCGAGCGGGCCGCGTCCTGCTTCCCGGGCACACTGTGCGTCGGTGTGGACCTGCTGCCCGCGGTGGGCTGGCGCAGGGTCTTCGTCGGCGAGGTCAACGCCTTCGGCGACCTGCTGCCCGGCCTGACCGGGCTGCCGGGCAGCGGCGCGGAGGACCGGGACACCTACGCCGCGCAGGTGGCCGCCGCCCTGCGCACACCGGCCGCGGCCGGCCTGCTCCCTCCGCACAGAACGGGAACACCCCATGCCTGAACCCGACATGAACGAGGTCGTCGGGGACCACGACATCCTGCTGGTCACCCTCGACACGCTGCGCCACGACGTGGCCGTCGAGCTGGCGGCCGAGGGGCGCATTCCGAACCTGGCCCGCCGTCTGCCGGGCGGCCGCTGGGAGAAGCGCCATGCGCCGGGCAGCTTCACCTACGCCTCGCACCAGGCGATCTTCGCGGGTTTCCTGCCGACCCCGGCCGAACCGGGGCCGCACCCGCGGCTGTTCGCGGCGAGCTTCGCCGGCAGCGAGACGACGGCGGAGCGGACCTTCGTGTACGAGAGCCCCGACTTCGTCTCCGGGCTCGCCGGGGCGGGCTACCGGACCGTGTGCATCGGGGGCGTCGGCTTCTTCAACAAGCAGGGCCCGCTGGGCGGCGTACTGCCGGGTCTCTTCCAGGAGTCGCACTGGGAGCCGGAGTTCGGGGTCACCTCGCCGCGGTCGTTCGAGAACCAGGTCGCCCGCGCCGAGGAGGTCGTCGCCGCCCTGCCCGCGGAGCGCAGGCTGTTCCTGTTCGTCAACGTCTCCGCCCTGCACCAGCCCAACTGGTTCCATCTGCCGGGTGCGACGCGTGAGGCGGGTGACACCCGGCAGACGCACGCCGCGGCGCTGGAGTACGTCGACCGGCACATCGGGCGGCTGTTCGCCGCCATGAGTTCCAGGCGCCGCTGCTTCGCGGTCGTCTGCTCCGACCACGGGACCGCCTACGGCGACGACGGCTACACCGGCCACCGCCTCGGCCACCCCTCGGTGTGGACCGTGCCCTACGCCCACTTCTTCCTCGATCCCGGCAAGGCCCAGCGATGACGACCGCCCAGCTCACCAGCCCCTACCAGCACTACGTCTACGCCTACCCGCACAAGACCGCCTACCGGCCGCTGTCCGGCCGGCCCGCGCTGCGGTCCCTGTGGGCGGCGCAGGACAAGAGCGCCCTCGCCCTCTATCTGCACATACCGTTCTGCGAGGTCCGCTGCGGCTTCTGCAACCTCTTCACCCGCATCGGTGCGCCGGACGGTCTGACCGGCGCCTATCTGGACGCGCTGGAACGGCAGGCCGTCGCGGTGCGGGAGGCGCTCGGCGAGGACGGGCCGGTGCGGTTCGCCACCGCGGCGTTCGGCGGCGGCACCCCCACCTTCCTGACCGCACCCGAACTTGAACGCCTGTGCGACATCGCCGAGCGGCGCATGGGTGCCGACCTGCGCGCGGTGCCGCTGTCCGTGGAGTCCTCGCCCGCGACGGCGACCGCGGACCGGCTCGCCGTCCTGGCCGAGCGCGGCACCACCCGGCTGAGCCTGGGCGTGCAGAGTTTCGTCGACTCCGAGGCGCGGGCCGCCGTACGGCCGCAGCGGCGCGCCGACGTAGAGTCCGCGCTCGCCCGGATCCGCGACACCGCCATCCCGGTGCTGAACATCGACCTCATCTACGGCATCGACGGCCAGACCGAGCGGAGCTGGCTGGCCTCCCTGGACGCCGCCCTGGCCTGGCGGCCCGAGGAGTTGTACCTCTATCCCCTCTACGTCCGGCCCCTGACCGGTCTCGACCGCCACCGGGCGGCCGCGGACGGTCCCGATCCGGCCTGGGACGCGCAGCGGCTGAGCCTGTACCGGGCGGGCCGCGACCATCTCCTGGCCCACGGCTACGGCCAGCAGTCGATGCGGATGTTCCGCCGCGCCGACGCCCCGCCGCAGGGCGCCGACGACTACGCCTGCCAGAGCGACGGCATGATCGGCCTGGGCTGCGGCGCCCGCTCCTACACGTCCGGCCTGCACTACTCCTTCGACTACGCCGTCGGCATGCACGAGATCCGCGGCATCAT
The DNA here is from genome assembly GCF_000225525.1 of Streptomyces zinciresistens K42. Taxonomy (GTDB): domain Bacteria; phylum Actinomycetota; class Actinomycetes; order Streptomycetales; family Streptomycetaceae; genus Streptomyces; species Streptomyces zinciresistens. The sequence goes on along the minus strand of NZ_AGBF01000034.1, from coordinate 2,599 downwards.
CGACGACTACGTCGCCACGTCCGACTTCGCCCGCGCCGAGGTCGGCTACGCAGTGGACGCGCACGAGGCCCGCCGCCGCCATCTGCTGCAGTCCCTCCTCCAGGCGGAGGGACTGCCCGTGGCCGACTACCGGGCACGGTTCGGGACCGCGCCCCTCGACGACTTCGGTCCGGAGCTGGGCCGGATGGCCGACCGGGGCTGGCTCACGCAGGCCGACCCGGCCCGCCTGCGGCTGACCGCGGAGGGACTGGCCCACTCCGACGCCGTCGGACCGGACCTGTTCTCCCCCGCCGTGCGGGCCGCCATGGCCGCCTACGAGCGCAAGTGAGGGGCCCCGCCATGGATCTGACCGTCCTCTACCGCGGCCCGCTCGCCTCCTGCGACTACGACTGCCCCTACTGCCCGTTCGCGAAGCGGCGCGACACCACCGCCCAGCTCCGCGCCGACCGCGCCGCGCTGGAGCGCTTCGCCCGGTGGGCCGCCGGCAGCGAGGACCGGCTGTCCCTGCTGTTCACCCCGTGGGGCGAGGGCCTGGTCCGCTCCTGGTACCGGCGCACCCTGGCCGAGTTGTCGCATCTGCCGCACATCCGGCGGGTCGCCGTCCAGACCAACCTCAGCTGCCGCACCGACTGGCTCGCCGAGGCCGACCCGGACACCCTCGCCCTGTGGTGCACCTACCACCCGGGGCAGACGCCGTACGACCGCTTCCTGGCCAAGTGCCGCGACCTGGCGGACCGCGGCGTCCGCCACAGCGTCGGCGTGGTCGGCCTGGCCGAACACCTGGAACTCGCCCGCCGTCTGCGCGCCGACCTGCCGTCGCACGTGTACCTGTGGATCAACGCCGCCGAGGGTCACACCTACGAGGACGGCGAGGCCGACGCGTGGACGGCGCTCGACCCCCTCTTCCCCTACAGCCGCCACCCCCACGCGAGCGCCGGACTCCCCTGCCGTACCGGCGAGTCGGTCATCTCCGTCGACGGCGAGGGCACGGTCCGCCGCTGCCACTTCGTCCCGGCCGAACTCGGCAACCTCTACGACGGCTCGTACCGCGCGGCCCTGCGGCCCCGTGCCTGCCCCCTGGCGGTCTGCGACTGCCACATCGGCTACGTCCATCTGGAGACCCTCCCCCTGTACGACGTCTACGCGGGGGGCGTGCTCGAACGCATCCCCGCGGCCACACCGCCGGTCCGCGCCCTGCCCTTCGTGCCCGCGGCGGACGTCGGGGCACCGTGAGGGACGGCGCGCCGTGTGAGTGCCGCAAAGTGCGCCGCAGGGCTCGTGCCCTGCCGGGGCCAAACGCCCGCACGGCCGACGGGGAGGACGCGGTCGCCCTTCCGGCGGCGTCTCAGTCGGTGCGGCCGGTCCGGCGTTCCGCCCCGCGTTCGTGCCGGGCGCGCGCCGCCTCGTGCGCACTGCGGAGCAGCCGCAGGACCAGGTCGGTGGTGCGCGGGCCGGGATCGACGACGCAGATCCAGCCGAGCGCGCCGTAGACGGGGTGCGGCAGCACCGTGTCGGCGGCCGTGTGGTCGACGGGGCCGTCGTCGGCACGCCTCGGCGGTCCGACGAGCTCCTCGGCCCGCGTGCGGCCGACGTGGATGTTCACGCGCCAGCGCCCCGGGGGGTCCAGGTCACTGGCGCTGTCGTAGGGGTGGTCCTTGGTGACGGCCGTGGCGTACGGCTGGGTCTTCTCCAGCATCCGGCCGTCCGGGGCGTAGTAGCAGAACGCGTCCCCCCAGGCGATCTCGGGCAGGCCCCCGCCGGCTTCGGGCACCAGCACGAACGCACCGTCGAAGCCGCGCACCGTCGCGATGATCTGTTCCATACTCATGGTTCAAGCATCACCTTCAAGTGCTGATGTGGGGTTCGCCGATGTACGAGCCGGGGAGCGAGGCGTCACCCGTGCCGCTGAGGACCGCCGATGTCGCCAGGGCCTCGGGCTACTCGGTGCAGCAGGTGCGCGACCTGGAGCGGCTGGGGGTGACTCCGCCCGCCGCACGGTCGGGCAACGGCTACCGCTCCTACACCGGCCGCCATGTGCTGGCCCTGCGCGCCTACCGGGGGACCGCGGCGGCCGCGGGACCGGTCGCGGCGCGGCGCCTGCTGCCGGACCTGTGGGAGAAGCCGCTCGCGGCGGCGGCCTCGGCCGTCAACGAGTTGCACGTGCGGCTCGCCCGGGAGCGTGACGAGGCACTGCGCGCACAGGAGGCACTGCGCGCGATCCGCGCCGAGGCGGGCGGACGGGCGGCGCGGCGGGACGGCGACACGATGACGATCACCGAGCTCGCCGGCGCCCTGGCCGTCCGCCCCTCGACCCTGCGGTTCTGGGAGGAGGAAGGGCTTGTGACGCCGGAGCGGGTCACGTCGCTGCGAGCACGGCGGTACGGCCCGTCCGCGGTCGGAGCGGCCCGGATCGTCGCCGCGCTGCGGAACGCGGGTTACCGCATCCCCGAGGTGCGCGAGGTGATGGGCTCGCTCGACCGGCGCGAGGGCCTGGAGGCGACCGGGCGCGTCCTGGCCGAGCGGCTCGACAGGATCGCGGACCGGACCGTGGCGCTGTTGCGGGCGGGAGCGGACCTGGCCGCCGTCATCACCGCACGTC
>NZ_AGBF01000035.1 GCF_000225525.1 Streptomyces zinciresistens K42 | reverse complement strand
CCCCGCTGGGGTCACGCTTGTTGCCCTGAACGCGGACCATGATGAGGGTGCGGGGGCGGGGGTCACCGGCGGGGCCGGGCAGGGTGCGGACCTCGATACACGCCGGGATGGCCGCGAGGCCCTGTGGTTTCGGGGTCAGGTCCAGGACCACGAGGAAGTTCACGGGCGGGCCGGCGACCTGATACGAGATCGCCTGGGGCCCGTAGGCGGCGGCGTAGGCGTCGAAGGAGGAGTCGGCCCAGTCCCGCTTGAGCTCAAGGGTGATGAGTTCGGTGTTCGGCTGCCAGGCGATGTCGACGCGCCCGCCGCCGACATTGGTTTCTTCCATACGTACACGCAGGCCCTGGCCTCGTAGGAAGTCCCGCAGGTCGCGGCCGAGTTCGGCTTCCCGCGGTTTGTCTTCGTCCTTTTTGAGCTGGCGGAGGTAGGCCCGCGCCTCTCCGCCGTATTTCTGTGTCTCGGACAGCCTCAGGTCGACGAAGCGGAGCAGACGCAGGAGCATGCGGTCCACGTCGGCGGCGAACTGGCCGACATACCCGTCCGGGCATTGTGCCTTCAGCTGCTGATGGGTGTTGCGGAACACGGTGGCGATGATCGGCACCTCGTCGACTGGCAGAGCGGCCTTCCGGGCGGCGAGCATCGCGTCGATCCGGTCTCTCAGTTCCGGGGTGTCCGCCAGCAGGTTCTGCAGGTGCTCGGTGTCCGCGGTGGAGAGCCCGAGCCCGGCGAGCGATGTCGCCGGGCAGTCAGGTTTTGGGGGCGGAGAACCACCGCCTGTGTCCAGCGCCTCCCGAAGCCGAGCTGCCTGCTCCCGGACGAGGGTTGTGGTCGGGTCCTGATCGCGGCCGGGGTCTTCGGCGAGCTCCTCAAGCCATTCGTCCAGGAGGGCCAGTCCACCCTCGTGAGCGAGGAGAGTGGCCTCGACTCGGGGGGCGAGGAGGGCGTGCAGGCCGTGCGTGGCCGCTGATGTCGCGGGGCCCGGCTGGGCGGTGTGCGGGCAGGCCGGGGAGGGGGCGAACAGGTCGAGCGTGCGGTGGGCGGTGTAGACGTCCACGAGGTCGCTGATCACACCGGCTGCGTGCAGCCAGGCTCCCGGGCGGTCCGAATCCGTTGCGCGGGTGAGGGTGTCGAGGAGGTGTTGCCAGGCAGTGAGGGTGTCCAGGCGCGGGGTGCGCCATCCGGGCGGCAGGCCCAAGAGGTTGAGGCGCAGCTCCAGGACGGCTTCGTCGAGTTGGGTCCTGGCGGCCTCGGGGAGGGGAGCACCGGCGGAGTAGGCGAGGATCGCGTCAATTGCCGCACCGAAGGCGGCCGCGTCGGGGCGCTCTTCATCCTGGTGGGCGTCGCCGAGGTGTTGGCGGGCTTCCAGGAGGAGGGGGCGGGCGCGGGCGGGGTCGTCGGTGTGCAGTGCTTGGCGCAGGGCGAGCATGCCGAGTTCGAAGGCGGCGTCCTCCGCGACGTCGTCGCGTTCGACCAGCTGGTTCAGGAGGCGGGCGGGGTCGGGTGAGTCGAAGTGCTCGGCGACGGCGCCGGCGACTCTGACGGTGCGCAGGGCGTAGTCGTCGTCGATCTGGGCGAGTTCCTGTTGTCGGTTCAGGCGGCGTAGCCGGTCCAGGAGTCCGTACTCGGCGGCGCCGCCGGACAGGACGATGCGGGCGGTGCCTTCCAGGGCGATGCCGCCGAGGAGGTCGGTGTGGCTGCGGCTGGCGTCCAGCCAGATGTCGGCTAGGTCGTCGCCCAGTTCGTGGACGGCTTCGGGGCATCCGAGGAGGGAGGTGATGACGCCCTCCAGGCGGAGCGGGTCCTGCGGGGACTCGGCGGCGGTGAGGAGGAAGGCGCGGGCCTGGTCGTCCTGGATGGCTGTCTGGTCGGTGCACATCAGGGCGACGAGCATGGGCAGTTCGTCGTGGTCGAGCAGGGTGTCGGTGTCCTGCAGGAGGTGGCCGAGCCCGCCGAGGTCGGCGAGGGACGGCGTGGGCGCGCCGGTGCGGTAGGCGTCTACCAGCGGTTGGAGCGGATCGGGAGCGCCAGGGGACACCGGTCAACATCTCCTCACTGCGCTCAGCGACCTGTGGAGCATAGAGGGCCGGGCTGGCGCCCGGAACGGGATGGTCACCACAATCGTTCCCCGGCCGGGGCCAGGCGCAGCTGGTCCGCCGGAATGACCGTGGCCACCTCCTGGCCGCGGGCGGTAGCGATCACGACCTGGAGCTGTGGCGCCGTCTCGGTGAGTTGGACGAGCCCTTGCAGCATCAGTTCCAGGTCTCCGCGGTCGACTTCTTCGGCCCCGGGCGAGTCGATGATGAGCAGTCCCGGGTGCCGGCCGACGCCAGTGCGGATGCCGTGCCGCAGGAGGGCGGTGGTGGTGACGATCTTCAGGCGGAGCTGCTCGCCCTCAGTGAGAGATCCGTAGGGCTGGTGCTGGCCACCCTTCCAGACCTTCAGGGTGGCGCTGGTGCCGAGTTCGACGGCTTCGAGCATCTCCAGTCCGAGCTGGCGCCCCATCGTGACGATGTCGGTCTGAACGGCTTGGAGGACCTCTTTGAGGGCCTGCGTGCGGCGGGCGTGGGCGGCCTTCTCGGCGGCCTTGAGGATGTCCTGATCCCGTTGGAGGGGGGCGAGGCCAGCTGGGTCGCCGAGGTCGTCGAAACGCCCTCGGCGTTCGTCGAGGGCGCCGCGCAGCCGGGCGACCTCGAGCTCGGCTGCGCGGCGGTCGCCCGCTGCCGGGCGGGCGAGCGCGTCCTGGAGCGCGCTCTGGGCCTGGCTGAGCGCGGCTGTGGTTTCGGTGGCTCTGCCCTGCTTGTCGGCCAGTGCTGCGGCCGCCGTCTCGACGGCCTGCTGGACCTGGGCGAGTGTCTGACGCAGTTCCTGGTCGTCGTCGACGTCGTCGAGGCCGTCGTCGTCAGCCGGGGTGCCGTCGTACTGCGCTGTGGCCGGGTGGAGCGTGGAGGTGCACAGGGAGCAGTGGCCTTCGTCCTCTCGGGCCCATTGGGCCTGGGTGACCTGGGCGTCGCAGCGGGGGCACACGGTCGGTTTCAGGGTGTGGAAGAAGGCCTTGGCGAGGGCGGCTTCGTGCGCGGCGTGGACCAGCGCGGCAAGGGACTGGCGCTGTTGTTCGAGTTCGTCGTGCTGCGTGCGGGCTTCGGCGAGTTCGCGCTGCGCGTTGCCGGCCGCTTCGGTCGCCTCGGTGAGGGCCTGGTACGAGGCGTTCAGGTCGACGGCGTTCTGGCCGAGGTCGGGCAGGGTGTCCAAGCGGTCCTGGGCCTGTTGGAGGCTGTGGTCGAGTTCGTCGATCTTGCTCTGGCGTTCGTCGGCCTCGGCTTGGGCGCGGGCCTTGGCGGCGGACAGTTGCGCCGCGACGAGTTTCTGCGCGACCGCGGCGGAGACCATCGTGGCGGCCCAGGGCGCTCCCAGGAAGAGTTCGAGGAGCCGGGTCGGCAGGGCGTTGCGGGCTTCGTTGCCCAGCAGGTGGCCCAGGCCGGAGCGGTTGATGTGGAGTGCGCTGGCGTACGCCGGCCAGGACAACTCGCCGGTCAGCGGCGGTCCGTCGACTCCTTCGGGCCGCTTCTGCTGGGTGCGCAGCGGCTCCAGGCCGAGGCGCTCCAGCATGAAGGCGTCCATCAGCTCTTCGAACGTCGCGGCGTTGTCGAAGGAGAACAGCGCCAGTCCGCTTTCCTTCGAGATCACGGTCCCCGCCGGCTTGCTGTTGCTGACGGTCATCTCGACGACAAGGGTCTCGTCGTCGAGGACGAACTCGGTGCGGACTCGGCGCAGCCAGCTCTGCACGTCGCGCTGGAGCCCGCTGCGGCCGCGCAGGCACCACAGGACGATCTCCAAGACGCTGGACTTGCCGGCCTCGTTCTTGCCCGACGAGGCCAGGCACCAGACGCCCGGTCCCAGCTTCCACTGGAAGTGGAAGGGCTCGCCCTCCTCGCCGGCGTCGCTGCCGTGGTCCCCGGCTGGCGCTGGGCGCACGCCCTCGAACTCCACTTCGGTCACCCGCAGCGAGTGCGGCCGCGGCAGTGCGGTCTGCGGGCGCACGCCGTGCTCGGCGAGGACCGCCTTGACCACGTCCAGCTCTTGGCCGGCCGCCTTCGCAATCTCCTCCAGCCACGCCTCGACCGGGCCCAGGGCGTCGCCCTCCGTGCTCATGCCAGTCCCTCCTGGGCCAGTGCCGCGTCCAGTCGTTCCCGGACCCGCTCGCTGATGCCGCCGATCACCTGGTGCACGAGGGTGGCGGCGTACTCGGGCTGCCCGTACTGCTGTGCCTTCAGCTGGGCTCCGGTCATCCCCTCGACCGCGGCCGCCACGTAGGCGGTCTGCTGGTCGTACCAGGCGAGGACCTCTTCACTCTCCCGGAGCCGCTGGGCCTGCTCCGCGCCTGCATGGAGGAGGAAGTAGTCCCTGCGGCGTACGCGTTCGTCGGACACGCGCCCTGCACGCCGTACGGCGATGAGTCCCAGGTGGCGCAGCACGCTCAGAGCGTTGTCGAGCACCTCGTAGGCTCCATGATCGTTGCGGAGCATCCGGTAGGTATGCAGCTCCGGCTCGCGTTCCTTGAACACGGCTCGGGCGTCGAGCAGCCGCTCCGCCGGCAGGCTGCCGTCCTGCCACCTCGAGATGATCAGGTCCGCGAGGTAGTCGGGGTTGCGTACGAGGAAGTCCAGCTTCTGCAGCTTGCGCTGGGACAGAATCGCCCGCACGGCCGTGTCCGGCACCTGCGGCCAGTCGGCGCACGGTTCACCCAGTCGGTCAAGGATGAACAGGACTCGCACCGCCGTCTGACCCGGGGTCGGTGAAGGACTGACCGCGACCACCCCCTTGGACCTGCCGGAAAGCCCGGCCCCCTCACTGATTGCTGATCATCGGTCACTCACCATACAAGCGAACATCACCGAATTACCCCAGCGTGTCGCGATCGCCACGGAAATCTCGCTCGGCCGGAGGAGTGAAACCCCAGGGTGTTGCCTGCGGTGTCGCGTGCACGTCGGGAACAGGGCACCCCGGGAGCAGGGGCCGGCCTCATCGTGACTCTGACGGCAGTCTGCCGAGCGATCCCGTAAGGCCGAGCGCTCGGGTGGGCCCGTCACCCGTTCGGGGAGGCCGGGACCTGGGCGTACGTGGTGAAGATCAGGCCGGCGGTCAGCTTGTGCTGGGCCAGCTGCTCGGCGACGGCGTGCGGATCCCTCCAGCGGTGCTGCCCGTGGGTGAGCGCTTCGGCCCAGTTGCGTACGGCCGCGGCGAGCTCCTCCCACTTCTGCTGCGTGACCACGCGCATCCCGTCGATGGTGATCGCCTGCCGGTGCGGGGTACGGCTCGGGTGGACGATCACCGCGATCTGCTGAGTGACGTCGGGGTAGGTCTGCTGGTCCCAGCGGACGCTTCCGCCGAGCTGGTCCAGGTCGTGCTTGACGATCGTGTCCGTGGTACGTCCGGTCTTCAGCTCGATGACCGCGTGCCGCCCAGGCCCGAGGACCCACAGGTTGTCCGGGCCCTTGTCGTACTGCTTCTCGGGACGCGTGCTGACGAACCCGAGGTGCTCGCCGAGCCGCTCCCACGCGCGCTCGGCGTCGTCGCTGCGTTCCTCGTCGCCCCAGATGACGTCCTCGGTGAGGGCGTTGACGGCCAGGCCGAGCGAGGTGCCGTCGGAGTAGGCGCCGTCGAGGAAGGCGGCCGCGGCCTGCGCCTGGACGGCGGCGGGACGCAGCTGAGAAGGGGTGACGCCGCTCGCCGGTCGCAGGACGAACGGGTTGTCGTCCAGCGCCTTGGCCAGCAGGCGCTGGGCGGCCGCGTGGTCCACGTGGTGAAGGTAGGCGGCTCGCTGTTCGGTCAGCCAGCCTCGTACGGCTCGGTCGGTCACCGCGCCGATGGCCTTCTGGAGCCGGTCCGAGGCGTCGTTGTATCGGGCTGTGGCGGCCAGGTTGAAGGCTTCACGGACGCCGATGGCCTCGGGGCGCATGGTGCCGCCGGCGGCGTAGTGGACGCCGGCGAGGGCTTGGCGGCTCAGTGCCCGCCACTGCGGGTCCTTGTCCAGGCAGAGGCCGACCGCCTCACGGATGGCGTCGAGTCCCTTGCCGGCGAGTTGGTCGGCGAGGCTGCTGCTGAGGTCGATCTGCACGCGGGTGGCCGGCGAGAACAGCTCCCGCTGCTTGCGGTCATGGAGCGCGACAGCCAGCTGGCTGCCGAGCAGCAGCACGGCGCAGTGGTCCTCGCTGTCGCGGACTCCGCGTCCCATGCCCTGCTCGATGCGTTGGATCTGGCGGGCGAGGAGCGTCGGACTGCCGGAGAGGACCGCGGCCTCGCGACGCTCGGTGGCGTCCATGGGGCGCGGGACCCCGTCCAGGATGAGCAACTCGCAAGCCGTGCGGGGCAAGTCGATGCCGTCGTACTTGTTGACCATGACAACGAGACCGACGTGTCCGCTCTTCAAGGCGCCCACCCCGTCGTGTAGGTCGGGGGCGTGCAGGACCCGGTCGGCGTACGGTCGCCACGGTGCGGCTGCGGGCGTGCTCGGCACCAGGACGACGACGTTGACCGGTCGTGCCTCGGGCGTACCGTCGCCGTCCCGGTCTCCGTCGGCGAACTGGCGGGCCATCTGCCGGATGGCCTCCGGGTCGAGGTGGGAGTTGAGGGCGAGGGGAGCGAGGATCATCCGGTCGCCGAGGTCGGCGGCGCTTCCCGGGGTGACGGGTTGCTGAACGTCCTGGGGGCCAGCGTCGAGGTCGGTGACGAGAACGCTGTCGTCGGCGAGCGTGGCGGTGAGGTAGACGCGACGGCGTGCGTTGGCGAAGGCGGGGATCATCGAGACCGGCGGGCACGGCGGGCTGATCTGGATGTCCCGGCTGGAGACGGTGACTGAACAGAGTTCGAGAACGCCGGCGATGAGGGGCCAGGTGAACTTGAAGCCGTCGGTGCCGGCGTGCGGGTGCAGGAGGGCCATGACGTCGTCCTGCCGACCGATCCAGGCCCAGAAGGGGACCGGCACCGTAGCGGTGTAGTCGGACGCCTGGATGTCCGCCCACGCCTTGGGAGACTGGGCCTTGAGGTCGGAGGCGAACAGGTCGGTCAGGGCATCGTAGGCGGCATGGCCGGCGGGGATGGTGAGCCGGAACTGTGCCTCGGTCGTGGCAAGCGCGGCGTGCGCGTCGTCGACGATGACGATTCCGGTGTCAAGCTTGTCCCGGCTGTCGCCGACCACGCCGAACACCGACTGGCCGTTGATCAGTTTCTGGAAAGTGGTCACGAGGATGGCACGGCCTCCGCGGAAGGCCAGGTTGTCCACCGAGTCGGTCACGGCGAGCCCCATTCTGTGGGCCTCTGCGCGGACCTGGGCGGCCAGGTACCGGTCGGGGGCGAGGTAGACCGCGGCGCCAATTCCCTCGTTCAAGGTGCTCTGTCCGATCAGCAGGCCCACGGCAGTCTTCCCGCCGCCGGTGTTCTGCTTGATCACCACGTCCCGGCGGTCGCGGTGCTTGTCGAACCACGCTTCAAGAACTTCGCCCTGTTCGTGCCGAAGGTAGGGCCAGGGCCGGTTCGCCAGAGCGGCATAGATCTCGCGGGGCCTCAGGAGCGGTTCCCTGGGGCCGGTCCCTACGAGGCTCAGGTCGAGCGGCACAACGGTGTCCTTCCTCCTGGCGGGGCCGACGGACCGGTGTGCGGCCGTCGGCCTCGCCATCATCCCGTGGAAGCGGACGGACCGTCAGCGTTCTCAACGACTGCAGTCGCGGGAGCCGTTCAGGAGAGGTGCATGAGGATTCCGGTGACGGCCCAGATCGCCCAGAAGGCCGGCACGAGCGCGGCCAGTGAGCTGCGTCGGCGCAGCACAGGTGTTCCCGGGGCCCAGACCGGCTGCCGGGGAACGGGGGTCGGTTCGGGCTCGGTCAGTTTGTTCACGCGAGCGAGCGCGAAGCGGTTGCTGATGAGGACGATGGGGTTGATGACGAGGGAGAACGGCGACCACCAGCCCTGCCAGAGGGTTCGGCTGGTGAACTCGCGGAATGCCGCGGTGCCACAAGTGCGGCAGAACGGGCCGGTCAGGCTGGAGAAGCCCAGCCAGATCAACAGGCCTTGGTGCCGGCGGAAGGTGACCGGGGCGGCCGGGGACGCCGCGCAGACTCTGCACGTCGGCTGCCCGGTGAGAAGAGGCGGGGCGGTCGCCGCGTAGGAGGCCGCAGACTGCTGCGGAGGTGGGGTGGTCATGGTGGTGGATCCTCATGTCGCGGGCGGACGGACAAGTGGCCTGCGGCGCCGTGGCGGCGCCGCAGGCCATGGGGGTTGCCGAGCCGGGGCGGATCACGCGTCGCTGAAGGCGGGGATGCGCCGATCACGAGGAAGTCGAGGCCTACCATCTCAGCGCGTGGGCGAGCCCGTGGTGACCGATCGACGAGTGCGGCCTCGGCTCCCGCCGGCGGCTACTTGGGGATCGGCGGTTTGGGCGCGGGATTCGTCTTGTAGGGGTTCGCACAGTCGTACAGCATGTAACCGCGGATCTTGACGCCGTCGGACTTCCTGGTGACGGTTCCCCGCGTGAACCACGTCTTCTGGCTCTTCTTATAGGCCCACTGGTCGTAGACGACCTTGTCCTTCCGGTAGGCGATGCCCACCGTGGCGGAGCTCTTGGAGGGGGCCTTGTGCACCTTCACGGCGCTACAGGAGATGGTCGTGGTGCCCGACGTCGCCGCCTGCGCTGCGGGCGCAAGGGCAACTGCTGAGCCGGCCACGGAGAGGCCGAGCGCGCCGACGGCGGCTGCACGGCCCAGTCGCGTGCGTATGAGCATGGTGCTCCCTATCGATAGGGATGGGTGGTTGCGTCGCGGGGGCGACACCAGGGGACGCTAGGTCGAATTGCCTGTGGATAGATTTCGGCGTAGCGGCGCGGCTCGCTGGCGTCCTGGTTGTCAGCTCCCGAAAGCCCGACCACCTCACCATGTCGACTCTTAAGGCTTGCATCAGTGTGAAGTGGACTGTATAGTCTTAAGAGTCAATAGGTGATGCAGTTTCCTTGCGGAAGGAGTCGGCGTGACGACCACGCTCCCCCTCAGGGCCCATGTGGCCGACGGTCGCTACACCGTCTCCACCATCGAGTTGGTCGATCCCATGCCGGATGGCATGGCGTTCGAGACGATGGTCTTCGACACCATCGTGGACGACGAGGTCGATTCCCGCCGCTACAGGACCTCAACCGAGGCCGTCTCCGGTCACGCCGCCTTCCTGCGCGAGATCCAGCTCATCGAGGACGCCCTGGCGCCCTGACTGCCGAGCCAGCCGCCCCCTCACCCCCAAGGGTGCGGCGCTCCAGCCAGCCCCTCCCTCTCCCTTCAGGGCTGGCCGATGCCCGCCGGCGCTACCCCCTCTGCCCCAGGCAGCGCGGACCGGGTCGACGGGCCTCCGACTTGCCGCCTCCATCCCGCGTGAACCGGCAAGCCGTCAGCGGAAGAGCAGATCAACGCTCGACGATCACCGCCGGCGGCCGGAGGGCCGCCGTGCGAAATCTATCCACAGGCAGGCAGTCCTACGGTCGTTCAACGGGTCACGCCTGGCTGCGCCAGTCCAGGCACACCGTCCCATCTCCCGTTCGCCGCTCAGCCGTTGAACCCGGTCCCCCGAGGAGGGGTGCAGCACCATGCGATACGCCACCCGCAGTTCCCGCGGCCGGCAGCTGGCCCGCCCGTCCGCAGTCGCCCTGAGCGCGATTGCGGCCCTGGCTCTCTCGGCCTGCGGGGCTGCCGACGCCAACTCCACGACCGGCGAGGGCTCCCCAGCCCGCGACGGTCAGATACGCCACACCCCGCCGGCGGCCTCAGACATGGCCTCGACCGCCTCCTTCCTCAACCAGCACACGACCTGCCTGAACCTGACACCGGGCCCCGAGTACGACGCATCCGGCAAGAGTCCCGCATGGGGCGAGACAGAGTCGCGGGACCCGTCATGGGGCATCTCCGAGCGCGCCGTGTGCGAGGACAAGTTCGCCGACACCGTCGCACTGCTCACCGTGCCCGACATGAGGAGCTTCCAGGCCGCCGTGAAGCAGGACGGAAACGCCGACTTCCTCGTCGGCCAGGACTTCGCCGTCGTGCCGGTCAATGGGCGCACGGTACGTGAGCTGGCGGGGTCCGGTCTCCGGTTCCTGACCTGCGACACCGATTTCAGCGTGCCGAGCGGCTACAGCACCGATCGCGCCTCCGTCGACGGATGCGTGCTGAGCAACTACGTCCCCGCGGCCTAGATGCCGCACCACTTCCACGACACCTCGGTCTCCACCCATCACAGAAGCAGGAGAGCAGCAGCATCATGCGATCCACCACGAAGCGCCGGCGCCATCTGGCCGTGCTCGCCCTCAGCCTGACCACGGCCATCACCGTCGCGGGCTGCGCGTCCAGCTCGGGATCCGACGCCTCGGAACCCCGGACCTCGAAGGCGGCGTCCCCGCCTGCTCCGAAGGGGGTGGTGACGAAGGAGTTCGCCGAGTCGGCGCTGTCTGCGTACGAGAAGACCAACAACAAGGCCAACGACCTGGCCAGCAAGGCTCGCACGGTGGAGGCCAGGGAACTGCTCAGCAAGGTCGAGGGCGGTCAGCTCAACGAACAGAGCCAGGCCGACTACGCGCAGTGGAAGACGTGGTCCGCCAAGGAGCAGAAGGATTACGGCACCCCGTTCTTCTACACCGATCGTCAGTACCTGCTCCCCCGCGAGGGCACGGCCACCTGGTTCGCGGTCGTCGGCAAGCCTTCGAGCAGCGACGAGGACGAAGCGCTGATGATCTTCGACCGGGTGGACGGCACCTACAAGATGGTGGCCTCGGTCTACGCCGAGTCGACGCCGCTTCCCGAGGTCGCCGTGGACCGCAACGGTCTCGCCACGGCGGTCGACCCGTCCCGGCGGGTGGGCGCCCTCGCACCCGACGACCTGGCTGTCGCCTTCGAGGACCTCTTCGAAACCGGTGGGAAGCACTCCGGCGCCCAGTTGGCGCCCACGCGGCCGGCGAAGGAGAGCGTCCGGTTCTACAAGGACCGCAACGACAACAACGGCGGGAAGGCGACCACCGAGTTCACGTACGCCGCCCCGGCGCACCCGAAGGTGTACGCCCTCAAGCTGAAGAACGGGGGCGCGCTGACCGTGTTCCCCACCGCGCACACCATCACCCGGTCGTTGAAGGGCGCGTACGCCTCGACGTATGAGATCGACCCGTCCAAGGCCGAAGCCATCTATAACCCGCTCAGCCGGGACACGATCACCGACGAGCAGCAGGGCCAGGCCCTCGCAGTGCTGACCCCCTCAGGCAAGCCGCAGGTCATCGCACGCGAATACCGACTCGTCGACTCCCGCTAGAAGTCCTCGCCGCAGCCCGCGGCGGACGCCCGCTCAAAGGACGTCCCCCTCGGTCTGCAGAACCGCCGCCTTCGTCATGCGGAGACGGTGCAGCTAGAGCCGGCCGGTCCGTGATCTCAACGGGCCGAGCCGGCTGTTCTGCGTCTGCGAGCACCTCACACACTCACCGTCTCTTAAAGCTTGCATCCCCCACACGATCAATGTAGAGTCATAAGAGTCAATGGGACTGTTTCGGCGGCTCTCCTGCGACCGGCGGCGCCTCGCGCTGCTGCCTCCCCAACGACTCGACAGCGAAGGCTCACATTGGACCACCGCTACACCCAGCTCGAACTCGGCGACTTCGGCACGCTCCGGATGACCTTTCTGGCCGACCCGACCACCGGTGCAGTGCGCTACTGGCTCACCGCCCCGCACGTGCGCGGCAGCGTCGTCCTGGTCCCCGCTCTGTTCTTCGCGGACCCGAGCGTCCCGCAGACGCCTGCCCAGGGAGCCGACCTGTACATCTTCGCGCGGCTCGACAACGTCCCCACCGGAATAGGTCGCAACGAACGTCCGCTGACCGTCCACGGAATCGAGCTCGCCGGCCGCAGCGCCGTCGACACGCAGAACCTCGGTTCGATCGAGGCCTACCGCATGGCCCGGTCCGGTGGCACCGAACTCCTGCCCAGCCGCTCGGGACAGCTCGCGCGCGCCGTACTCAGGGCCGCTGCGGAGCACTGGAGCCACCGCGACGACCGGCCCGTGCTCGACGACCTCGCACGGCGAGCCTCCGCGCAGCACTTCCTGAGCGAGTACGAGAACGAACTCGCCAAGCGCGAAGAGGCTGTTCGTCGCGCCCAAGCCGCACGGGACGAGACGCAGCAGCGGATCAGCACCCTGCGCGACCTCGTCAACCCCGCCGTCCCGGCCTGCGCATAACCCGCCCGGCGCCTTCATCCCGCCCGCTCACGGAAAGAGACATGCGAACCAACTTCCAGCACTACGCCATCCAGCACGGCGACGGCCGCTGGCTGTACTACCTGCCGCACCCGCCCGGGCTCCCGGCCTCCCTGCGCACGTCGGTTCTCGCCGACGGCGAGCCGATGCAGCCGCTGGGTGACGACACGGGTGGCTGGTGGGTGACCGGCCATCAGGCCGAGCGCCTCACCGCGGCCTACCAGCCTCGCCCGACGGTCACCGGCTACCGGCTCACCGACCTCTCGGCCCGCTCGGAGCGCTTCCCCGAGTACCTCAGCGTTCAGGACTGGCACCAGGCCCTGGGAGACAGCGGCCACAGCGAGGCTTACTACTCCCTGTACGAGCAGGTGACCCAGGACAGGGACGTGCAGGAGTACGTGTACGAGGGCCGGACCGTCGTCCTGACGGGCGGGGAGCCGCCGGCGCCCGGAGGTCCGCCGTGGGTTGCGTCCATGCCGGAGTCCCTGGTGCAGCGCCCGGAGTACCACCACTGCTTTCCGGGCTACATCCCGGGTCTGCGTGACCACCTGCGCGATCTCATCCGGCGCCTGGGGCATGTCGAGCACTGCTTCAACGGCCGCTCGGGCAAGCCGAACGGGCTGTACGTCACGGTGGCCGTCCCGTTCGAGGAGCCGGTCTCCCGCTGGGTGCCGTACATCGGCGCCAACGGCCGGCCGCTGAAGTCGGGGCGTAACGAGCCGGTGCTGGTGCGGCGGGAGATGTACCTCCCGGTCGCCGACCACGTCAGCGGTCCCGATTACCGCACGGCGCTCGCCGAGTGGGAGCAGCAGGTTTCCTTCTGGCTGGACCTCGTCCGAAACGCCGCTGTCCGGGCCTGCAACGCCTGCGAAGGGACCGGCCACGTGATGGATGTCCCGGAAGGCGTCCACGCCCCTGGCCCGATCAGCGCTCTCGCGCCGTCGCGCTGACCTCCTGTCCCGACGTCGGGCGAGATCACCCGGCGAACCCACCTGCGAGCCCTTGGAGTTTCTTGTCCCCCACCGCATTGACGACGCGCGCGGAGCTGCCGCTGGCCGACGGCGGCACGCTGATCGCCCACGTGACAGCGCTACCGCACGGTCGCCTCCGCTACGTCGTACGCGCTCCCCACGTCCGGGGCACCTTCATCGTCGTACCCGAGCACCTCCAGGACGGCACCGTCGTTCCCTCCACGGTCCGCGTGCAGTACGGCGACGGTGCCGAGCCTGTCGGCTACTACGAACACCGGCCCGACGAGCCGGTCGTCTACGGCGTCCGGGTACACGGCTGGACCGGCGACCTCGACCCGGCCTCCGTGCCCGACGGGTATTTCCTCGGCCAGTACGCCACCAACCTCCGTGACAACCACGTGCACCGGCAGCTCACCTCCGCTGTCCGTCGCCGTACCGAGGCCGTGATCCGGGCGATCGTCGGGCACTGGTACACGCTGCCCCAGCGTGAAGCCCTGCTCAGGTCCGCAGCCAAGGTCAAGGCGCCGGCGCTCGCCGAGCACGAGGCCGAGAAGGCCGCAAAGGCGGAGGCCGAGGCGGCCGACCTCCAGCAGCAGCGGGCCCTTGCCCGGCGCAAACTCAACGCCGTCCTCGGCATCGCCCGCCGCATCCCGCGCCCGGTCCTGCGCCCCAACCCCGTGCCCGTACGGCTCCCGCTCGTCGACGACCGCGGCCAGCCCATGGGATCAGTCCGCGTAACCGAGGTCACCGTGGACGAGTCCGTCCGCGGAAGCGTGGTGTACGAGGTCACAGGCGCACGGGTGCACGGCCGGTTCACCGTCGGGCGGGACATCTACCGG
Organism: Streptomyces zinciresistens K42; assembly: GCF_000225525.1. Taxonomy (GTDB): domain Bacteria; phylum Actinomycetota; class Actinomycetes; order Streptomycetales; family Streptomycetaceae; genus Streptomyces; species Streptomyces zinciresistens. Next base: position 36,542 of record NZ_AGBF01000035.1, on the reverse strand, counting down.
CCGCTTCCCCTGCCCGAGGGCATCTGGGTCGCCTACGGGCACGCCCGTCAGGCTCACTTCGAGGACGAGCGAGAGCACGAGCCGACCGTCAACGGCGTCCGGCTTAACGGGGCATGGAACCGGGACACCATCGATGACCTCACGGCAACCGCACCGAAGGAACTGCCGGCCCGAGTGCGCACCAGCAGGACGACCGGTCATTCGGCCCCGTCCGCCACCGCCCGCCGCGCCTCAGCCGTCCTGCGTGCCCTGGCACTTCACTACCTCGCCCGCCCCGACGTCGAGGCGCTGCAGCTGGCCGCCGCCCAGGACAACGTGCTCGGCCAGCGTGCGGATGCCCGCCGGGAACTGCGCAAACTGCGCGAGCGCCACCGCGCCGCCGAGCAGCGAGCCCGGGCCCACCGCACCCGGGAGCGGCAGTACCGGTCGCTCACCGTCTCCGTCGCCGATTCGCGGGACGCCCTGCCTGCCCTCGTCGCTTGAAGCCCGCCCCCCGCCTCTCCCCCGTTCAGTAAGGAGAACATGCTCCCTTCCGAAGAGATGCAGCTGGTCAGCGACCACTACGACGCCCTCGGCCGCGCCCTGGTCGATACGCTCAACCACCGGGACATCCAGGGCGGTGGCTGGACCCACGAGCCCGGCTGGAACGTGCACGGCTCGTTGCTCCTTCGCCATCCCGCCAACCTCGGCGTCAGCCTCGTCCGCATGAACACCCACCGCAAGGGCGACGCCGGGCGGCGCCTGACGATCGACGGGATCTACCCGAGTTGCTGGGGCGGTGCCCGGGTGGCTCCGATCACCGTCGGCATGAACCGCCCTGCCTTGCGCATCGCGGACGAGATCGTGCGCCGGCTTATGCCCGACTACCTGGAAACCCTCGCAGAGGCGCTCAAGGAGACGCGTGTCGCGGAGGAGAACCGCCGCGCCAGGGTCGTGATGAACCGGCGCCTGGAGGGTGTCCTTCCCGGGCTGTCGGCCGCCGGCAGCCCTCGCCACCCGGAGCCGGCACGTTCCCGCTCCTACTGGTACGGCGGCCAGTACAGCCAAGGTCCGACACCGGTACTGGCGTCCGGCAATGTGACTCTCCGGGCCGACGCCACCCACATGGACCTCAAGCTCACCGACGTCCCCGCCGAACTGGGCCTGAGGATTTTGGAGATGCTGCGCCCCTCCCCTGTACTCGAGGGCGTCGTCACCGGACGGGCCATCGAACCAGCGCGTGCCGCGCTGCCACAGGCCGAACGGCTCATCCCTGGTGAGCTCGTTGACCGGACTCGGTCGACTGACGCCGAGGCGCTCCCGGCCGGACCGTGACGCGGTCCAGGGCCTCCGTGCAGGCCCGGACGAGGACGGCCTGGACTTCTCTGGGGTGCTGGGTAGGCAGACGATGGCCGCCCCGGGGAACGAGGTGGACCACGGCTCCGGGGATCTGAGCTGCCAGCCGTACGGCGTGGACGGGCGGGATGTGGCGGTCGGCCTCGCCGACGACAAGGTGAACCCTCACTCGTCTCAGTGCCTCCAGCCGGGTGGTGACGTCGTGCGTCATCAAGGCCCGGTACCAGCGGGCCGCGATGTCGATCGGCGGCTGCGGGTAGGGTCGGGGCCGCACAAGGTCGCGCACGCGCTCGGCTGGCCGGGGAGCACGCAGGCATAGTGCGGCCATTGCGTGCCGGGTTAGTCCGAGCAGCCGCCGGTGGACCGGGTTGAGCGGGGCTGCCAGGTCGAGGGCTCCGCTGGTCGTGGCGGCGAGAACGACTGCGACCACCTGATCGTCGAAGAGCTGCGGATGGTCGGCGGCGAGCGCGAGTACGGCCATGCCGCCCATCGAGTGGCCGACGAGGATCACGGGGAGCCCGTCGGGGGCCTGGTCCTGGACGATCGCCCGTAGGTCGTCGGCGAGCAGGGAGATGGACGGCTCCTCGCTACCGGGGGTGGATGCGCCGTGTCCTCGCTGGTCGTACCGGACGACGCGGATGCCCGGGTGCCGGCGCATGAGCTCGTCGGCGTGCCGCTCCCAGATGGATGCTGCGGCCTGCCAGCCGTGCGCGAAGACGACGACGAGGTCAGGCGTGTCGGGTCCGTCGATATAGAGCGCCAAACGGGCGCCGTCCGGCCGCGTCAGATGAACGGACGGCGCCCTCGCCGGGCGGGAGACGGGCGGGATCTGCTGGGCGGTCACGGGCTCATGTCCCCACGTGAACGGTGATGTTGACGGTTGTCCCGTGCGCCGCGGGCAGTGCGGCTCCGAGCCGCCGGAGGATCGACTGCATCCTCCGGTTGCCCGACCCCACCAGGAGCGTGAGCTCCCGGACCGACTCGGCGCGGGCGACTGCGAGGGCGTGACGGGCCAGGGCCGTCCCCAGGCCCTCGCTCTGCCACGAGTCCTCGACGAGCAGGGCGAGTTCGCGGACGCCTTCGTCATCGGTGTGCATCAGGTGGGTCAGTGCCACAACGTCGGCTTCAGCGGGATCGCGGTCCTGGCGCGTGATCCAGGTGATCCCACGCTCCGGGTTGATCAGGTGCGCCCACTCAGTCCGCGACAGGGTGCGGCGTGCGGATCCGTAGCGAGCGAACCGGGTTTCCAGCGAGCATCGGGCGTGCAGGGCGTTCGCGTCCTGGAGGTCGTTCGCGGTCGCCGGGGAAGTCAGCGTTGGCAGACCGCTGTGGGTCTCTATCACCCACGGGGACACCGGGGCCTGTGGTGGCCTGGCTTGGGTGGCGGGGGAAGGCGAGAGCATGGTGAACCGAACCTTCTGACAGGGGAGTTGGTTAGGCCGCAACCGGGACTGACGACCCTGCCACTGGTTGCCTGTGGACAGATTTTTCGCGGTGCCGGCCGTTACCTCGCCGTCTTCGGTTGCTGTTCGGGGGCATGCGGCCGAGGGTGCTGGTGCTTCGTGAGGAGCGGCCACAGCTGCTCCTCGCCCCAGGTAATCAAGTCGTCAAAGCAGGTGCCGCACCCGGAGACGCTGTCACCCGCAAGCCGGGGCTGACGGCGGCGGGCAAGGCTGCAGCATGAGCGATGAGCGTGCTGGACGGCCCCGGCGTCTCGCGCCTTGGGTGGTCAGTTCGCAGACGCGCTGCTGATCGGGAGCTGGACGGGGTGGATGACGCGCCATTTGTAGGCGGCAGGCTCACGCCTCAACTCGACGAGATCGACTCTGTCGACCAGGAGGTGCACGCGAGGAAGCGCGCGGAGCGGCTCGACCGCCTCTCGGACGGGCCCGGTCGGCAGCAGCTGGTTGCAGTAGCCGATGCCGATGTGCGGCCGGAGGCGGTCGCTGGGCTTCATCGTGGGCAGGCCGGCCGCGGCGGATGCGGCGACGAGTCGTCGGTGAAGGTCGAGTACAGGCGTCCAGGGCGCCACGCTGTACCGCAAGGCACCGCGGGACCCAGTGAGCGGCATCGCCGTGAGAGGGAATGCGTGCGGAGGATCGTCGCGCACCAGGCGAACGAGGCGATCCAGCTGGTGTTCGTGTACGTCGTCGACCAGACCGACCCGGCCGAGGGTGGCGTGGAAGTCGCCCGGACTGATCAGGTCGAATGCGCCCAGGCCACTGACGGCCTCTTGGCAGAGGGCCGCCTGTTCAGTGAAGGCCGGGTCCGTGATCGACAGCAGCCAGTAGTACGCGCGCGTGCCAGGTGACCACCCGGGTCGCTGCCAGTGATCGCGCATCGCGGAGACGTCTTCGAACGCCGCCCAGTCGTGGGCGGCGATGACGTCGGCGTCTTCAAGATCGAAGGGAGGGCTCGCCGGGAACGCGTCCGGATGTGTGGTCGGTGGAGGAGCCATCCCGTGATGTGCTGTCCTTCCTGAGGCGTGCACCATCACAGACATCGTGGCAGAGCTGACCAGATCACGGGCACGGAGGTTTCAGACTACGCACGCAACGCCTCAGAGACGCAGGCAGCCATGGTGTTCTTCCAATGCTCAGCTGTTTTGCAAAGTTCGCGGGCGCGCAGGACGACAGAAAGGATCAAGAGGGGGTGACCTGCATCCCGCAGGGCCTGGCGGCCGCGGAGCGTCGCGTACTCGAGGTCCGGCCGACCACTTCAGGCGGACCTGGGACCGGATCAGACAGATTCGACGGTCGTGACTGTGAGCGATCACGAAATTCCCCAGGTGAGGCGGGTTCCGCGTCACGTAATTCCCCACCCTCGCGGTCACGTAATTCCCCAGGGGGATCGCGGGTGGCGGGGGTCATAGTCCTGGCCGTCGAGAAGACGCACGCTTCCTCGATCAGTGGTTCGAGGTCGAGGGAAGCGCACGATGGCAAGGAGAACGTTCAACGTGGTCGATGTGACCGAGATCTACGTCCACTGGTATGCGGGCCGCTCGAAGAGTGAGCTGGCCGCGTCGCTGGGAGTGGACCGCAAGACGATCAGGAAGTACCTGGCCCCGGCGGAGGCCGCCGGGATGACCCCGGGCGGCCCGGTGATGACCGAGCAGGACTGGGCCGGGCTGATCAAGGGCTGGTTCCCCGAGCTCGCCGACGTGCGGCTGCGGCAGGTGACCTGGCCGGAGATCGACAAACACGGTGATTACATCAAGAGCCTGCTGGGGACGGTGACCGTCTCCACGATCCACCAACGGCTGCGGGACGAACACGAGTTGACGGTGTCGGTGTCCAGCTTGCGGCGGTGGATATCGGCGACGCTGCCCGAGGAGACCCGCCGCTCGCAGGTCACCGTCCTGCGTGACGAGGTCGAGCCGGGGCTGGAGGCCCAGATCGATTACGGCTTCCTCGGCCAGTGGATCAACCCGCGCAGTGGGAAACGGCACCGGATCTGGGCGTTCGTGATGATCCTGGCCTGCTCGCGGCACATGTTCGTCCGCCCGGTCATCCATCTCGACCAGCACTCCTGGACCGAGTCGCACGTCGAAGCCTTCAAGTTCTTCGGCGGCGTCGCCCAGCGGCTCGTGCCCGACAACCTGAAGACCGGGGTGGACAAGCCCGACCTCTACGACCCTAAAATCAACAAGGCGTATGCCGAACTCGCCGTGCACTATGGCGCGTTGGTAGATCCAGCCCGTGCTCTGAAGCCCAAAGACAAGCCCCGCGTCGAGCGCCCTATGCCCTATATACGTGATTCGTGGTGGCGTGGGCGGGAGTTCGTCTCCCTGGAGCACATGCAGGCCGACGCGGTCCGCTGGTCGGGCGAGGTCGCCGGTCGTCGGCAGTGCCGGCCGCTGGGCGGGGCATCGCCGCTGTCGGTGTTCGAGGCCGTCGAGGCCGAGACGTTGCTGCCGCTGCCGAAGACGCCGTTCGTGCTGGCCCGCTGGTCCACCGCGACGGTCGGCCCGGACATTCACATCAAGGTGGGCCGCACCCTCTACTCGGTGCCGTGGAAACTGATCGGCCAACGCGTCGACGTCCGTTCCACCGCCGGTTTCGTGCAGATCTTCCACGAGGGCGAACTGGTCAAGACCCACGCGGCACTTGAGCAGGGCAAACGCACCCACCACGGCGACTACCCGCCCGAGAAGATCGCGTTCCATATGCGGACCCCGCAATGGTGCCGCACCCAGTCCGTCCAGGTCGGCGCCGCCTGCAAGGAGGTGATCGACGGCCTGCTGGAAGTCAACGCGCTCTACCGGCTCCGCGCCGCCCAGGGAGTGCTCGGTCTGCGCAAGAAGTACGGCGACGCCCGGCTGGACGCCGCCTGCGCCAAGGCCACCCTCGTCGGCGACCCGTCCTACCGCACCGTCAAGGGCATCCTCGTCGCCGGCACCGAGACCGAACCCGCCCCCGAGACCAGCGGCGACGGCGGGGCCGCGGCCTTCCTGCACGGCCCGACGCGGCTCTTTTCGACCGCCGCGACCCCCGGGATGACGAACGACGACCGTGATGACCACCGTCACGAAGAAGGAGTCGCGTGATGAGCATCATGGACACCGCCCTGCGCGACGCGCTCCGCGCGCTGAAGCTCTCGGGCATGCTGGAAACCCTGGACGCCCGCCTCGCCCAGGCCCACGGCGGCGAGCTCGGACACCTGGAATTCCTGCAGACGCTCTGCCAGGACGAGATCACCCGCCGCGACACCGTCGCCTTCCAACGCCGCCTGCTCCGGGCGAAGTTCGAGCAGCAGGTCACCCTGGAGGAGTTCGACTTCGCGGCCTCCCCGAAGCTGCCCGCCGCCCAGATCCGCGACCTCGCCGCTTTGCGCTGGCTGCACACCGGAGAGTCCGTAATTTTGTTCGGACCGGTCGGCGTCGGGAAGACACACGTCGCCCAGGCGCTCGGACACCTCGCCATCCGCCAGGGCGCCGGCGTCCGCTTCGCCAAGACCAGTCGGGTCCTGGCGGACCTGGCCGGCGGCCACGCGGACCGCACCTGGGACCGGCGTCTGCGCGAGTTGGTACGTCCCGACGTGCTCATCCTCGACGACTTCGCGATGCGCCAGCTGACCGCTGCCCAGGCCGACGACCTCTACGAGCTGGTCTCCGAACGGCAGGGCCGGTCGCTGATCCTGACGAGCAACAGGGCGCCGAGCGACTGGTATCCGCTCTTCCCCAACCCCGTGGTCGCCGAGTCGCTCCTGGACCGGCTGATCAACACCAGCCACCAAGTGATCATGAACGGCCCCAGCTACCGGCCCAACAAGCGGCCCCGAGCAGGAGGCACCGACAAGACAAACAAGCCCTCGATCAAGTAGACATGGACGAGGTCAGGACCTGGGGAATTACGTGACGCCGGGCCCGGGGAATTACGTGACCGTTCACACGTGACGTGCTCACTGACGCAAGTGGGATTACAGCCCGCCCGGCCCTGCCGCCGCCCGGCCCTGCGGCCGAACGGCTCTGCAGGTGGGGTTGTCTTCACATTGGACAGTCACCCCAGTGGCACGGTTGTGTAGGGCTCCCACTCGTACATCTGGTTGTCCCTATGGATGACGATCAGCTCTGCCGTGGTGATGCGCGCACGTGCGGGCTCCGCATCAAGCTCGGCCAGCGCTTCAGCGATGGGATCTTTCGGTCCGTCGGTGGCGGAGTAGGCGACGGACATGTGGGGCGTGAAGCCGTGGGCCTGTTCGGGTACATCGCCGAGGACGTCGCCGATCGCGGCACGGATGGCGTTGCGGACGGCTCGGACTGGTTCGCTGGGCTGAGCGGGCAGGAGGACGGCTTCCGGGTCGATCGTCGCCGGTCCGAACTGGACGTCGAAGGCGGGGATCGCCGCCAGGCGGGGGCGGGCGGCTGCGACGACTGCCTCGACGTCCTTCTTGTCGATCTCGTCGATGAAGTTGATGCCCTGCATAGTGAGGTGCAGCCACTGATCAGGGATGAGCGTGAGCGCCGGTTCCAGGGGCGCGAGGGCGGAGCGGTATTCGGCGGCGAGCCGGTGTACGTCCTGCTGACCTTCGAAGGTCAAGTGCCAGGTGTAGAAGCGGCGGCCCACGTTCCATCCGGGTCGCCACCACCAGTGATTGCGCATGCCGTTGGGCTCAGTCGTCATGGCGGTGATCCAATCAGGTGCTGCTGTGCCCTGGCGAGAGGGCCGCAAGACGCCGGGAGGCGGAGTCTCGTCCGAATTCGTCGATCGCCGCGCGCAGGCCCACGACGGCCCTGCCCGCTCCGCGCAGGTGGCCGAGGCCGGCGCCGAGTTCCGTCAGCCGGTCGGCGACCGGGGCTAAGCGCCGGTCTGGGGAGAGGGTGAGGACCGGCTGTAACGCCTCGTATGCGCCGTCGGGCTCCCCGAGATCCAGGTACGCCGCCGCGCGGCTGATGTGGATCTGCGCGACGGTCCCGTAGGCCCGTACGGGTTGGGCGTTGATGAGGTCGAGTGCGCGGTCTGCGGATTCAAGGGCGTCGTTGGGCCTGCCGATACGCAGTTGTGCGGCGGCGGCATAGTTCTCCTGCCGCGCGGGCGTGCAGGCGAACAGGCCGCCGATGTCGTCCGCGTCGGTGACGGCTTCCCGTGCGGCCTCGGCGCGCGTGAGTGCGGCCAGTGCCTCATTGACGGCTCCGAGTTGTGACCAGGCGTCGGCTTCCTGGCACGCGAGCAGGACCGCCACGGTGCCGCCGGGGGCGTAGGAGGCTCCGCGGCGGGCGTGCTGGAGGGCGTCCTTGAGCCGTCCGCTCCAGAAGGCGGTCTTGGAACGGACGGACAGGACCCATGCCCGTAGCGTGTCGCTGCGGGCCAACTCTGCGCACAGCCATGCTGTCTCGCTCTGGGTCTCGGCCTCCGCGGCGTGTCCCAGGTCCGAGGACATCCAGGCCAGCAGGCTGCACAGGTAGCCACTGATCATGTAGAGCTCGCTGGCCTGGTGGGGGTGCTGGTGGCCGCCCAGGAGCCGGCCGGCCTCGGCGCGTAGTTCGCGGGCGCGGCTGAACAGGGCAATGGGGTTCGAGTCCGGCTGGAGGTACTGGGAGGCCAGGAGCTGTGTCTGTCCCCACAGCTGTGCGAGCGAGAAGGCACCAACGTTGGTGATCTCCGCCCAGCGTGCCCAGGTCAAGGACTCGTCCGCAGCCATCTTCACCAGTTCGGTGCCGCCAGGTTCGACGTCTGCGGGCGTCATCCGGTTGAGGACGTTCAGTTCCCAGGCGGGAAGCTCCGCACGGTCCTGGAGGTCCAGGAGGTCCTCCACGCCGCATCCGTAGACATCGGCGAGCGCGAGGAGGACCGGGATCGTGGGCCGGCGCTGGGTGGACATGACTGGCCAGCGTTCCCACTTGCTGACGGCGGATGTCTCTGCGGCAATCGCCTCGTCCTGCTGCTGGCTTCTGTCATTGAGGCGGTCGGCCACCTCTTGCAGTGACCAGCCGTGGGCGTGGCGCCAGGCTTCCCGCGGTCGATAACCGAACTGCGTGCGCATCTCCGCTGCGATGGCGGACATGGGGCTGTCCAGCTCGGTCATCTGTCGCCGTAGGGCGTCTCTCGCCGCCTTCGAGTCCTTGGCTGATCGAGGCGCACTCATGTAGCTGCTCCCTGGGTGTCGTGGTCGGCTCACCGTAGACCCGTGGTTTCGCAAACCGTCCCAGATCGTGAGGGCCCTTGGCCCCAACGTGCCGAAAAACGCGGGTAGTAGAGCCGTTTTCGCAGGTCACAGCGTTGCATGTCAGCCGAAAAATTTGGTCACTGCTGACCGTGACGACACCGTGCGGCTCTTGAAACCGTAGGAGCAAGGACACCAGCCGTCTCAGAGGTTCCGACTACGACCTGCGGGACCTTACTGCCCGGCCGACAGCCTGTATCGGCAAGGCTGAAGCGACGGCCTGATGTCCTGACAAAAGCCGGGTCACCAGGTGAAGAGCATTCAGGCTAGCCGCGCGTCCCCCGTCGCGGCTGCGGATTCTTCCCTGGTGGCCCTCCCCCTCTGCGCCCCCAAGGATTTCGATGTCTGCGTTCCCGACTCGCCGCCGATCCGGCCATCGTCGTGCACGGCAGAGACGGCCGCCGGCCGAAAAGCTGGTCTACGGCCACGTCCAGGGCGCAGTGGCCACGCCAATGCTGATCCTGACCTTCGTCCTGTGCGCGGCGGGCGGCTTGTGGTCGGCGGCGCCAGCGTACGTTGGGGTGCCGCACCTTCTGATCGCCTTCGGGGCCGGCGTGCTCACCGCTCTGGCCGTCGGGCTGTGGCGGGCCCGGGTAGCAGCACGGGGCCTCTGCCGGGCTCAGCAAGAGGGATCGCGGCGAGTACTCGACGCGATCGGCGCCGTCGGCCGAAGCGCCGAGTGGTCGATGCAACAACTCCAGCAGGGCCACACGCCCCGGGTCCCGTCTCCCGGGGGCCCGGACGATCCGGTCGGTCCTGCGGCTCAGGTGTCCGACCCGGCGGTACCCGGTGACATCATCGTCTTCTCCGAGGTCGAGACCGCGCTTGAGGAGCTTCAGGCTGACGTGGTCGGCAGGGTGATCGCGGCGTACGAGCAGTCGCGTCTGGTGGTCCGGCACGCGATGTTCCGCCACATCGCCCAGCGCGAGCATCTGCTGATCATGAAGCTGCTCGCGGCGCTCGCAGCTCTGCAGAACCAGGTCAAGGCCGCGAGCCTGCTCAACGAGATCTTCCGGATCGACAACATGGCCGTCAGGTTGCGGCGCATGGTGGACAACCTCGCCATCCTCGGCGGTGAGTCGGCCAGCGCCGTACGCCAGCCGGTCACCGTCACGCTGGTTCTGCGCGGCGCGATCCAGGCTATCGAGCAGTACGAACGGGCCCGCGTCGTGCACGGCTCCCATCCCCCCCAGCTGTCACTGCCCGGCCATGTGGCGCCGGACGTCACCAATCTGGTGTGCGAACTCGTCGAGAACGCGACCCGGTTCTCCGCGCCGAACACACCCGTATGGGTGGAGGCGCGGACGGTGTCCGCAGATCTGGTTATCGAGGTAACCGACCGCGGCGAGAGCATGCCCAGAGACCTGCTGGACCAGGCGAACACACTGCTCACCTCGCCTCACCTCGTCGACGTCCACAAGCAGTTGGAGGACGGACGGCTCGGCCTGCTGGTCGTCGGCATGACCGCGCAGCGCCACCGCATCCACGTCGAACTGCGCCGCAACCCGGGGGGCGGGACGACCGCGTTCATCACCGTGCCGGGAGATCTGCTCGTGTGGCCCGAGCCTGAACCCGAGCAGGAGTTCGCCGCCCCGGTTCCAGAGCGCCGTGCCCCCGCTGCCCGGCCTCTTCCGGCCGCCGTGGCGGCGGGGCAGGCGCCCGGGCAGCTGCCACAGCGCCGAGGTGCCCGGCAGGCCGCACCGTCGCTCGGCCCGACGGCGGACGGACTCCCGCCGCTGCCAGTGCGCCCCGACGCCCCGTCTGGCACGCCGCAGCCGCAGAGGAGCGCCGCCGGCCCGGCGGCTGTGACCGATAGCCCCGGTCTGTTCGGTGACTTCAGGCGCGGGAACCAGCGCGCCCTGGCCGAAGACATCCCGTCCGTGCCCGCCGACAGTCAGTGACATCAGGGGCTCCGGCCAGGGGCCGGAGCCGACCCGATCCAGGAAGGTCTCACCGTGACGAATCCCCCCACCCCCACCGTCGCTCAGGACACCACCGCTGCTCCGCCGCCCGACCTGACGCCCGCCCAGACGGTGGCATGGCTGCTGGACGCTTTCGTGGAGGGGGTGCCCGGAGTGACACACGCCTTGGTCGCGTCGAAAGACGGGCTGACCCTGCTGGCCAGCAGCAACGTCGCCAAGGACTGGGCGGACACCGTGTCGGCGGCGCTGTGCGGTTACGCCTCGCTCGCCGCCAGCACCCCGGGCCCGACCGGGACCAAGCAGCACGCGCGGCAGATCGCCATCGAATTCGACGACCATCTGTTCGTGGCCATGGCCTCGGGTGTGAGGCAGCATGCCGCGTTCTCCCATCGCCCCTCGGCCGAGGGCACCGTGGAGACGGTCCTGGGCGTCCACACCGAGACAGCCGCTGACCTCGGTCTGATCGGCTACGAGATGCGGAAGCTGATCAAGCGGTTCCCGCAGCGCATGACGACACCGGTCCGGCAGGAGCTGGCCGGCGCCTTCCCCGGCAGCGCTCATGCCGACCTGCGGTGATGACGTCCGAGGACGGAACGCCGTGGACCGTCGTCGATGCCCTGGGCGTGCGGCCGTACGCGGTGGCTGGCGGGCGCACGCAGTCCCGGCACTCATCGGACCTGCAACTACACACACAGCTCGAACCGGGCACCGAGACCTCTCCGGGCCAGGTCGTGCCCGAGGCACGACAGATCGTGGAGCTCTGCCTCACCCGGAGGCGCTCGATCGCCGAGCTGGCCGGAAGGATCCGTCAGCCGGTTCCCGTCGTGCAGGTCCTCGTCTCGGACCTGATTGACATCCACGCCGTGCAGATCGCCCCCACGGTCTTCGCCAGCGACCCAGGAACTCTACGAGAAGTGGTCGCCGCACTCGAAAGGAAGTGGCCCGATGCCCGCCGGACGGCTTGCTGACACACTGAAGTTCGTTGTGGCGGGCGGCTTCGGCGTCGGCAAGACCACCCTGATCGGCGCGGTCAGCGAGATCGAGCCGCTGCGCACAGAGGAAACTCTCACCCAGGCGAGCGCGCAGACCGACAGCCTTCACGGGGTGGAGACCAAGACGACCACCACGGTCACCCTGGACTTTGGCCGCATCACCTTCCCCGGGCTGGAAGTGCTCCTCTTCGGCACCCCGGGGCAGGCCCGGTTCGTCCCTTTCTGGGACCACCTGATCTCCGGAGCCCACGGCGCCGTCGTCCTGGTCGACACCCGTCGGCTGGAGGACAGCTTCCACGCCGTGAGCTACTTCGAACACAGCGACGTGCCGTTCGTCGTCGCGGCCAACGTCTTTGAGGGCGCCCTCCGTTACCCCGAAGACGACATCGCCCGCGCCCTACGACTGCCGCCGGGAATCCCCGTCATCTCCTGCGACGCCCGGGACGAGAACTCCGCCGCCGGCGTCCTCATCGACCTGGCCCGGCACGCCCATTCCACCGCCCTGACCGCCTCCGCTGTATAGGACCCCGCATGACCTCCGACCACCGTGACCTCGTCCTGGCGACGCTCAGCCAGAACCCCGCCGTGATCCGTACCCGCAGGGAACTCCTCGCCCGGCATGGAGTCACCGGAGAGGCCGATGCCTCGTTCGACGACATCGCCGACCGCCTGGCCGCCGAGACCGGATTTCCCTACGCCATGGTCAACTTCACGCTGGAGCGACAGCACTTCGCCGGGCTGCACAACCCGCCCGCCGACAGCGGCCTGTCTATCGTCGGCCGCGACATGGACCCCAGGCACGGCTGGTGCCCTCACGTCGTGGACCGCGAGCTCGGCCTCCCGCTGCACGACGTGCACGCCTCCCGCCTCTACTCCGGCAACCCCGTGGTCGACGCCATCGGCATCACGGCTTACTACGGCGAACCGCTCATCCACCCGGACACCGGGACGGTCCTGGGCACCGTGTGCGTGATCGACCAGCGGGTGCACGAGCTCACGGAATCGGACGGCCTCATGGCGATCGTCGAGAAGGCGGCGGCCGAGACCATGGCCAACATCCTCTCCCGCTAGCCCCGCGTACCCGAGCAAGAGCACCGGACGGCGGCCGCACCCCCACGCCCTGCGACAACCCGGTGGGCACACACCTCCGACATCCACCCGCCGACGGCCCTTCACCCCCGGGTCGCCGACCTCATGCCGGACCGCCCCGGCCTCCATGCGCAGGCCCGGGCGGACACCACCCGCCACCCGCCCACACACGAGGGGACACGACCCGATGCCGACCGCCCTCTCCCTCCCGTTCCTGACCGACGACCACCTCAGCCTCCTGAACGAGGCGGAGGCCTTCGCGACCTCCCGGCTCACCGCGCTCGCCCGCCAGATGGAAGAGGGCGGCCCTCACACCAACCGTGACGTGCGTCAGATCCTGAGCGAGACGGGCTGGCTCGGCCTGCTCATCGACACCGAGGACGGCGGCCTGAACCTCGGCCACACCGCCAAGACCCTGGTGCTCCAGGCCGTATCCCGCGTCAGTCCTGCGGCCGGCGCGACCCTCCAGGCATCCATCCTCGGCTCCGCCCCCATCGCCGAGTACGGGAGCGAGGAGATGCGGCGCAAGCTGCTGCCCGAGATCGCCGCGGGCCGCTGCTGGCCCTCCATCGCCGTGACCGACCCCGAGCGTGGCAGCCACATCCTCGGCTTGGAGGCGACCGCCCGACCCAGCGGCGGGCAGTACATCCTGGAAGGGGAGAAGGTCCTGGTGGGCAACGCGGCCATCGCGGACGTCCACTGTGTCGTCGTCCGGACCGGGAAGCCTGGCGACCGCCACAGCCTCACCGCCTTCCTGGTTGAGCAGGACACCCCCGGTGTCGACATCGTCCCCGCGCCCGTCAACGGGCTGAGAGGTTTCAGCGTCGACACCCTGCGCCTGACCCGGGTCTGTGTCCCCGAGACCAACATGATCGGCGAGTTGGGCGACGGCCTCGATGTCGCCCAACTCGCCAGCGTCGTCTATGGACGTCTCAACCTCGCAGCCGTCGCCCTTGGTATCCACCAGCGGATGCTCGACGAGACCACCCAACGGGTCTCCACCCGCAAACGCCGCGACGGGCATCTAGCGGATCTGCCGACCGTCCGCCACCGCGTCGCTGAGATGCAGCACCACCTGATGACCGCCGAACTCGCCGCCTACCACGCCGCGCGCCTCCTCGACCAGGGCAAGGCATGCGACCCATGGCTGCACAACGCCAAACTCACCGCCCACCGCGCCGGAGCGGCCTCCTCCGAGCACGCCAAACAGCTCTACGGCGGCCACGCGGCACGCATCGGAGAGCCGATCGAGCAACTGCGAAGGGACTTCGACCTCATCCATGCCCCGGCAGGACCCGACGATCTCCAGCTCATACGCCTGGCCGAATCCGTCCTCGGGCCTCACCACCCCCAGTGGTCGGCCGAACACGCGGTCCGCCGCGCCCGCAGGGCACCCCACGCCGCCTGACTCCGCTGAACCGCCCACACCACGAGAGACCGTCGTGATCGTCCGCGAGCACACCGTGATTCCCGACGCCTTCCCCGCGTAAGTGCACCACTCACCCCTACGCAGGCGGTCAAGCCCCCTCAACCTCTGCGAGAAGAAGCCTCCGTGATCAAACGACTCGTCCACTCTCCGCGCCCCTCGTGGGCACAGTCGCCTCCCACCGTGGGATCGAGAGGGCTCGTCAGTATTCCGATGAGCCCCCATACGGCGATCGTCGCCGCCCTCTCGGTGGGACAGCACTCCGGTCCGCCGTCCGCCACGTCCTTACCCGCTCTCGACCCGAAAGCCCGCGCATGACCACGATCAACGTTCAGGACGAGACCGGCCGCAGCGGGCAGCTGGCCGAGGACATGCACACCTTCCTCGCCCAGGCAGCACCGTATGTCGAGAAGGTCACCCAACTGCAGCTGCCGCACACCGTCACCGTGAAGCTGCTGACCGTCCCGGGCTTGGCCACGAACTACTCAGCCTTCATCCGCCGCCAAGTCGAACGCGACACCACTGACGTCGAGTTGACCGAGTCGGAGCAGAAGAAGGCAGCAGCGCTTCCCATAGCAGCAGGCTGGGCTGCACGCACGACGTGGGCAGTTGACGCCTCGGTCCTCGTCGCCAACACCGTCGGCTGGCCTTCGACATTGATCGTGCCCCAGGCCCTTGCGCATCAGGGCCTGCTCTCTGACCCAGACGGCCTTTGCGAGTTACTCGTTCGTGTGCTCGCCGAACAAGCCCAGGTCGAGGCGTGTCGTGGAGTCCTCGTCCCAGGCAGCGCCTGGCCAGCTGTGCAGGAAAGTCAGAACCCCGTGTCCCAGCTGAGCGCCGGGCATGCCTCGTGGGCTACCCGCGAGGCGACGCCGCTCGTTCTTGGCAAGCCCGTGACGGACACGCGGCGACAGTGCTCATGGACCTATCGGCGTCAGGCGGCGCTCGTGTTCATAGCCTCCCGCGGACAGCACGGCCGGGTGCTGCGGAGGGCCACCGCGTTCGTCGATCAGGCGATGGCCGCGATCGGCCCTGAAGGCTTCAACCGTCTGTGGGGCACGCACGATCTCGTTCCGACGCTCGACGAACTACGCCACCCCGACCGTTGGCTTCAGCGGCTGCCCGCCTGATCTCCACCGCTCATGGATGAACGGCCCTCGACGTGATCGCAATCCGGCGTAACAGCGCGCCTTCGCTGGCCCCCACCGCCGCCGCCGTCGAGCCGCCGTACACGATCCCCACCCTGGCCGCGAACGACCCCGGCCGGGAGGCGTACCTGCTACTGGGCTCGGCGTGGCGCAGCTCCAAGGCCTGTCTC
Organism: Streptomyces zinciresistens K42; assembly: GCF_000225525.1. Lineage (GTDB taxonomy): Bacteria > Actinomycetota > Actinomycetes > Streptomycetales > Streptomycetaceae > Streptomyces > Streptomyces zinciresistens. The sequence goes on along the minus strand of NZ_AGBF01000035.1, from coordinate 20,798 downwards.
GTACAGACCGGGCAGCGGTTCGACGTGGTGCGTGCACCGCAGCAGATCTGCGCCCCGGTCCTCGCTCACCTGCGGTCACACCGCGTGCAGCACGGCGCGGTCTTCGCTGAAAGTGGCTGCTGGGACTTCTTCGTCCCGCTGGGATCCGGCCGTCTGCTATGGCCGCACTGGGTCACCTATCTCGGCGGGCCCACGGTTCAGATCCCGCCGCGTGCCGCCCGCGACGACACCCTCAACCTGCGGTGGATCACTCGCGGAGCTCCGACCGGGCAGCTCCTGACAGATCCCGAGGTGCTGCGCCCCACCCTGACCGGTCTCGCACCCACCGATCCCCGATCCGGCCCCTGACTGGACACGACGTCTCCGGAGGAAATCCCTTGAACGGCCATATCGACACGTCCATCCCACACTCGGCACGGACCTGGAACTACTGGTTGGGGGGCAAGGACAACTACCCCGTCGACCAGGAGGCAGGCGACGCGTACGCCGAGATAGCCCCCCAGGTCGTGACCATGGCACGCGAATCCCGCAGGTACCTGATCCGCGCGGTCACCCTCCTCGCCAGCGAACTCGGCGTCCGCCAGTTCCTCGACATCGGCACCGGCCTGCCGACGTACGACAACACCCACGAGGTTGCCCAGAAGATCGCCCCGGCCGCCAAGATCGTCTACGTCGACAACGACCCGATCGTCCTGGCCCATGCTGCCGCCCTGCTCTACAGCACTCCTGAGGGTGTCACCGCCTACATCGACGCCGACCTGCACGACCCGGAGACGATCCTGCGCCACGCCGCGGCCACCCTGGACTTCAAGGAGCCCATCGCCCTGATGCTCATGGGCATCCTCGGCCACATCGAGGACTACGCCGAGGCGACGGCGATCGTCCGCCATCTTCTGGCATCCCTGCCCTCGGGCAGCTACCTCGTGCACTACGACGGCACGAACACCGACGCAGACCTCCTGAAGGCCCAGGCCGGCTACGACAACACCGGCGCCGTCCCGTACGTGCTGCGCAGCCCCGAGCAGATCGCTGCTTACTACGAGGGGCTCGAGCTGCTGAAGCCGGGCATCGTCTCCTGCCCCCTGTGGCGCCCTGATCCAGAGGCATCCCCTGAACCGACGTACATCTACGGAGGCGTCGGCCGGAAACCGTAGCTCGCGATCCCACTGCTCACCGATGGCCTTGACCGCGTAGCGCAGGACCGACCACCCCTCTGTGGCACGAACCACCCGGCCAGCGCCGCCACCAGGAGCAAGTCACTGTGATCCCATCCCATCCGCCCGACAGTCCCCTGACCGGCCGCGCAATCTCCAACCAGCTTGCCCACAGCACGGTGTACGGCCCCGTCATCCAGGCCGACAGCGTCGCCGATGTCCATGTGACCGTGCATGAAGCAGTGTTCACTCCGCCAACGCCTCGCCAACTTCCGCCCGTGCCCGCCGTATGGACGGACCGGACCTACGACCTGGTCCAGCTGGCGGCCGCAGTCGACCGTCTGGGTGCCGACTCCGTGCGCTTGATCGCAATCAGCGGTCCCAGCGGCATCGGCAAGACCGCCCTTGCCACCAAGTTCCTCCACATGCATTTGGAGCAGTTCCCTGGCGGAGCTCTGTACGCCGATCTGCGCGGGTACGCCCCCGGGGGCCCCGCCTCCGCCTCGGAGATCCTCGCCCGTCTTCTGCGGTCCGTTCGTCCCGGCGTGCGTGCCACGTCGGCCGAGGAGCTCGGCGCATGGTGGCGTACGGCGACCGCCGTCCCCGACCGTCCGGTGTGCGTCCTGCTGGACAACGCCACCGACGCAGACCAGGTGCAGGCGCTGCTGCCGGGCGGCCAAGGCCACGTTGTCGTGACCACAAGCCGTCACGTGCTGGGAGGCCTCGCCGGCCATGGAGCCCGGTTCCACAGGGTCGAGCCGCTCGACGACGAGGCCGCGCAGGACTACCTCGTACGCCAACTCGGTCGGGAACGGGTCATTGGAGAACGTCAGGCCACAGCCCGGATCGTACGGCTGTCCGCTGGGCTGCCGATGGCCCTGGCCGTCGTCGTCGGCACCCTCGCAGCCCAACCGGACCAACCCCTGGCAGCCGCAACCTCCGCGCTGATGCATACCCGTGACTCAGTGCGGCTTTCCCACCCCGTTCTCACCCTGCAGGAGGTGGCTGTGACCACAGCCCTCGACGATCGCTATCAGCAACTCCCGCCGGCCGCCGCGACGGTGTACCGGCGCTCGGGCAGCATGTTCCCCCTGGACGTCGACCCCGCACTGGCCGCAGCCCTCTCCGGCCTGACCCAATCCGCCGCGCGGGAAGCCTTAGACGTGCTGCGCTCCGCAGGCATGATCGAGGCCGTCCAGGCCGGGGACGACCCTGTACGAGGCGCCGTCTACCGATACCACGACAGCGCCCGCGAACACGCCGCCGAGCGGTTCGCCCAGGAGGAGCCGGACGGTGCGCAGGAGGTGCTGCGCATGGCGCTGGACTTCTTCCTCGACGCCGCCTCACGCGCCGAACGGCGCCTCACCCCCACGCACCGCCCGCTCGCCCGGGAGTACCGATTCGAACCTGCGGACCCGGTCACCTTCAACACCGACGCCGAGGCCCTGGCGTGGCTGGAAGCCCAGCAGGACAACCTACGTGCCGCCGTCATCACGGCGGCCGCCGCCGGGCTCGACTCATCGGTCTGGCAGCTCACGCACGCCCTCTGGCCTCTGCTTCGCGCCCACCACGACTACGACCTCTGGACAGTCACCCACTCACACGCGGCCCGCGCGGCCCGCAACTGCCAGGATTCCGCCGCCGAACTGGAGATCCTTGGCACTTGGGCCGTCGGGATACGCGGTGCTGGCCAACACGACGAGGCAATCGAGGCGTTCGACCAGGTACTTCACCTGGCCAGATCCGCGAACGACGGGCGAGGCGAAGCGCAGGCCCTCCACGAGCTCGGCGCAACCCACCTCGCTGCGAACTGTCCCGCGGATGCCGAGCCCTTCCTCCTCCAGGCCCTCACTCGACGTACCGAGCTCGCGCGCCAGGCCGAGGCCGACGAGGACACCCGGGAAGAGATCACCTTCCGGCGCGCGGTCGCCATCACCAAGGTCTGCCTCGGCCAGGTTCAGCTTCTGCTCGAACGGTCATCCGAGGCGATCGGCACGCTCTCCTCCGCCCGTGCCACCCTCGTCTCCCTCCAGGACTCCATCGACGCGGCGCGCGCGCTGGCCTGGCTCGCCCGCGCGCATGCGATCGACGGCGATCTCGACGAGGCGGCACTCCTCGGGCGTCAGGCCGTCGACGAGTTCGACCGCGCCGGCTCCCCACGTTGGCGGGCGCACAGCCGCGAACTGCTCGGCCAAACCCTCCAGGCAGCTGGCCGCCGCAACGACGCCGAGGCCCTTTACCAGCGGGCCGTCGCCATCTACACCCCCATCAGTCCGCGCGACGCAGACCGCGTACGGCAGCAACTACGTGCTCTGTCCTCGTGACCTGCCCCCACGTGCTCAATCAGCCACGCAGCCGGAGGTGGACAGCATGACAAAGCAGACCGACGCGACCGAGCTCGACCTGGTCGGCTGGAACATCCTGAACGGAGGAATCGACGGAGACCAGGAGTACCGCCGGGAACGGCAGATCGACTTCCTGGCCTCCTTACAGGACCTTGATCTGCTGTGGATCATGGAGGCCACGGACTGGGACAGGGGAGATCGCTTTGCCGATCTGGCCGACGCCACGGGGCTGACCGCGCTCCCGTACGTGACCTCCAGCAACGGCGACGGACGTAACCACAGCTGCATGTACTACCGAGCCGACAGGCTCCGCCTCGTCTCGCCGTCCAGTGTGCTGGCCCGCGGAGCCTTGCATCACGGGGCAATGCGAGCGGAGTTCGAGGTGAACGGCGTGCGCCTGCTGGCGCTCGGAGCGCACCTCACCTATAGCAGCCCTGCAGGCCGGCTGCTGGAAGTCCCTCATCTCGCCGACTACGGGCAGAAGTTCGGAGACTGGCCGGAGGACTGTGTCCTGATCCAGGACGGGAACAGTCCCGACCTCCACGATCCGGAGCCGGCGGACTGGTCAGCGGTGCCGCAGAATCTCTGGCACCGCTATCGAAAGCGTCTGGGCGACGGTTCGTACGGCGGGTGGGACACCGACGCTCTGCAGATGCTGCTGAATGCCGGCTGGCGTGACCCGCAGGATGACGTGCCGATGCGGCGGCCACCCACGGTCGGCTACTGGTACGAGAACGAGCAGGTTCCCCTCCATCTCGACCAGGTCCTCGTCACCGGTCGGCGGATCGAGGTGGTCGACTACCGCACCCTCGGTGCGCCCCGCTCCTTCGCCCCGGACATCCCTGCCCCAGACACCCCGGGCACGGAGTTCGGTCTGACCGACCTGTCCGACCACCTGCCCGCCCATCTGCGTATTCGCCTGCACCGCAACCCGATCCGCACAGCGGCCTGAATCAGAAGCTGCGAAACCCGGGACGCGAAAGGGCTGCCGTAGGCGGCGCTCTCGGGTCCCCATTCACCATCACTTCAGCCAAAGAAGGGCGCGACCAGAAGTGCCAGTTTTGCCCCAAGTCCCCGTAGGACAGGACGGGTTCATACCGATTCCTGTGCTGCGTGAGGTCGACATCATGGCCGGCGAAACGGGCGTCGAGCCCGTCATCACGTTCGAGGGCACGGCCGCGGTCCGTCTCACACACACGAGCGGCCGTCTGCGGATCGAGACGGTCTTCCGCCCGAGCAGCAACGGATGGAAGAGGAACGCCTACCAGTTCTTCCGGGACGGTGAGCGCAAACCCATGCCGAAGTCCTGGGAGGCCTATCGCGCGCTCCGCGAGCGCCTTCCACCCGACGCTTCCGGGCTGGCGGTGCTCCCTGCCCTGACGCCGCTCAGCCCAGGCGAGCCGCTCCCCCTCCAGATCCGTCAGAGCCTCAGCCAATGCGAGATACGGCTGGGCGGTCGTGACGACGTCGCCGTCTCCGTCGGGCGCGACGGTAAAGGTCGATACGTCCTCGCCATCGCAGGAACGAAGGCGACCCTGCACATGACCTTCGAAACCCTCGTCCGCAGCGGCAGGAAATGCGCCGTTCTCGCCAGTACCGATCCGATACGGGTGATCACTGCAGAGGGAGCGGACCTCACGGAAGAGGTCCAGGGCAAGCTCAACAAGGCACTCGCCCGAATTCTCCCTGACCCTCCGGGTGCCGCGTCGCCCGAAGCCGACCCGGGGCGGCCCCAGGGAGCGCAGGCAGGGGGACCGTCGGACCGGACGGGCACTGTCATGCGGTGTTAGCCGCTACCGGCCAGCAGAGCCCTCCCGTACCGCCGAGCGGACCCGTGTCCGGTCCGACGGCGTCCGGGACCCCGCATCTGACGGCCCCCCGCTGACCTGTGGGCAGCGGGGGGCCGTTTCGGCATCACCCCAGGGCGATCCGTCCTGCCGTCGCCCTGTCCAGCGGCGACTACTGGGTGTTCAGCCCATGTGGAATCCGGTGCGGAGTCCCGGCCTGGGCGATCTCTGCTCCGCACACGCGAGCCCGATTCCCTCCTACCTGACCCAACTTGCCCAGTTCTAATACGAATTGACATGCTTTCAGTTGTGATGCAACCTTCTGTCGCGCCCGCTTCGGAGGGCCGACGAGAGAGGAAGATCCACGGCACGACTCACCGAGTACGACGAGAGCCAGGCCGCGAAGCGTCTGCGGGTGCCCGTGGCGGCCTTCCGGTGGGCGCGGCACGCCGGCGTCATCCCGGCGCCCGACGCGTCCTCCAGCCACTGGTCGCGGCCGGCGGTGGAGGCGATGGCCCCGGAGGCGATCCGGACCTCGCTCCCCCGGGAGCCGATCGGCGCGGCCGTGGCCGCGGACTTGATCGCCCAGGCGCTGGGCACCCCGAACCTTCCCGACGATCCGCCGGCCGTAAGCGCGTTCGCCGTGCGCCGGCTCATCCACCTCGGTCTGCTGGCCAACCTGAGCGCGGACCCGGACGCCGTGCTCGTCAACCCTGACCAGGTGGCCGCCGTTTGCGCGATACCCGACCTCGCTTCGCGCCTCGCGGCCGAAGCGCCGCTCGGACCGGACCAGTCTGCGGCCCGGCTCGGCGTCAGGCGGGTGGACTTCGACTACATGCTCACGTTGAAGTGGGTGGAGCCGGTCGAGCGGCGCAAGGTCTCGTTCGGGACGTCCAAGGCAGGGGCGGTCACGGTGCCGATTTTCCGTACAGCCGACATCGACGCCCTGCCTGGCGCCCATCCGGAGATCGACTGGCAGCAGCTGGTTGCCGTGCGCAAGGGCCAGCGTTCACCGCTGGCCGCACTCGCGAGGGAGGCCGCAGAGGCCGCCTGACAGAGCAGGTGGGAAGACCCGCCCGGCATGGGCGAGGCGCCTGCGGTGATCTCGCGGATCCAGCGAGCGCAGGCGCCTCTGCTATGCCCCGGACAGTGTGCGGGGGTTCAGTGACTGCAACCCAGGGCTCACAAAGATCATTGTAAAGGCTGACTTGATAGGCTGCGAGGTCTTTTCTCCTTGATGTAGCGGTCTGGAGAGTTCCTCGGCCGGTCAGCGTGCGGAAGCGGGAGCGAGTCGGGTGTCCGCGATGCGGGTGGTCTCGCGGATCAGCGCCCGGTCCCATCCGGGAGCGTCGGGAAGCGAACGGATGTAGCGGCGGAGGTCGCGGGCCTGGACGACGGTGACGCCGTCGAGATGGATCCGCCCTCCGGGGACACGGGCGCCGTGGACCGCGATCACCGCGTGGACCGGCCAGCCGAGGACGCGCCTGACCTGCTCCGCTTCCCAGCGGACGGTGGCGACTGCGGGGCCCTGGGAGTAATCGCCGTACCAGAGCTGCCCGTTGCTCTTGACACGCACCTTCGAGGTGACCGAGGTCCAGTTCTTGGTGTCGACGTAGATGAGGCCGGATCGCCCGACGATGAGGTGGTCGAGGTTCGCGCGCGATTTAGGTACGGCTCGGTCGTGGAGGACGGCGTACCGCCGCGTCCAGATCAGAGGGAAGAGCAGCCGTGCCGTGCGGCGCTCGCCAGCCGCGCCGATGGCCCAGGAGTTCCGCCCAGGGGAGGTGCGGCAGCTGCCGACGATGAGGGCGGCAGCTGCCGCAGTGGCGCCCGCCTTGATGCCGAGAATCTGAGTCATGAGGAACGCGAGTGCGGCCGCGAATACCAGAGTGATGGGCAGGGGAAGCGCCCGCCGGCGCTGGCGTGCTGCCATCTGCTGTGCGCTGGCTCCTGCGCGGTTGCGGCGGCGTGCCGAGCTCAACGGGCGATCCCCTCGTTCGGTGGTGTGCCGTCGGACCGTATGACGGCTGGTCTGTGGACAGATTTCGCGCGGAGGCCCGCGTCCCGCCGCCGGTCGGCCGGCGGCGGGACACTCGCGGGTCGTCCTTGCCCCTCCGGGGAGGGGCAAGCTCTCGGGGAGCGACGAGGTCAGCAGCCGTTCGCGACGGGCGTGAACTTGACCTTGTCGCCCTCCTGCGCGGTGCTGGCCTTCGCGTAGGTGGCGTGGGTGACCTGGAACCACACGTCCCGGCGGCGCTGGTCGCCGTTGACGGCATCGAGTTCCACGCACCAGCGTTCGTGGCGGATCACCCGGGTGTAGGACTCGGTTCCGCTGCGCACCTTGCGGCAGGTGGTGACGGGCCTGTTCTCATACCAGGTGGTGGTCGAACTGCGCTTGCCCACGCGCGTGCGCGACGTGTGCTTGATCTTCTTGGTGGTGGTCGTGCACCGGTTGACCATGCGGGGCCGGACTGCGGACGCGGTCTTCCGGGTGACGTGGCGAACGTCGTCACGGAGGCCGGAGACGGTGTCGTCGTGTCGGGCTTCCGCAGGGGCGTCGCTCCGGTGAGCGCCCGTGGCGGGGCCGCAGGCACTCAAGCCCACGCTGAGGATGAGGGCTACTCCGGACAGCAGCATCTGCCGCTTCTTCGTCATCAACTCTCTTTCCTTGGGGCCTCATTGCAGGCCTCCTTCGCGGGCGAGGCGTTCCCACACCTTCCACCCGTTGACTCTTAAGACACTACATGCACGCTTGCAGAATGGCAAGTCTTAAGAGACGCGCATCAGAGGCGTCGCATGACCGCGACGACGCGGCCGAGGATCGTGGCCTGATCTCCCGGGATGGGCTGGTACGCCGGGTTGCGCGGAACGAGCCAGACATGACCCCCGTCGCGACGGAGGCGCTTCACGGTCGCCTCGCCGTCGATCATGGCGGCGACGATGTCTCCGTTGAGGGCATCGGACTGCCGGCGGACAGCGACCCAGTCGCCGTCACAGATGGCCGCGTCGACCATGGAGTCACCGACCACCTCGAGCGCGAACACCTCACCCTCGCCGACGAGCTGCCGGGGCAGTCGCAGGACGTCCTCGACGTCCTGCTCGGCGGGGATGGGCGCACCGGCGGCAATGCGTCCGGCGAGCGGCACGCAGACCGGGGCGGCTCCCGCGTCGGCCGGAACCTCGCTGCCCACAGGCGGCGGCGCGAGGACGTAGGCACGCGGCAGGGTCGGATGGCGGCGCAGCGCACCTTTCCTCTCCAACGCCTTGAGCTGGTGGGACACGCTGGAGGGGCTCGCGAGATCGACGGCCGCGCCGATCTCCCGCATGGAGGGCGGGTATCCGCGCCGGCGGGTGAAGTCACCGATGTAGTTGACGATGCGGCGCTGCCGGTCGGTTAACCCCTCCTCGGCCGGTTGCGGGCCGACCGGGCGTCCGGGACGGCGCGAGGCAGCAGCGCTCAAAGCCGTCCCCCTCCCCCATTTCGATGATCTTCGTCTACCAGCACATTAGCCCGTCGACAGGAAACAGACAGCCGCCGATTCGATTCCGTGATCCGGCTGATTCACCCGGCCCGAAGAGCGCTCTCCGCGGGTGCAACCGACCCGTTCAGCTGCAACGAATCGACGTGTTCGATTTTTGTTCGATACGGTGATTGGATCCAGCCACGTGGCTGGATGGGCAAGGGGGTGTGCTGGAACGGAGGTGCCGGATGCCTGGTGGTGTGCACCTGCGGGTCGCGAGCGGCTACTCCGCGCGGTTCGGTGCCTCCTTGCCTCAGGACCTGGTCCGGCGTGCCGCCGAGCGCGGGGTCACCACCCTCGCGCTGACCGACCGGGACACCGTGGCCGGCATAGTGCGCTTCGCTCACGCTGCCGCTTCCGCCGGGATCCACCCGGTGTTCGGCGTGGACATCGCCGTCGCCGCCCTCCGACCGTCAGCAACTCGTGAACGGGCCCGGACGCCGGTACGCGGCGGTGCTCACGTAGTGGAGCCCGCGCTTCGCGTGACTCTGCTGGCGAAGAACGCCCTGGGGTGGGCCCGGCTATGCCGTCTGCTGTCGGCGGCACACGCCCAGGCATCCGGCGGATCGCCCGTGGTCTCGTGGTCGGTCCTGCGCCAGTACGCCGACGAGGATCTGGTGGTGCTGCTCGGCCCTACGTCCGAGCCCGCGCGAGCACTCTCGGCCGGGCGGCCGGATCTGGCGGTTCAGCTGCTCGCGCCGTGGCGCGAGCTGGCCGGAGAGAACGTACGGCTCGAAGCGGTCTGGCTGGGCCAGTCCGGAACGGGGCCGGGCTCGCTGCGGCTGGCGGCGCGGACCCTCGGCCTGGCCGATCAGGAGAGGGTGGGCGTGATCCTGACTAACGCGGTGCGGTACGCCGACCGCGGCCAGCACCGGCTGGCCGACGTGCTCGACGCGGCCCGGCTCCTGCGCCCGGTCGACCGCCGACGCCTGGACGGCGGGGAGCGCTGGCTAAAGGGACCGGACGCCATGGCGGCCGTCTCGGACCGGATCGCCGCGGCCGCCGGCGGCGGCGCGGATCGCGCCGCGGCCCTGCTCGCCGAGACGGCGGCGATCGGGCAGCAGTGTGTGATCGACCCGGTGCGGGACCTGGGGATGGGCCGGCCGCACTTCCCCGAGGCACAGGTGGTGGGGGCGGGACCGAACAACGGGGACGCGATGCGCCTGCTGCGCCAGCGGTGCGAGGCGGGCATGGTCGCCCGGAGCCTGGACACCGACCAGCGCGCCATGGATCAGCTGGAGTACGAGCTCGGGGTCATCGAGAGGTTGGGCTATGAGGCGTACCACCTCGCCGTGGCGCAGGTCGTGAGCGATGTCAGGGCGATGGGGATCCGGGTGGCCGCACGCGGCTCGGGCGCCGGGTCCATGGTCAATCACAGCCTCTTCGTGGCCACTGCGAATCCCGTCTCCCACCGGCTCCTCTTCGAGCGGTATCTATCGGAGCGCAGGACCTCGCTCCCTGACATTGACCTGGACGTCGAGTCGGCACGGCGGCTGGAGGTCTACGACAGGATCTTCGAGCGGTTCGGCCGCGAGCGGGTCGCTGTCACAGGTATGCCGGAGACCTGGAGGGCCCGGCACGCCCTCCGGGATACCGGACTTGCGCTCGGTCTGGCACCTCAGGTCGTCGACGAGATCGCCAAGGCCTTCCCGCACATCCGGGCCCGAGATATCCGCTCCGCGCTCAAGGAGCTCCCCGAGCTGCGCGACCTGGCCCGCCGGGCGGACGGCTTCGGACCGTTGTGGGAGCTCGCAGAGGGGCTCGACGGGCTGCCACGGGGCTACGCGATGCATCCGTGCGGGGTGATCCTGTCCGACGCGAATCTGCTGGACCGGGTGCCGGTGCAGCCAACCCCCGGCGGCCAGTATCCGATGATCATGGCCGACAAGATCGACATCGACGTGGAGGGAGACTGGCGGGGCTGGGGCCTGCTGAAACTGGACGTGATCGGGGTCCGGATGCAGAGCGCTATGGCGCACGCGGTCGCGGAGATCCGCCGTGTCACCGGCCGGCAGATCGACCTGGACAACCCAGACCATGTTCCTCTGGACGACCCGGCGACGTTCGAACTGATCCGCCGCGGGGCCGTGTTGGGCTGCTGGCAGATTGAGTCCAGCGGCCAGCAGGATCTGATCGGCCGGCTACAGCCGCAAAACCTGGCGGATGTCATCGCCGACATCAGCCTCTTCAGACCCGGACCTGTGGCGGGCGGCCTTCCGGCCAGGTTCATCGCCGCCCGGCACGGGATAGAGGCGCCCCGCTATGCACACCCTGACCTGGAGCCGATCCTGGACGACACGTACGGGGTGATCATCTGGCACGAGCAGATCATCGCCGTCTTCGTCCGTATGACGGGGTGCGACCGCGCCGCCGGCGATGTGGCACGCCGGGCGCTCGCCGACTCCGACCGGCTGCCGCGCGTGGAGACGTGGTTCCGACGGGCCGCTGCGGAACGAGGCTACAGCACCGAGGTGATCAGCGACGTCTGGTCGACCGTCAAGGAGTTCGGGGCATACGGCTTTTGCCGCGCCCATGCAACGGCGTTTGCCGTTCCCGCAGTTCAGAGCGCATGGCTGAAGGCACACTATCCGGCTGCGTTCTTCGCCGGCCTGTACCAGCACGACCCCGGGATGTGGAGTCGCCGCGTCCTGGTCGCCGACGCGCGCCGCCTCGGCGTGCCCGTCCTGCCGGTCGACGTCAACGCCTCGCGGGTCGCCCACAGCGTCGAGTCGACCTCCGAAGGGTGGGGGGTGCGGCTGGCACTGTCCACCGTGAAGGGCATCAGCGAGGTGGAGGTCGGCCGGATCGCCGCCGGTCAGCCCTACAGCAGTCTGCAGGACCTGTGGCAGCGCGCCCGGCCCTCGCTGCCCACCGCGCAACACCTGATCCAGATCGGCGCCCTCGCCTCTCTCCAGGGCAGCCTCACCCGGCGGGACCTGCTGCTCCAGGCCACCGAACTACACCGCCACTCACGCAACCGGACGGCCACCGACGGACAGCTCCCACTCGGCGGGGAGCTGGTCACCGCGGGCCCCGCCGGGCTGCCCGAGATGACCAGCCGCGAGCGGATGAGTGCCGAGCTGGAGGTGCTGTCCGTCGACGTGTCCCAGCACCTCATGGACCATCACCACCGGTTGATGCGGGAGTTGGGCGCAACCGACGCCGCGCACCTGCGCGCACTGCACCGCGGTCAGCGGGTCTTGGTCGCCGGCGTCAGAGCGGCCACCCAAACTCCCCCGATCCCGTCGGGTAAACGGGTGATCTTCTGCACGCTCGAGGACGGGTCGGGCCTGGTCGACGTCGCGTTCTTCGAGGACTCCCACGACGTGTGCGCGCACACCGTGTTCCACAGCGGCCTCCTCCTGGTCCGGGGCACGGTGGAACGACGAGGCGCGCGCAACACCATCGTCGGCGAGATGGCGTGGGACCTGGAGGACGTCGCGGCCGCCCGTCGCGACCACGGCCCGCAGGCCGCGCTGGAGATGCTCGGGCAGGACGCGCCAGCCCGCACCCCGGCCCAGTCCACTGAGGAGGCAACCACCCCGGCGCCGCGGACACTGACGGATGGAACAGCCGGCTCCCGGCTTCACCCCTACGCCGACCTCCATCCTGCGGGGACACGCTCCGCCGACCTGCGCCGACTGGGGCATCGCAGTCCGGGAAGTGCGGGGTGACCAGATGACCGACATCATCCACATCCGGTTCGAGATCCCGGCAGCGGCCGACGACCTGGTGGCGGACCTTCGGCTCCTGCTGGAGGATTTCACGCCCCGCGTCCAGTTCCTGCCTCCGGACAGCGCCCGGCTCGACGTCACCGGAGCCCGCCGCTTCTGGGGGCGGGACGCCCGAGGGATCGCCCAGGTCATCCAGTTGCGGGCGGTCGCGCTGTACGGCGTGCGCAGCGCGGCGGGCACGGCGTCGTCCCCGATGCTTGCCGCGATGGTGTCTGCGCTCGCCCCCCTCGGCCAGGTCTTCGCCGTGGGGCACGGCACCGACGAGATCCGCACGTTCCTTCATCCTCGGCCGGCCCGGGAGCTGCCGGGCGTCGGCACCGCGACAGCTGGCACGCTCGCCCGGTTCGGTCTGTACACCGTCGGGGACGTCGCCGCCGTCCCCCTGCACACGCTCCAGCGTCTGCTCGGTGCCCGCGCGGGCCGGGCACTGTACGACCGGGCCCGCGGACACGATGTCTCCGCGGTCGACTCCGCGCCGCCAGCACGGAGCCTCAGCGCACAGCACCGGTTCGTCTACGACGAGCTCGACGCCGTGCAGCACCGGCGGGTGCTCCTGGCGCTCGCCGTGGAGCTCGGCGCGCGCCTGCGCGCGGCCGGGCAGATCGCCGAGGGAGTGTCGGTCATCGTGTCGTACGCCGACCGGTCTGCCACCACGCGCAGCCGAATCCTGCCTGAGGCGAGTCACCACACGGTCTTCCTGGGCCGGGGTGCATACGCGGCGTACGAGACGCTCGGGCTGCAGCGAGCTCGGGTGCGGGGCATCATCCTGCGCGCTGACGGGTTGCGGCCGGCGGACCGGGCGACGCGGCAGCTCGCCCTGGACGCCCAGGACGACAAGCAGCTGCTGATCGAGGCGGTCGCCGATCGGGCGCGGGCCCGGTTCGGGGACGGCGTGCTGTATCCGGCGGCACTGGCATCGGCGCCGCCGGGCCGGTATCGGTCAGCGGACGGGATCGGGTGACGTCCAGCCGGGCGGTGCGACTTCAGGAAGGATCTCGAAGAGGGCGTCGGTCGTCCACACCATGCCCAGATCGGCGTTCGGGTCGAGCCGTCCGCTGTAGACCCCGACCAGGGCGGTGACCGACTCGTCGTGCGCGATGACATCGCCGCCGGCGACGACCGGTTCGCCGGGCCTGATGTGCATCACGACCGGTGACCCGGACTGGCCGGGACGAGTGCGGGAGTCGAGGAGGAATCCGGGCAGTTGGTCCCAGCGGGCGAAGGGCTCGCTCGCGACCGGCGCTGCCGTCCACACCGCGAACGGCCAGCTTCCCGTGTGGCCAAAGGGGAAGCCGAGGACGAACAGGCGGTCGGTGATCCGCAGGGGGATGTCGACGTCCACCTCGCTGCCCTGCTGGGCGCGGCGTTCGGGGGCGAACAGGTCGCGCAGGGTGGGCCAGGTGTTGGGCATGAACGCCTCCACCGCGCTGTCCGGGACGGCGCCAATGTGCAGTGCGGCGATGTCGATCCGCCGCTCGCCGGGGCTGCGCCACCGTGGGCCGGACTGGAATTCCTCGTCGTACAGCTCGAAGTCTCGGTCGATGGGGTGGAAGGCGTCGTCCCCTTCGCCGGCGAAGCGAACCCGGAGGTAGTCCGGGCGAAGGCCGTCGGCGCGCATGGCCTCACCGTTGTCTGAGCGCCGTCCGCTGAGGACGTGCCAGGCGGTGACGAGCCAGAAGTCTCCGGGGATCCCGACCAGGAAGCCCGTGGCCGGCCCGAGGAGGGTGTCCTCGCTCCCTCCCAGGGAGCGGTGCCATGCCTCGATGTACAGGGCGCCGAAGGACAGTGTGTGGATACTGCGGACTCCTCGCATGCGCAGGAGCCTATGCGCCGGCGGGTGAGCGGCCGGCGTCCCCGGTCGACGCCGTGGCAACTCGCCCGTGATGGAGGGAGCTTGGCTGCTCGTGAGGGCTCGTGCGGCCTTGGCTCACGCTCTCGGGGAGGTCAGGGTGACGTCCACGGCTGGGCCTCGCTCACGCACGGTTCGGAGCAGATCGTGAAGCTCTTCATGCCCAGGGTGCTGAGCCGAGAGTTGATCCGCGTTGATGGCAAGGAAGACCCGCCCCCCTTGGACGTCCGCGAACTGGCCGTATCGCTGCCTGGCCGCCACCGGTCCAAGCTCCCGGCACTCGATCGTGTGGAGGGCTCGGTTCAGCTGGTGGATGAAGGCGCCAACCTCGGCGTCGGGGGGCAGTGACTTCCAGCCCCGCCCGCTCCCAGGAGATACGACAAATGCCGCCGCAGTTGAAGATTCATGGCCCATGACGTGCATTCTCCTTCGCAGTCAAGGTTGCGAGACGGATTCCTGGTCTAGACGCACTCGGTGTGCGTCGCGGGGTCATCCGCGCTGCACTGGGGATCGGTGGGGCAACGCGGAGGGCTTAGAGATGAGGAGTCCGGGCCGCGTGGTCGTCACCTCCCTGACCATCCAGCCGTCTTCACGCAGCAGGTCGGCGTAGGCGGCGACGAGAACAAACTCCTCAGCTGCGTTGCCGGCGAACGTGCGGTCGTTGTCGGCCCTCGGGAACGGGGCACGGTGACCGACGCGAGCCTGCTCCGTACCCGGCGCCCCGGGCAGGCACAGGAAGCCGGCCGTGGCGACGGCACCGGTCGCGTCGAAAGTTGCCGCGGGATGGTGTGCCAGCAGAAGCGCAGTGGCAGCCGCGGCTACAGCCGCGGTTTCGTCCTCGGTCAGGTCCGCTGTTTCCATGGAGTTCCCCTTTCAGCGGGCAGTCGGTCGGTCCCGTGCGGCTGTGGATGCGAGCTGGTCCGGGACGGTCCGGAGGCGTACGACGGTCTGCGGACCGTCAGGAGAGAGTCTTCGAGAGGCGACCGGGTGACCCGGGTCGCGAGTAGCTGGCTTCGCCGAGGAAGAGGACGAGGGGCGGGTGTGGGGAGGCGGCCAGGGCGGACTCCGGTGTGCTCGTCGCTGCCGTGGCCCGAATGGATCCGGGGCGGTGGCCGCGAGGGCCTGGCGGCGCATCGGCTTCGGTGATGGGCGACCGCCAGGCCAGGGTCAGGATCGCACGCCCTCCTGGCCGGGAGGGCCGGGGATGCGGGTCAGTGGTTGGGCTTCCATCCTCGGAGTTCGATGTGGCTGATCTTGGTTCCCTCGGCGAGGCGCCCGGTCTCCTCCATCCAGTCGCTGATGGCCGCGGTGACGTCACCGCCGGCGCTGGTGACGCGCTGGTGCCATTCCTGCGCGTCCATGCCGGCGCCGCCGCGGCCGTAGCTGCGTTCCTCGGTGCCGTCGGGGCGCTGGACGACGTGGGTGCGCACGCGCGGGCTGTCCTCATCCCGGCCGGAGTCGATGAGGAAGCGCCCCTTCGACGCTCGGACGGTGAAGGCGATGACACCGCGGGCCGCGGCGGCCTCCTCGATGATGGGCTTGAGGCGGGAGGCGCCGGAGGCGATGTGCTGACGTCCGGCGCGGGCGAAGCCGGAGTTCCACTCTTCGTCGACTTCGTGCTGGAGCGCGTCCTTCTGTCGTACGCGGGCCAGTCGTCCGGACTTCGTGCGGCGGCGCTGGACGTACTGGCCGGCGAGGGCTTTGAGTGACGCGAGGTCTCGGGGGCCTCCGGCCTGTACTTCCTGGACGACGGCCTGGAGGGCTGCGACGTACGCCTGTCCGGCGCCGGGGCCTCGGGTGAAGAAGTGCGAGACGATGGCGGAGTTGCGGCCGAGGATTTCGGCGATCTCGCTCTTCTTGAAGCCCTCGGCCAGGAGGTGGTCGGTCAGGCGTGCGGCCTCACTGGGGGGCGGTGGGCTGGTTCGGCGCCTGCGCGGCGGCATGGTCCCCGGGCTCCTTTCTTGTCGTGCCGGTCAGAGGTTGGCGGAGGCGGTGTCCTGCTGTTCCTCCAGGTAGGCCCGGCCGAGGGACTGCAGGGTGTAGAAGTCGTTTTCGGTGAGGGGGGCGGTGGAGGGGTTGGGAACGATGCCCTTGAGGAGGTAGTCCCCGGGGTCGCCGTTGTAGGGCCAGTTGGGCTGGACGGTGGTGTAGAGGGCGTCGGTCCGGATGGCCACGATGCTCCCGGCCGGGAGGTGGAGGGCGCCGACGTGGGTCTTCTGGCCGTCGGTGCCCTTCACGCTCGTGGAGAGCAGGGCGGCGCGTGCGGCGGACCATACGCCGGCGGACCACTCGGGGTGCGCGTTCGGGTTGCGGCGCATCTGGGTGCGCTCCCAGATGACGGTCTGTCCGTCGATCGTCTTGATCCGCGCGCCCTTGGGAATCTGGTTCTCCTGGCCGAGCTGGACGGAGCCGGTCGTGATCGTCGGCCGCTGCGCGAACCCACCGATGCCGTACAGCAGGATGCTGCGCACGGCACGTGAGGCCAGTCGGTACGCCGTGCGAAGTTCGTCGTCGCCGGCGACCTGCGCCGCGGTGGCCAGTTCCGCCCAGGCCTTCTTCAGCTTCTCGGACCATTCCTTGAGCGGCGTGCCGCTCTCCCACAGCAGGCCGTCGAGGATCTCGATCCGCCAGGGCTGGACAGGGTTGCGGAGCGCGAGGTTGATCTCGGCGCCGCCGGCCCAGGTCGTGAAGGTCCTGCCGCCCTCGTGGGGGTAGATCCACGCACGTTCGCCTTCGACGGCGAAGGGCAGGATGCCGACGTGGTTCCAGTCGTCGGGAATGGTGACCCTGACACGCCAGTGGCCCGGCTTGAAGAGAACGTCGCTCTGCTGCTTCTCCGACCAAGAGGCGAACTTCTGCGCGGTGACGCGTTCGGGGGCGCCGACACCCGAGGTCCAGGTGTGCTTGCCGTAGGCGAGGGTGCGGTCGAGTTCGTAGAGGGCGGGCAGCTGGTCCGGGACGCGAGGCGGGGTGATGAGTTCGGTGCGGCCCTGGCCGGAGGTGGCGTGGAGAAGTTGGCGGATCTCGTCGGACATGACGGGGTAGCCGTCGGCCCAGCGGGCGCCCTGCTTCGTGGGGAGAGTGCGCTGCCACAGGTCGCGGCCGGTCTGGCTGGGCGAGCCCATGATGACGAGGTCGGGCCAGATCCGCTTGAGGGCCTGCCCGAGCAGGACGAAGGCGTGGCGGATGGTGGCGACGTCGCTGCCGTCCGGGTCGAACCACTCGCTCACGCTGCGGATTTCGACGTGCTGCTTGCCGCGCTCCCAGCGCCCGACCGGGTTGCGTTCGTGGAGGAAGTGGCCGGCGAGGGTGTCCTTACCGCGTGAGGATTCGACCTTCCAGCCATCGGGCGTGGGGGCTTCGAGCCAGGCCCCGACCGCGTCCTTCAGATAGGGGTAGCGATCGGCATCCCGGTGCCACGGGGCACCCGCGGTGATGAAGATCCGCTCGGTGGTGTCGGGTGCGTAGGCGAATACCGCGGTGAGGATCTCACCGGCGCTGGCGCCGCCCAGGTCGAGCCGGACACGCTGGTTGCCGAAGAGGAGGTCGCCGGTCTTGGCGTCGAGGAAGACGGTAGGCCGCGACTGCTGCGTGAAGGTGGGCCGCTGAGAGCTGAGGTTCGGAGCCACGCTGAACCAGCGGTCGCCCTCCGGTCCATCGGGGATCACGGGCAGTTCCCGGGGGGCAACGTCGGGCCTGGTGTCAGCGGCGGGTTCCGCGGCCGGCGCGGCAGGGGCCTGGTCGACCGGCGCGGCGGGCGGCTGTTCGGCGTCGGCGTCGCGCTCGTTGGTGGTTTCGGTGTCCTGTTCGGGCACGGTGGCTGCCGGGGGCTGATGAGCGGCGATAGGGGCCATCTCCGGTGCTGCGGCGCCGCTTACCTCGACGGCCGGCCGCACGGCGGGCTTGCTGGCAGGCGCCGCACTCTCAGAAGTGCTGGAGGTCTCGGGGGCCAGGTGCGGGGCGAGCTCGACGATGTCCCTCACCGAACGTCCCGCCGCGGGCGCGATCTGGTCGGGCTTGGCCTTCGGGTAGCCCGCCACCTCCGTGATTTTTCGGTCGCGCCGACCCTCCAGCTTGCGCAGAGCCGCCTGAGCCTTCTTGATCTCATCGCGCAGCCCGCGCAGTTCGGCCAGCCCTGCCTTGTACTGCTGGGATTCCATGGGCTCAGTTGCTCCCTTCCTGCGCGGCGCGGGGGGTGACCGTGACGCTGTAGTGCGGGGGGATGGAGACGGTCAGGTTCTGTGTGCCGCTGAGGGTGATCACAGCCTGCCCGACGACGGCCTGACGCTGTGCGGGCTCGTCATGCCCCTGCGGCTGTTCGCCTTGGAGCAGGTCCCCCAGGGCGAGGAGCTTGAGAGGGGTGCCCTCTCCGGCCTTCCACGTGGGGGCCGGCGCGTTGAGGTGTGCGGCGTACCGGGAGGACGGGCGGCCGTGGAAGACGAGGCGCCTTCGGGGTTCGTCGCCGGTCCAGTGGTACCGCTCGCCGTCGCCGTCGGGGTGGATCTCGTAGACGGCCATGGTCTCGCCGCGTCGGCATGCGATGACCACGGCGATACGGTCGGGGTCGAAGTGCCGCTTGGTCGTGGAACGGCCCACCCATGGTGACCATTCTCCGAGGACGACGTCGGCTTCTGTCGACGTGCCGTCCTCGACTTCGCTCCAGCGTCGGGTGACGTTGACGGCGAGGACCTGGTCCGGCTCGGCGTTGCCGTCCGTCGGCATCGCTGCCCCCTTCGGTCTCGTACGGGCGTCTGCGCCCCCACCCTAGAACGCTTAAGAATGCTTACGCAACTAGCATTTCTAAGTATTCGTTCAGCTGGGTCCTGACAGCGGCTAGCCGCTGGCTCTGCGCGTGCTCGGCGTGCGTGCCTCTGCGGACTAACGAGGCTCCCTGGGGCGGCGGTGCGCCGTACTCGCCGGCGGGGACGCCCGGGCGGGGCGTCCCTCATGCCGCGGAGCGGCGCTCGCGCAACTGCTCGTGCAGCCTGGCCAGTTCGGCATAGAGCAGGTCCAGGTCCGCATCGGTGACCGTCGACGCGGTAGGCCGCGGGTGGGCGGCCGCCCGCGACGGCTGAACCCTCGTTGCCCGCGCAGGCTCGTCGGCTGCTGGCGGCAGGTCGCCGCAGAGCGTGTGCAGGGCGCGGGCGGCCGTCGGGCGTGGGACTCCGAACCACCTGATGATCATGTCCTCGGTGAGGGCCGCCGGATCCAGCCAGAGGTGGCCTTCCTCGATCTGGAGGCGCAGGGCGCGGGCGATGAACTGCTCCGACAGGTCGTCTCGTTCAGCCACGGGTTACTCCCTTCGTCTGCTGGTTGGTCTCCTGGCGCTTGCGCTCGGCACGCTCCCGCCGTGCCCGGCGGAGGGCCAGGGCATGGGTGAGCGCTGCGGGATCCGGCTCTGCGTGGTCGGGATCGATCGGACGGCCGACCGCTGGCGTGCCGGCAGACGGTTCATCCGCGCGGTCGCGGTCGGCCGGGCGGGACGCGTGGGCACCCTGGACCAGAGACCGCAGGGACGTCGTGCCCCGTGTCTCCGGCCGGGTTCCGTTGTCGCCACGTGCCGCAGGCCGTTCGCTGGCGAGGTCACCGCCGGCCGCGCCGGGCCGGGACCGGACGATGTCCTTCACGACGTCGGTCCCGAGCGCCTCAGCGAACCGCGCCAGGAGGGCGGGCTTCTCCAGCCGGAGCTGGGTGAACCACGCCGGCGAGTCGACCTGCACCTCCAGTTCGCCGACGGCCGCGCGGAACTTCACGGCCCGCACGTGCCCGGCAAGCCGAGGTCCGGCAATCGCCGGCCACTCGTCGACGGCGCTGCCCCCGACTGTCGGCGCCTCCCAGGCCCGATCGGTGATCAGCCCTTGGATCACCGCGGCGAGTCCTCTCGGGTCCCGGCCGTCGGAGGTCTGTCGGCCGCCCTCCTGGCGGGAGCGCGGCCGCGGTGTCCGGCTCTCGGTGGCGCCGCCGTTCTTGCGGGCGCTCTCCTTCGCCGCGAGGAATGCGACGCGTGCCAGGTCGACGCCGGAGAGCTGCGGGGCGGTCGTGTCGGTCATCAGTGCTCCTTACCGGCGTCCCAGGGACATCAGGGCGCTGTGGCCGGTGAGCCGCAGCGCGCGCTGGACGAGGTCGGTGCCGTACATGGACTCGGCGGTCGTCCGGCCGAACGCCTCGACGGCAGAGGTGACCAGGGCGGTGTCACCGTGCATGAACTCCGCCCATGCCGTCTGACGCATGACCTGCAGTTCCTCGACGGTCAGGTCCTGCGGTCCGGTGAGGTCGGGCAGTGCTTCGGCGAGTTCCGCCAGGCAGCCGCCGTTGCCGCAGGTGCCGGAGCCGAGGACGTCGCCGGGGACGACACGGGTGCCCCGGGAGGCGTAGGCGGTCATCTCCTCGAACGTCCAGCTCATGTGG
>NZ_AGBF01000036.1 GCF_000225525.1 Streptomyces zinciresistens K42 | reverse complement strand
AGACGGGCGTCGACGCCGAACTTGCCGTACAGCTCGGCCCGCCACTGCTCGGCCAGGGCGGGCGAGCACAGCACGACCAGACCGCGGGCGTCGCCCTGCGCCAGCAACTCGGCGGCGATCAGCCCGGCCTCCACCGTCTTGCCGATACCGACGTCGTCGGCGATCAGCAGCCGGACGGTGTCCTGACGCAGCGCCATCAGCAGCGGAACCAGCTGGTAGGGGCGCGGGTCGACGGCGATCGAGGCGAGGGACCGGAAGGGGCCCGCGCCGGAGCGGAAGCCGATACGCAGGGCGGTGCGCAGCAGCCCGGCCGCCTGCTGATCGCCCAGGTCGGAAGGGGTGGGCAGGGCGAAAGTAGCCTGGACCACGGTCTCCAGGCCCGGCAGGACGCCCGCGATGTCGTCGTCGGCGCCGCCGAGCGGGCGCAGGACGAGCAGCTCGGCTGTGGAGTCGGGCAGCACGACCCACTCACGGCCCCGGGCGTGGACGAGGGAGCCGACGGCGTACTGCCTGGTCGGCTGGGCGGCGGTGGTCATGCGGGCCTTCCGGAGTCGGGGCGGTAGGAGTCGTTCGGGCGGGGCGGTGACCGGGCGGATCGCGTGCGAGCCGTGAGACCGGGGCGGGCCGAAGGGGTCCGTCCCGGTCCCTGGGATCAGCAGATCAGCGGCGCGCCTCACCGAACACCGAAGGGTAGTCGGCGACGGCCTTCGACCAGTCGTCGTCGTAGCGGATGCGGATGACCTCCCAGCCGATCTCCTTCAGCCGCTCGGCGGCCTCCTCGTCGCGCAGCGTCGTCTCCGCGTGGTCGTGGTGCGGGCCGTCGACGAAGACCGCGACGGGGCCGAAGGAGGTGTCGTAGACGAAGTCCGGCTTGGACAGGGCCGCGCTCAGCCGGACCTGCTGATGGTCGGGCAGGCGGTGGCCGTGGGTCCTGAGGTGGGCGACGAACCGCTCCTCCAGGGAGGAGTCGGCGCCCTCGATGAGCGCGTCGGCCTGCTCGTCGCGGGTGCGGCCCGCGTGGCTGGAGCCGACCTCGCCGCCCGCGAAGTCCATCAGCAGCTGCTTCACCAGGTGGCGGTCGATCATCCGGTGGTGGCGCTGGTTGCCGAAGGAGAGCAGGCAGTCGTAGCAGCCCTTCTCGCATGGGTCGCCGTTGCGCTTCTCGGCTCCCCGGTCGCGCCCGACCTGGTCGAAGTGCGCGATCACCAGGGCACGGCGGGCGGCGCGGGCGAGCGCGTCGGGCTCGGCCTGGAGGCGGCGCAGGACGCCCGCGCCGCCCTCGGCGCTCTCGATGAACAGCAGCCGCTCGCGGGGACCGTCGTGCGGCGGCAGCTCCTCGGTGTCCAGCTCGGAGTCCTCCAGCTGGAACTCGGCCTCGATGCCCCGCTCCAGCGCGTACTGGAGGGTGATCGCGGTGTCCTTGTCGACGGGGGCCGCGAGCTTGAGGACGAGGATGTTGCGGGTGTCCTGGACGTAGGGGATGACGGGGACCTTGCGCACGACCTTCTCCGCGTCGGCGAGGCCCTCGTCCTCCACCGGGGTCTCCCGGCCGGGCCCGCTCGTGCTCGGCCTGCCGGTGGAGCCGGCCAGCCACTGGCCGGTGGCCGGGTCGAGCCAGAAGCCGATGTCGCCCTTGGCGACCGAGCGGCGGTAGCCCAGGTTGGTGAGCCGGACGGTGGCGCTGTCGCCGTAGACCAGTTCGGCGAGGAGGCGGCCGGCCGCGGCCTTCGCCTCGGCGCGCAGCGAACCGTCCCGGCCGTCCTCGTGCTGCTTGAAACGGTAGGAGATCTCCACCGCGTAGCCCGTGCGCTGGCGCTCCTCCTCGTCGGAGGAGATCCGGTCGCGGCGGTGGGTGAAGACGGTGTGCAGGTGCAGCAGCCCGGTGCGGGGATCGCCGAACGAGCTGTTGCAGCCCAGGCAGGTGTCCTCGCGCCGATCCTCGGGGGACAGATAGCCGCAGCCCTGGCACACCTTGGCGCTCTCGGTGGTCAGTTCGCCGCTGGTGTCCGGGGGCAGCTGCACGCGGTCCACCTTGAACCGGCTGCCCTCGTGGTAGATCAGCGCACCCGGCCCGAACTCGCGGATCGCGATGAAGCGGGACCGCTGGAGGTAGTCGCCGTCGTAGCCGCGGCTGGTGCGGCCGGTGCCGGGGATGTAGGCGGCGAGCGGCAGCCGGGGGAAGGAGTAGCCGGGCAGGAAGCCCTCGGAGGCGAAGTAGCGGTACGGATAGAAGTCGGACATCACCGTGCGCTCGCCGCCCTGCCTGTTCTCCAGGAGGGCGATCTGGTTCTCCGCCTGGGCGCGGCGGCGGACGGCCTGGGCCTGGGAGCGGCCGGTCGCCGTGCGGTTGCGGATGTTGTCGTGCTGGATCTCCCGCTCCTCCAGGGCCTTGCGGTAGAGGTTCCGCCAGCGTCCGCACTTCTCGTCGAAACGCCCGGGGGCCTTGGTGACGGTGTCCTCCAGCCACTGGTCGTGCCACCAGGACGTCTCGCGCAGGGCGTCGACGCAGCCCGCGAGGACGGTGCGGGCCCGGACGAGCGCTCGCTGCTGGGCGGCCGGCCTGTCGATCTGCTCCCGCACCTCGGGAAGCAGCTCCAGCGAGGGGGTCTTGCCGTCGGTGTCGAGGATCCTGGTCATGGTGCGGCCGAGTTCCAGGCGGGTCTCGGCGAGCCAGATGGCGTGCACGTGGGAGGCGAGCAGGTCCTCGTTGGCCAGGTCGAGGCGGGGAGCCGCGACGGTGCCCGCGACCATCTGGTCGGAGCGGGTGAAGTAGTACTGGTCGTGGCTGTTGCCGGTCGCGCAGTACGTGGTGACCAGCGCGGGCTGGCCGGAGCGGCCCGCGCGGCCGGAGCGCTGGGCGTAGTTCGCTGGGGTCGGCGGGACGTTGCGGAGGTTGACGGCGTTGAGGCTGGCGATGTCGACGCCGAGCTCCATCGTGGGCGAGCAGTACAGCAGGGGCAGCGGCAACCCCTTGCTGAACAGCTTCTCCCGCTCCTCGCGGACGTCGGGGTGGACCTGGGCGGTGTGCTCGGCGGCGTGCAGTCCGGCGAAGGTGGACGCGACCTCCTTGTAGAGCCCCTTGAAGAAGGCGTTCACGCGGGGGCCCCGGCCGGTGCGGTAGGTGCGGCGCAGCCGGTCCACCGTGCCGTACTCGTCGTCGCGGGCGTGCCAGCGGATCACCGGGTGGTGGATCTGGTAGCCGGGGTCCTCGCCCCGGCCCTGGGTGATCCGGCTCAGGACACCGCCGTCGGCGAGGATTTCGAGCAGGTCGCGGATCACTTTCTGGGCGTCGTCGAGGGACAGGTCGTGGTCCCAGCCCGGGAAGGTGTCCGGCTTGCGGACGTGGCGGCCGAAAGCGCCGCGGCCGGTGAGGTTCTTCTCGCTGCGGCTACGGCCGGGCCGCCCCGCGCGCGGCAGGGCGACGGTCGGCGTGGGGGGCGCCGCCTCGGTGTCGGCGATCCCCCAGGCGTCGTTGAGCTTCGCCGACTCCTTGCGGAGCTCGTTGAACTTCGCCTCGGTGAAGTACGGGGTGTCCACGGCCCGCTGGCGGCGCAGCTCGTCCATGAGGACCCGGGCGAGATCGAGCCGGGTGGCGGGAGTGGCGGTGCGCAGCGGCCCCGCCGCCCGCTGCCAGCGCTCCTCGTCCTCGGCGATCTGGTCGAGCCCCGCGTACTCCAGGCCGAGCAGACCGGTCTGCTCCAGGTTGGGCATGGTGACCCGCCAGCCGCGCTCCAGGTCCAGGAAGAGCCGGTACTCGGCCACCTGGGCCAGCGCGTCCCGCGTCTCCTCGGCGAGCGCCTCCACCTCGGTGGGGTTGTTGGCGTACTCGTGCGGGGCCAGCCCCAGCGCCTCGACGACCTCCTCGCCCAGCCGCTTCCAGCGCAGCCCCTTCTCCCCCGCCTTCAGCATCGCGCGGTACAGCGCGCCCCGCAGCTGGGTGACCATCACGAAGTCGTTGAAGTGCCCGGACTGGAGGCTGGCGTCCTGCCGGTTGTCGACGAAGGTGAGCAACTTGCGTGCGTCATCGCCGAGTTCCTTCTCCGGCAGACTCTTCAGATGGCGCACGATGGAAGCGCTGACGACGGACGTGGCCGTGGACCGGCCCTCCTGGTCGAGCGTCATCAGCTTGGCGAAATCCCGCTCCCGCACTTCCTCGTAGCTGACCCCGCACTCCAGGCAGAACAGGAACGGGGCGGGCACATAGGCGGCGTACAGGCCGTCCCCGTCCTTGTTCACCGCAGTGCCGTCGGGCCTCACCCACACGGGCTGCGGGGCGCGCTTCTTGCGGCTCGCGGTGAGGACGGGCGTGCCCTTCTTCGGGTCGAGGGTGAGCCAGCTGTCGGGGAAGCGGCGCTGGTCGATCGCGTCCGTGACACGCTCGGGCCACGGGTTGGCGGCCGAGAGGTAGAGATAGCCCTGCTCGTCATCCGCGTCCTCACGGGTGCGGAAGGAGACCTTGCCGTCGTCGCTCTGCTCGCGGGCCACGGTGAGGTACTCCTGGCCGCACTCGCGGCAGAAGGACAGCGGCAGCAGAAGCTTCTCCGGCTCTCCGGGCACCCGCTGCTGGTAAGTGCGGGTGATGTGGCGGCTGTCCGCCGGCTCCAGGGAGACATACGCCGAGCCGCCCTTGGAGAGGAACTGGTGGAGGCGGAACGCGAACAGCGCGCGGTCGTCGGCGTCGCGGACCTGCGTGCCGGCCCGGAGGGTGGACCGGATGGCCTTGGCACAGGCGGTGTACGGCTCGTCCTCGGGTGCGTCGCGCGGGATCTCGAAGGCGTCCTCGCGCAGGGCGCGCGCGGCGAGCTCCACGGTGGTGGGCTTGGCTCGCACCAGCAGGCGGGTGCCGTCCTCGTCGGCCGTCTCGGCGAGGCCGAAGGCGGTCTCGACCCAGCGGGCCAGCGGGTCGGCCTTGAGTGCGTCGTACTCCAGCGGAGGGTTGTTCTCCCTGACGCGGGCAGCGAGTTCGGTACGCGTGGGGGGCGTGTCGCCGGTCGCGCGGACCAGGGTCTCGCCCACCACCCGCTCCGGGAAGATCTCCGTGTCGAACAGCGTGGACGCGACCTCGGCGACCTCACGGCGGCGGGCGGCGGGGGTGCCCTTGGTGGACATGGTGGCGGATGTGCCGACGCACTGCAGGGCAGGCGACTCGCACGCCTCGCGCACACGCCGGACCAGCAGGGCGACGTCGGCGCCCTGACGGCCGCGGTAGGTGTGCAGTTCGTCCAGGACGAGGAAGCGCAGGCCCTTGGCCCGGCCGATGAGCCGCTTGCGCTCCTCGGGGCGGGTGAGCATCAGCTCCAGCATCACGTAGTTGGTGAGCAGGATGTCCGGGGGGGTGTCGAGGACCGCGTCCTTCTCGGACTGCTTCTCCTGGCCCGTGTAACGGGCGTACGTGACGGGCTCGTCGCCCTCGCCGTATCCGGCGGTGAGGAACTTCCTCAGCTCGCCCCGCTGGCTGTTGGCCAGCGCGTTCATCGGGTAGACGATGATCGCCTTGATGCCCGGGGGGTCTCCGGGCCGCTTCTCGCTCAGGATCCGGCTGACGATGGGCACGATGTAGCCGAGGCTCTTTCCGGAGCCGGTGCCGGTCGTCAGGACGTACGAGTCCTTCGAGTCGGCGGCCTCGATGGCGTCACGCTGATGCCGGTGGAAGCGGATGGGACGGATCGTCGCACCCCGCTTGTCCTTGCCGGTGCGGAAGATCCTCTTGCACTCGGGGTGGAGCAGGCCGAGGTCGTCGGCGAGGTGGTCGACGGTACCGCCGCTCGCGAAGCTCGGGTTGAGCGAGAGCCAGGGGTCGGGCCACTGGTCTCCGTCGGCAAGGGACTTGGACACCTTCTCGCCGATCCGCGGGTCGTCGATCACCACCGATCCGGACGTGTACTCCTTGTAGTCCCGGATGAGCCGACGGTGCACCTCGAAGACGTCCACGTGATCCTCACTAGCTCCCGACGTAATCCACGCCTCACCGTAGTGGGTGAGGCGCACGGGACGAACCGCCCCGTCTTCACCCCATGAGAACAGAGCATGTGAACTCAGTCAACGAATAAAGCGTCGCGCGGGCGGCATTCGAGGCACCGCCGTGTCACACTCTCCCTGACACCAGCCCGGGCAGGGCGCGGCAGGGCACGGAGGGGACGGGCCGCAGCGCGAATGGACACCGGAACACTGATCGCCGGTCGCTACCGGATCAAGCGCCTCATCGGCCGGGGCGGCATGGGAGTCGTCTGGCTCGCCCACGACGAGAACCTGGGCCGCGACGTGGCATTGAAGACCATGAACGTCGATCCGGGACTCACGAAGGAGCAGCGCGCCCGCGACGCCGAAAGGTTCCGCCGGGAGGCGCAGGCCGTCGCGCGACTCGACCACGCGGGCCTCGCCACCGTCTACGACCTCGGCGAGGAGAACGGCACCCGCTTTCTCGTCATGCAGTACGTGATCGGGCCCCCGCTCGACGACCGGATCGCCGAGGAGGGCCCGCTCTCCATCGAGGAGACCGCGTCGATCGGCGTCCAGATCGCCTCCGTCCTGGGCTCGGTGCACGCCCGCGACGTCGTGCACCGCGACCTCAAGGGCAGCAACGTCGTGATCCGCACGGACGGCGTGGTCAAGGTCCTGGACTTCGGCGTCGCCGCCTTCCTCGACCCGGACACCACCGGCCTCACCACGACCGGCGAGCGCCCCGGCAGTCTGGAGTGCATGGCGCCGGAACAGGTGCGGGGCAAGCCGGTCGACCCCCGCACCGATCTGTACGCGCTGGGCTGTCTGCTGTACGCGATGCTGACGGGCGAGCCGGTCTTCACCCACGAGTCCGAACTGATGCTGCCCGGCATGATCGTGGAGCGGCCGCCCGTACCACCCGGCAGGCTCCGCGCGGGCATCCCCTCCGAACTGGAGGACCTGGTACTCCAGTTGCTGGCCAAGGACCCCGGCGAGCGGCCCGCCCACGCCGGCGAGGTGTGGCGGCGCCTCGCCGTGTGGCTGCCCGAGCGCCGCACCCCCGAACAGGCACTCGTCCCGTGGGCCGAGGTCGACCCGCTGCGGCCCTTCACCCACCCGATGGGGCCGGAGGCCCGGCCGGTGCGGGCATGGGCGGCATCGGGGCGGAACGGCCGATCGGGGCGGACAGGGGCGACGCCCGGGCGGCACGGCCGGCCGTCGCACTGACCCTCGCGCCCCACCGACCGGAACGCGACATACACCCCAAAACCTGCCATCACACATCTGTGAACAAAGTCAATGGTCATGTACGCTGACGGATGCAGTTCGGAGGAAGGGTGGCTTGATCACACACCCGCTACCGAGGGAAAAGTCCCCCCTCCACCAGAAATGCCCTGGGAGTGTAGATGTCCACGTCTCGCGCCGTACCGGTGACCTTGGCCGAAATCGCCCGTCTTGCGGGTGTCGGACGAGCCGCGGTGAGCAACTGGCGGCGGCGGCATCCGTCCTTCCCCGAGCGGATCGCCGGCACCGACGCCAACCCTCAGTTCTCCTTGACCGACATCGAGGGCTGGCTGCGCGACAACAAGAAGTTGAACAAGTCCGCCGAGAGGGAATGGCTCTGGCCCGGTTTCGAGGCGCTCGGCGGGCGTGACGAGACAGGGGCCGCGATCGCCGAGGTAGGACGGCTCCTCTCCGGGCGGGTGAGCGACGAAGGCGAAGAGATTCGTCCCGACACACGGGAGCTGATCGAACGGGCCGTGGATCTCGGACAGCGTGAAGGGGGCACGGAGACGTTCGCGTTTCTGCTGCGCCGCTGGCTCGACGTCCATGTGCGCCAGATCGCCACGACCCCGGCACCGCTGGCATCCCTCATGGCGCAGCTCGCCCTCAGGGCGGCGGGCGGCGCGGCGGGCGACAGCCCAGGCAGCTCCGGCGGCACCACGGTCATGGACCCTGCGTGCGGCCCCGGGCATCTCCTCCTGGCCGGGGCCGAAGCCGCGAGGGCATCCGGCGCCGAGGCACTCACGCTGCTCGGCAGTGACCGGGACGCCGTCCTCGCCTCGCTGGCGGACTCCCGCATCGCCCTCGCCGAGAGCGAGGGCCACCGAGAGAAGGAGTGGGCGCAAGTCGCCGTACGGGCTGCGGACTCCCTGCGCGACGACCCGTTCTCCGGCACCCCCACCGACATCGTCCTGTGCAACCCGCCCTTCAACGAACGGGACTGGGGATACGAGGAGTTGGCCACCGACGCCCGCTGGAGCCACGGCCTTCCCCCGCGCACCGAGCCCGAACTCGCCTGGGTGCAGCACTGCCTGGCCCAGCTGCGGCCAGGCGGCGCCGCGGTACTGGTGCTGCCGCCCGCGGTCGCGGCCAGGAAGGCCGGCCGCCGCATCCGCGGCTCGCTGCTGCGCACCGGGCAACTGCGGGCCGTCGTCGCGTTGCCGCCGGGCTGTGCCGCACCGCACAGCGTCTCCCTGCACCTGTGGGTGCTGCGGATGCCCGCCCACGGGGAAGGCACACCGGTGAGCGATCGGCTGCTGGTCGCCGACGCGGCCTCGCGCTTCCCCCGGGACCCGGAGGAGAAGTGGACCCCCGACTGGGCGGCGATCAGCGCTTTCGTGCGCGAGGCCGTCGAAGAGACGGACTCCCCACAGGCAGCTACCTACGCACGACAGGTGCCCGTCATCGAACTCCTCAACGACGAGGTCGACCTGACCCCTGGACGCCACATTGCCCCGTCCCCGGCGGACACGGCACCCCGGCTGACCGAATCCTGGCGGGAGTTCACTGGGCTCACCGCGAACGTGAACAAGTCGGCCAGGCTGCTCGCGGCGCTCGACCTCGCCACGGCCGCGGCGGACACACCGACGGCAACAACAGTCGGCGAGCTCGCCCGGGCCGGGGCGCTCACCCTGCGCGGTGGTCAGCAGCCGCCAGAGGAATCAATCCACGCCGGCCCGCCGTCCGACGACGGCATCCCCCTCCTCACCGTCCCCGATCTTCTGGTGGACGGCGAACCCCGCAGCTGGCTCGCTCCCGGCACCGCGGCGGTCGGCGAGGCCGTGATCGCCGAACCCGGGGACATCGTGGTGGTGGGCGTCGCCCGTGCCTTCTCGGCCTGGGTCCACGAGGGGCCGCCGACCGCCCTCGGCCCACAACTGCATGCCGTGCGGGTACAGCCCGAACAGCTCGACGCCTGGTTCCTCGCCGGTTCACTGCGGGCTCCCGCCAACGCCCGGCAGGCCGGCACCCACACCACGAACTCCTCCCGCATCGACGTCCGCCGGCTTCAGATCCGCCAGGTTCCCCTCGGAGAACAGCGGCGCTACGGAGAGGCGTTTCGCGAACTCACCGCCTTCGAACGGCTGTTGCGCCGCGCAGCCGACCTCGGCACCAGCCTTGTCCGCGACCTGGGCGACGAACTGGCTGCCGGACGCCTGGCCCACCAGGCGTAGCACACCGGCTCACCCACACCAGTCGGCGCATCACGCCTCCCTGCGCCTGGGCTCGGCCAGGCGGGCCGTGAGCTGGGCGTCGACCGCGTGGCGTACGGCCTCGACACGGGCCGCGAGTTCCGGTGGCAGTCCGGCGGCGGTGCGGCCCGCCGCGTCAACCGTCGCGATGGCCGCTTCCAGTTCCCCGAAGGTGAGCCGGCACTCAGCCAGGCGCAGGCGGAGCAGCGCGCGATCGGCCCGCTCGGCCGGGCCGTCCCCGTGAATGAGATCGTTGTCGACGGCCTGGTAGAGGCGGGCCGCAGCGCCGAAGTTGCCGGAGAGACGGAATCCGTCCGCGGCCCCCTGCCACACGCGACGCACCAGAGGGCGCCGCTCACCCCACTCCTTGCGGACCCGTTCTGTCAGACCGTGCAGCCGGTCGGTCGCGTCGCCCGGCTCACCGGACGCGATCTCCGACTCGGCCTGCGCGCAGAACTGTTCCACCACGCGGGCGTCCAGCCACTCATCGGCCGGTGCGGACGCGACAGGCAGCGTGAGAGCAACCGGGCGCGGACGAACAGCCCGATCCGGCGGCCGACGCATGGGGGCGGTGGGGTCGGGGTGGGTGCGGGGCCGGGGCTCGGGATCGCCGACCCCCGGGGCGAACGGGTCGAGGACCTCCAGGACCTCGTCAACGGCCGGGCGCTGCTCGGGCTTCTTGGCGAGCAT
The DNA here is from genome assembly GCF_000225525.1 of Streptomyces zinciresistens K42. GTDB lineage: Bacteria > Actinomycetota > Actinomycetes > Streptomycetales > Streptomycetaceae > Streptomyces > Streptomyces zinciresistens. The sequence goes on along the minus strand of NZ_AGBF01000036.1, from coordinate 39,381 downwards.
CCGCAGTACGAGATCGCCGATCGGCTCCGGGATGCCCGCGGCGTACGTGCTCGGTGGCAGCGGCACCTCGTTGAGGTGCTTGTCGGTCAGGCCGGACTCCGGGCCGAGCGGGAACGGGGGCCGCCCGGTGAGGAGTTCGTAGAAGATGCAGCCGAAGCAGTAGACATCCGTGCGCGTGGTGGGCTCGCGCTCCAGGAGCTGCTCCGGCGCCAGATAACCGCGGGTGCCAAGCGTCGAACCGTGCGCCGTGTAACGGGTGGCGTCGGCGTGCAGCGGCTTGGCGATGCCGAAGTCGATGAGGACGACCCACCCCTCTTCATCGATCATGATGTTCGCGGGCTTGAGGTCCCGGTGTACGACCGGGAGCGTGTGTGCGCAGGCCAACGCCCCTGCCACCTGGATGGCGACGGCAACCGCCGTCGCCAGAGGCAGGGGGCTGTGCTCGTCGAGGAACGTCCGCAGACTCACTCCGGTCACCAGGCGCATGGCGATGTAGGGGACGCCCAGGTGCGATCCGCTCCCGTAGAGTTCGGTGATTCCCGGATGATCGAGCGTGCCCAGGAGGTTGGCCTCGCGCCGGAACCGGGCGTTCCTGACGGCGAGTTCGGCCTCACGCTCATACGGGTCGAGGCAGTACAGGGCCTCGGAGTCGTGGCGCAGGAACTTCACCGCCACCTCCCGCCCCCCGGACACCTCTCGGGCCCGCCAGACCTGGGCCATCCCGCCCTTGCCCAGAGAGTCCTTCAACTCGTAGCGCCCGTCGACCAGATCACCCACGCCGGGCTTGTACGTATCCGCGTCCACCACTGTGCCCCTTCGCACCACTGCGCATCAGACCCACCAGCGTAGCGTGAAAGATTCTGGACACGAGCCATCCATGGACTCAGTTCACAGATTTATGCCATGCTCTAGTGGTGCCCGGACGTCCTCGGACTCCCGTTGCTCTGGGCACCCTCCTGCCCATACCGCCTGCCACGGGGGTCACCGTGCAGAACCCACCCGGCGTCGTCGGCCACGACTGGTTGATCAGGGCGAGCCCCCGGATGGCCCGGCCCGACGACGCGGCCTGTCCCACCCACCGACGCACCGCCATGCGGCCCCTGCTCGTCGCCGACCCGGCCGTGCCGTTCCGGCGGCCACCCCGCGAGGAGTTCGCATTCGGCCCGCTGTTCACCGCCCTCGACCTGCTGGAACACGATGGATGGTCGGTGGAGCGGGTACGCGAGGAACTCCGGGGCACCCGCGGTCCCTTCCGGGGATGGGGTGGCCCGGTCCACCCCTCCCACCTGGCCTGGACCGCCCACGCCCTGGAACGCTACGTGGCCGCCCGTACCCGCGAACAGGCAGCCGCCGTCGAGGCCGGGCTGCCTGAGACCAAGCCGGTGAAGCAGCCATGGACGTGGCGCACTCCCCGCACGGACGCTCCCGACGCCCGTGGCGCCCGGCAGTACGAGCACACCCTCTGGGGCCGCATGTACGCCTCCTCCGACGGAAAGGTGCGCGACCTGTGGCTGCCTTCCATGGGCCGGGCCAAGACCGGCCGCCCCGACGCGGAGCTCGGGGCCGTGGTGCAGGTGATGGCCTTCGGCGCGCCCACGCCTCGCCGCAGGCAACGCGCCCAGCCTCCGCCCACCGCGACCGAGAGCACCAGCCTGCCCCGATTGGTCCGCGTCTTCGACGTCGGGTGCGCCGACGGGTCCGTGGAGGAGCTGCTCTCCGAAGACCCCGCCGAGGCGAGGCAGCGGTTCAGGGACGACGCCGTGCCTGCCTTCGTCACGGCTGCCACCCAACTCGGCGTGCGGCCCGGGGAGAGCTGTGTCGACTGCAAGGCCATCGACGGCTGCACGGATCTGAAACGCACCCCGCGGCTGTGGGGCGGGCACCCTCCGGCTCTCGCACGCCCACGCCGCTCCCTCTCCGTCTGGGACCTGCGGCTGCACGCCGAGTGCCCCGCCCAGTACCACCTGGTGCGGCGCCTGCACCTCAACGACCTCTCGGCCGAGGACCGGGGAGCACAGCGCGGCCGAGCCGTCGACGCCTGGCTCGACGCACAACACGCCGAACGCCCGGTGCGCGGCTGCCGGGACCGCGAGATCCCCGAGCCGACGGCGGTACGGGCCAGGGCCGGACTCGACGACACCTCCGCACGCGAGGCTGCCGGGATGCTCGCGGAACACCGGCTCCTGTGCCCCCTCAACGGACTTGACGCTGACGAGCGGGTGCTCGTGCAGCATCGGGTCACGGCCTACGTGCCCGAACTCGACATCGTCGTCCTCGCCGTACCCGACCTGGTGTACACCCACCGCGGCCGGTGGATCTGGCGCGAGACCAAGACGTCGGCCCGCCCGCTGTGGGAACGCGATTCCCTGCTCCGCACCTATCCCCAACTCGCCCTGGGTGTGCTGCTGTTCCATGCGGGAGCGCTCGGCGACGACCCGAGCCACTCCTGGGTCGAACTGGAGCACCTACGTGAAGGCCACGGGGAGAGTCGGCTCGAACCCATCGACCCCGGCCGCGCCGAGAACGTCGACGAAGCCCGGGCCGTCATCGCCGAACTCGCCCAGCCACTCCTGGACGACACCACCTACGAACCGAGGACCGGACGCCACTGCCACGGCTGTCAGGCCCGGACCTGGTGTCGGCCCGGCACCGCCTACGTCACCGACCATCCGCGCACGCCGAGCCCCGACACGCAGACCTCGCCGCGAGGAGACGCCACGCCCCATGCCTGACCAACAGCTCGTACCGGACTGGCTGTCCAACCCCGATGTCGTCCTCCTGCGGGACGTGGCCACCGCCGTACTGCACCTGGCGGCCGTCGACCGCCTCGACTCCTTCACTCTGCCCTACCCGGCGGGCGCGCAGCGGGCCCTGGACGCCCTGGTACTCCAGTGCCTGCGCAACGGCGCCAAGCCCCCGGCAGGTGTGCCCGAGATGATGCGCTGGGCCCGCGCTCGCCCCCTGGGCAGCTGGCCCCTGGACCGACTGCCCACCGACCTGTTCGACACCGCGGACCGGCTGATCGACGAGGATTCCGGGGAGCCCTCGCAGCTCTGCCACGAGCTCACCGTGCAGGGGCATGGCGACAGCACCGGACGGCAGTACGACCGCCTGGTGATCCACGAGGCGCTGCGCGCCTGCCGGGCCATGTCATCGCCCGAGTCGTACACGGCCTTCCGTCGCCTCCTGGTGAATCAGCCCGTCCTCACCGAGGCGGACTGGGCCGAGGTGAGCACCGACCTCTTCCTCGACCCGGTGCGCTTCCTCGTCGAAGAGATCTACGCCCCCGTCCCGCTCGGGTTCCGCCGGGACGGCGCGTACCTGTGCTGTCATCGCTGCCTGACCCTGCTCCATCCAGTGTCCGACACCGAGTGGTGGTGCGAGCGCGACCAGTGCCGACACCAAGGTCCCCCACCGCACGGCCGGGAACTCGTCGCGTTCGAGGTGGGCGAGCTGCGTCAACTGCGGAAACCTCTGCGGCAGTTCGTCACCGGGCCCGGACGCGCCGAGGTCTTTCTGGAGGGCGAGCTACGCGCCCTGGGCCTCACCGTCGAGATGTGGCCTGGCTTCGACGCGTACGACCTTCGCATCACCTTCCCCGACGGTCACGTGTGGGCCGTCGACGTCAAGGACTGGGCACACCCCGCCTTCCTCGGACGCGCCGCCACCGCCGTCCGCCCCGAGCCCCCGTACGACGAAGCCTGTTGGGTGGTGCCCGAATTCCGGGTGCGCGCCCGCCGTGACTACCTGGCCATGTACGCCAAGGAGCGGGGCGCGGGGGCGGGCGGTCTTCGGCTGCTGACGGACGACCAGCTGAAACGGGCCGCGCGGCTGCGGCTGTCCGGCGAACGCGGGCCGGACGCGTCCATCGCGCCCCTGCACACCGTGCCTCCGGCCAGGGGGCACGACGGGGCAGGCACAGCGTCGTCCCGGTCCGGAAACCAGACCGCGGCGACCGACCGCACCGGGAAGAAGGGAGCAGACCATGCGTGACCGCAGCAGCTGGTACCAGCCGGTCGTCGCCACGCTGAGGCCTTGGCCCGAAGAACACGCCGGGACGCGGCCCGCTCTGCTCTGCCAGGTCGAGCTCGCTCTGCGGCTGATGGAGACCGTGGCGCCCGGTCACGCTGCCGACGGGGCGTGGACGCTCCTCGGCGGCTACGGCCTCGCCTTCGCGCGGGCCTCGAAGCTCCCCAATGGCACCACCGAACAGGTCGCGCTGGCCGCGGCCCGGCACCTGCTCTGGCCGATGCGCCGCGGCCGGATGTGGCAGCAGAGCCTGGACGCCTACCTGGAACTGCCCGAACGGCTGCGCGCGTACCGCGTCCCGGCGGCCGGGGAGCCCGCCCATCGGGTCCCCCTCAAGGTGGCGGCCGACCGCTTCACCACCTACGACGACGCGCTCGCGAACCTCCCCGGCTTCGCCACGAAGGTGCTTCCCCCGGCGGAGGCGGGCGAACACCGCTTCATGGACCGCCGCCACCGGCGCACTTCCGTCACGGTCCCCGCCGATCTCGTGCGGGACCCCTTCCCCGGCCACCCCCTCACCGCCGAACGCCCGGCCACCGCAGGCCCCCTCGACGTGCCACTCGACGAACTCGCGGACGTCGCACGGTGGATGGACACGGAGGAGCAGCGGCGCGGGCTCAAGGCGGGGAACTGGGAGCAGCGTCTCGCCCAACTCGACCTCGACACCCGTACCCCGGACGGGACAGACTTCGAAGAGGCGTCCGCGCTGCCGCTCGACCGGCTCACCCACCTCGTCGGCATGGTCGGCGCCGGCAAGTCGACCTTGATGACCCTGCTCGCCGTCTGGGCGTACCACAACGGCCTGCGCATCACACTCGTCGTCGGCGACGTGGCGGAACAGCTGACGCTGACCGAGCTGTTCCGCACGCTCGGTCTGAGCGCCTCCCTGGTACAGGGGGGCACGACGCGGCCGCAGCACACCCAGCGGCTGCACCGCAGACTCGCCGCACGGGGAGAACACTCCCTGCTGGCGCACACCGGTCCCGTCTTCGCCCACCTCAGCACCGCCTGCCCACTGGACGCTTTGCGCGCACTCGACACGTCCGAGCCCCTGCGCTACACCGACGCGCCGTGCGGTGCCCTTCACCCCGCTCGGCGCCAGGAGACCGCCGAGGAGCCCGCGGCCGAGCGCGCGGTACGCGAGCTCGAACGAGCCCGAGGCGCCGTCGACGGGGAGGACGCCACGGATGACACCGACAGCGACGAGGAGGACCTGGGCACCCCGCACGCCTGCCCGCTGTGGAGCGTCTGCCCCCGGCACTCCGCCGCGCGTGACCTCGTGGACGCGCTGATCTGGGTGGCCAACCCGGCCAGTCTCGTCCAGACGGCGGTTCCGCGTCAGCTCAACGCCGAGCGCCTGCGCTATCTGGAGCTGGCCTGCCTGCGCAGCGACATCGTCGTCGTCGACGAGGCCGACCGCGTACAGATGCAGCTCGACCAGATGTTCGCCCCGTCGGCCACGCTCGTCACCAAGGGTGTCTCCGACTCTTGGCTCGACCAGCTGCAGACCCACGAGATCGCCGAACTCGCCCGGCAGGGAAGGCTGCAGCTCTCCGACCAGGACGTGGAACGGTGGTCCGCCGCCCTGGACGTCGTCGGATCCGCCGCGAACCGGCTGTACGCCATGCTCATCGACGACGGAGCGATGCGGGACTGGGCGCAGATCGACTACTTCAGTGCCTGGACCCTCCAGGAGAAGCTGCTGCACGCCTGGTACCCGCTGACGCGAAGCCAGGCCGCCGGGTGGCCGGACAGCACGAACGAAGGGGATGTCGAGGACGAGAGCGCCCTCTACGAGGACGAGGAAGGGCTCGGGGCCGATGGCGACTACCACATCCCCGACGCTCCGTGGGCGCATCGACGCACCGAGATCACCGGGTTCTTCGACACGTTCCGCGACGATCCGCTCGGCGGACGCGGCCCCTACGGAACTCCCGCCGACGAGCTCACAGCCCTAGCCCACGACGTCCTGCACACCCTCGATGAGAAGCGGACACGACGCCGAGTCCGCGCGCTCCTCGACTCCTTCCTCGTCGGAGCGCCGGGCCCGGAACAGCGCCCCATGCCCGCTGCCAAGCGAGGCAAGGAGCCTGCTCCCGAGGACGTACCACTCACCGAGGAGTGGCGTGAACTCAACGCACGGCGGCTGGAATTCACCCTCATCCTCGCCGCCTTGCACCAACGCCTGGACCGGGTGACGTTCCTGTGGCCTCAGGTGGAGGCAGCGCTACGGCTGGACTCCGCGGCCCACGAGCTGACCCGCCGCCCGCCCCTCGACTACGCGCCACTGCTGCCCGAAGCGCCCATGGGCAACGTCCTGGGCTTCCAGTACCTGGTGGACGAACGGGCCGCCGCCCGCAACAAGGACGGACACCGTACCGGCACCCTGCGCTTCTTCCGTTGCGCGGGCGTGGGCCGGGAACTGCTCCTGGGTCTTCCCCAGCTCGGCGCCGACCCAGGCCTCGGCAAAGCCGGCCCACACGTGCTGTTGATGTCGGGCACCAGTTGGGCCGGCACCTCTACCCGGGCCCACGTCCTCGCACCTGTCCGCGCCGTACTGAAACCGCAGCCCAAGGCTCTCGACGCCATCCGGAAGACCGTGTTCCGCACCGAGTTCCTGTACGACACCGCAGGACAGCCGATCCGGCTCTCCGGCCAGGACCCCGACCAGCGCGAGGACGTCCTGCGCCTGATGATCGACCGGCTCGCCCGATCCCGGAGCGACGGCAATTCCTCCCCTCTCCAGAGCGAACTCGCCCGAATCCCCGACCAGCGCCGCAAACGTGCCCTGCTCCTGGTGGGCAGCTACGCGGAAGCCAAAGTGGCCGCCACCGCCCTGAACGAGATCCCGCGCTGGCGTGGCCGGGTACGAGTCCTGGCCGCCGACGACGCCGAACTGGAGGCCGCTGTCGACGGGACGGCGCCGACGGGGAGCCAGGCGCCGGGCACGGGATCAGGTGCGGGAGCGGTCCGGCGTGGGGACCTCGCGTCCTTCGCCGACGACCCGGACGCCGAACTGCTCGTGGCGCCCCTCCTCGCCGTGGAGCGAGGACACAACATCCTCACCGCCCCCCAACGGCCCGGCGAGGAGAAGGTGGCGGCGTTCGGAACGGTGTTCTTCCTGGTCCGCCCGCATCCCCGCCCTGACGACCTGTCCCTGGCGGTCTTCGCCATCAACGACTGGGCGACGCGGTTCGTACGCGGTCAGCTGGAGCTGCCGGACGAAGGAACGTTCAGCGACATGGTCACCCAGGCCGGGGACTTGAACGCGGCAGGCAGTGCTTTCAGGACCACCGCACGCGGCGTGTGGCGGCACGTACTGTCACGGCCCTACATCTACTCCTCGCTCTCCGATGACGAGAAGAAGTCCTTCGTCTGGGACCAACTCGTCACCATCTGGCAGGTCATCGGGCGCCTCGTCCGCGGTGGCGTACCCGCCCGCGTCGTGTTCGTCGACGCGGCCTTCGCACCGCAACTCGCCGCGGCACAGGCCCCCTTCACCGGCCAGGGCCGGCGTCCACGCCGCGCAGGCGACCCCGGACTGCTGGTCAGGCTGCGGGACGTTCTGGCGCCGTACTTCGCCCACACCGACAAGGTCACCGGCACCGTCGAGTACGGCGCGCGCACCGATCCCGCCGACGCCGCACTCGTCAAGCTCCTCTACCGCCCGCTGTACGAAGCACTGTGCGCCATGGGGACGTCACCCGGCCCGCGACCGATCGACTGAAATACGTCAACCACCGCCCTGAGCAGCACTGTTGGCGAGCAACCTCAGCGCCTACGTATGGACATCGCAGGGAGAACCGATATGTACAAGAACATCCGCCGATCCGCCTACCACCTGGCCGAGGAGGGCACCCCCTGGACCGAGGACTTCCACGCACTTCCCTTCCCCGAGCACTGGCATGCCGGACTCCTCGAACTGCACAACCACGGGCGGGACGAGGAGAAGCGGCAGCTGACGCTGCCCACCCGCCGACTCGACGGCGTGCTCCAGACCCTCGCCCCCGACGTGATCGTCCGCCCCCGGCCGCGGATCCCCGTGGAACCGGGGCCGCGGGCCGCCGAGGACTTCTGGATGTATGTACCGGCCTCGGCGCCCGACCCCCTTCCGGGCCGTTCCATGCAGCAACTCCTCGATGCCTGGCTGCGTACCCTCGGCCCCAAGGACTCCGCACAGGATCCCCGGTTCCGCTCACTGTTGCTCGCGAGCAGCACCGAGCTGAAGCAGAACCTGCCCGAGTGGCAGCCGGTCACAGGCGTCGAACTCCTCACCACTCCGACCACCGGAGGCGGCACAGCCGCCCCGGAACCGCGCCAGTTCCAACTCGCCACCGACGCCCTGGCACGCCGCATCCTGACCCTCGATCCCTTCCCGTTCGAGGGCGGAGAGCTGCGGTTCCGAGCGCTGCCCCGCGGGCCTCGGGACCAGGGCGCGGAACTCATGTCGCAGCCTCTGTGCCGGACCGTCAAACGCAAGGAGTGGTGGTTCTCCGTCCTCCTGAACATCTCCCTGCACACCACGCCCTTCGACCCCAGGCCGCGGCTCCACCTGCACTGGGGTGTACGCCGCTGGGCGACCCACCCTCGGACCACCACCAAACGCCTCAACCTGCCCTACCGGGAGGCCACTACGGTCTACCTGCGGCCCACCATCCCCTGGCTGCCGGGCGCACCGGCCACCGAACGCTACGCACTGGCACGCCTGCGTCGCGACCGGGCCGCCGACACCTTCGTCTGGTCGGAGAACGACACCGCCGGCATCCTGCGCGGACTCAGCCTCGCCGGCAACTTCCCCGACCCCGAACAGCTCCTCACCGAACCGGCTTCCTGGATCGGTGAGGGCCGCGGCGTCCGCGCCGCCGTGGTCCACAGCACCAGAATGGGCAAGCACGAGATCGGCACCGGCTTCATGCCCAACCAGCGGGCCCAGCTCACCGAATGGGCCGAGCAGGCCCTCCCTGAAACACTGGCCCGGGTACCCGACCTCACGCGCGGACGCGGCAAGGGCATCGGCGCTCCGGAGAACCGGCGGCCCAAGCCCAAGACCGACGAGGCCAAGAAGACCGAGCTGCTGCGCGAGACCCGGGCACGGCGCGTGGCACTCGCGGCACAGGCCCGGATCGCCTCCCACGGGCCGGAACAGGCCGGCCCGCCCATGGTGGAGGCCCGGCTGCTGTGGCAGTCGCCCGAGGTACGCAGCGAGGCAGTGGAACAGTTCGCCAAGGCCCTGGGCCTCGACGGCGACGGCGGCGCCAGTGCCGCCCACGTCACGGACCGGGACTTCGACGAGGCCACGCCCGGAGCACCGGTCGTCCTGGAGTGGCGGACGGCGGAGGTCACACTCAGGCTGCGCTGCCTGCCCCTCGCCGACGGACTGGGCGACAGGCTCGTGCCCGACCCGGCCGTCAAGGGCAAAGGCGCGGCGCTCGCGGCTGCCGTCGTCGGACGGCGCCGCGCCCTGCGCGCATGGCTCCGCACGGACGGCGCGGACCCCTTCCGCCCCGAACTCGCCCTCGTGGAAGTCGCACACCGCAGCACATTCCGCCCGGCGTCGACGGACCCCAAGTTCGCCATCCGCCTCGGGTGCGCCGACGCGGGCCTGTTGACTCAGTTCGTCGTCACCCCGTCCACCGACCGGCAGATCGACAATGCGGAAAGCCTCGACCACCGCACGTGCAGCTCGTGGCTCGACGGACTGCGCCAGCTCGGCGTCCGCGTCCTGCCCCAGCACACCCTCGGTGACGATCTTCCGGACTCGCTGCAATACGCGGCGGTGTGGATGGTGAAACGTCGTAAGGACGGTCCGACCCGGTTGCCCAAGCACCTGCCTGTGGCCGTCCTCGTCACCCCGCTCGCGGCCGGGGAAGGCCTTGCAGCCGTACGCGGCTGGGATGACACCGCGGGGGAATGGGTGCCCTACCCGCAGTTCCTCCTCGGTCTGGTGAAACAGGCGGAGATCGACCCCGAAGCGTTCACGGAACCCGGGACTCCAGACGATGACGCACGTCCCGATGCGCCTAGGGTCACCGGCAAGCAGTGGCGCAGCAACCTCGCCCAACAGCGCAGGGAGACCGCGGCATTCCTCCAACGCGTGCTGCACTCCCTCCGAGGGCAACCCACCGCACTGATCACCCACGCTCAGAACAGCCGACTGCACTGGCCCTGGCTCCAGGACGGCCAGACCGAACGCGATCTGATCAAGACCGGCCACGCCCCAGCAGGACGACTGGACGACGAACTGCGCCTCGTACGCGTGCGCGGATGCGGCGGTCGCGAGAGCGCCCAGTGGTGGGGGCTGGCCGACCCGGGCAAGCCCCACGGACAGCCGGCCGGCTTCTGGGCACAGGATCCCCAGCAGCACTACAGGGCTTCATCGCGCGAGCGAATCTTCTACAGCACCACCGAACGCCCCGGAACCCATGCGATCTCTCCCGCACTCGACCGCCTCGCCACCCGGGTCAACGCAGCAGGCAACCTCACCTCGCAGGCGGGCACCAGCGCCTGGAACCCGACCCTGGTGGAGATCGCGGTACTGGGCTGCCACGAAGATGACGATCCGGCTGCCCCCGTACCGGAAAAACCCGACGGCCCCGAGGCGCTGGCCCTCGCCGTGCACCAGCTCCGCCAGGCCCCGGACTACGCCGCTGCCCTCTCTCTCCCCCTCCCACTCCACCTCGCGGGGCTGGCCCAGGCATATGTCCTCCCGACACTCGCCGACGGCGACCGGACTTCGAACGAGGGGTCGGACACACCTGCTGGAAACCAGAGCATGGAGGACCCAGATCTCGCCGACGCGGCCGGACTGTCCACGACGCCGGACGACGAGGCCGAGACTGACCACGAGTGACGACGGGATCGACACCTACGCGGTGCCATGACGACGGAGGACACCGGTATCCACAGGACCTGTGTTCTGAGAGACCGACGACAGCCCCTGCATGCACCCTTCTCTACTTGTGTGCGCGGTCAGCGGAGGAAGGCGGAACACTGGGGTGACCGTGCCCAGTTCGGGTCTGGCCGCGACGTCGGTCACGTAACGGCTCCCCTCTTGACCAACAGCTCGGAGGAGCCTGGCAAAAGACGTGGCACCTCCCCGTCGTCTTCGCCTGCCTGGACCACAGGCTCTACCTCAGACACGAATGCCTGAAATGCCGCGACTCGGCGGACGAAGCCGACCTGTTGATCCACAGGGCGAACGACAGCGTCCTGCACCCCGCCCAGTGCCGGAGGCGGGCCACCATCCCTTCTCCCGTCAAGCGGATCACGCCGGCCTGCGGCGCCAGACTGGATACCGCGCAATCCCACTCTGCGAGGTTCCGCCCCACCGACAAGCTTCTCGGCTTCCAGGAACACATCCTCAGCTTCCTCGCCCCCGACCGACCTTCCGGGAAGCCTCTCGGTACTTCACCGACCTCAGGCTCGTGACCGCACTGGTCAGCTCGTCATGGCCCCACTCCCGTTCCCTCATCGACGACGGCCTCGCCGCCCGGGTGAACAGGCACTTCCGCACCATCCATGCTGCGGGCAACACCTCCGGCGAACGCAACCGCCTCCTGCTGGCACCACCACGCGATGCGGCGGTTTGCGCAGCCCTCCTCCATGCCTCCCACATGCTCCTGGAAGCACACGATCTACGCAGCACACTGGCCGACCTGATCAACGCCTCCTCCAGGAACGGAATCTCCAGAAGCATCTGGGCCCGCCAGTTCACGCGCTGGGAAAGCTCCTGCTCAGTACGCATGGAGCGAACTGCGGCGCCACTGACCCGCACTCTCGGCCGCACCAGCGGCCCCATGGCCTGTCAGGCATGTCCCGCAGCGCGACTACCGGCCCGAGCACATCCCGGCATTCCTCGAACCCCAATGGTTCGAAGAGCATTTCAGTCACCTGAAAGACGTCACCCCCAAGATCCTGCGACGGACTGCGGCCATCCGGCTTGTCCGCTGGGTCGCGGGCGGCTCCATGGACGAAGCCGCCGAGTTCCTCGGAATCTCGCCCAGCCGGATGCAGTTGAATCCGGCCAGCGATGCGCGCCGCTGGGCCCGGTCCCGGCAAGGCCCCGCCGCCTTCGAAGACGCCCTGCACAACCTCGCCGAGCAGTTGGCCGCCGACACAGCCCCCACCGACTACCACTACCGCCGCGCCGTCCTCGAAGACTGGCACCTCAGCCGCGGCGAGTGGCAGGGCCTCATCAGCCGCCTGCCGCCAACCCCAGGCCCTGTCCAGCCGGTGCTCGACGACCGCAAGCGCCAGGACGCCTCGATCTTCATCTGGACACGCATCACCCAGGGCGAACATCTTTTCGCACCTCGCCTCATCGAGGCCGGCAAGCCGGAGCACGTCCAACGCGCCTGGGCGAACCGACGCCATACCACCTGGTTCCAGCTCACCCGGCCCGACCCTCTGCCCCACTACGCTGAACTGCGACGATTGCTGATCGAACACGCCGATTCTCTCGCGCGGCAGATCGACGCGGGTGCACCGCTGCCGCGCGCTCAGGAGCACCTCTGGCCCCCACCGCAGTGGTCCCCCGACCCTCCGCCCCCAAGGAGTAGCCACATCAACGCCACCCGATGGATCCGCTCCTACTACGACGAGCTCGACACCTGGTCCTACTTCGAGCTCGACAACGAGAGCTGGGCACTTCGTCACGTCGACCTGCAAGGCCCCACCCTGCAGCCCGTCACTGCAACCGCCCTGAGCGAGGTCCTGGACCTCCGCGACCAGCGTGACCAAACAGCGATGGCCGTCTACGAGCACAAGTACGGCATCCTTGCCGAAGGCAGCCTGGACTGCTGGCAGGACACCCAGTCCGCCACCGAAATCACAGCGGCCGAGTTCGAACGCATCTGGGCCTCAGCCCGCGAGGCCCTCACACCTGATGGCGGATAGCGGCACCTGCGCACTTGGCGAAGCGGGTCGTAGGAAAAGCAGGTGCCGAGTCACGGGCCGTGCGGGCAGCATGCGTACATGTCTACCGAAGTCAGCGGGATGATCGAGTGCCGGCCAGGTGCCCGCCTCTGGGCCCCTACGACGAGGACTCCGTGTGGCACGCCGCCATCGACCTCTTCCTACTCAACAACGGCAACGCCTACGACGCCCTCGCCTGCCTCTTCGGCATCCGGAACCACTTCGGCTTCCGCCCTCTGGCCGAAAGCCGGGGCTTTTCGAGCGACGCATCCGAGGGGCTCCAAACCGAGTACGCCGCCTACGGCGGATCTCCTGACACCCACGGCACGACATGGATCACGTGGGCCGAGCTCGCCTCGACCGACTGGCAGGAAACAGACAGCTCCGGCACGCGAAGCCGAGAAGCGGTCGCCGGAGACGAAACCCACTGGGGGCCGGTCTGGAGCGTGATGCGGACACTCAGCGAACTCCATGGAGCAGAGCATGTGCGACTCGTTACCTGGTTCCACTGACCTCGACTCCGAGGCGAAGCGCCGCTTGCCCGATAGGAGACCGGCATGACCGAACGCGACGTCATACTCAACGAGCTTGCCCAGGGGCTCCGCCCGATGTCACAGGGCATCGCATGGTTCGACGCACTCGCCCCAGAGGAGCAGTCCGAGGCCCTGCTGTTTCTGCGCCACCACTGTGTCCAGGCACGTGCCGTCGCCGAGGACGGACCGCAGAGCATCCACCGTGCCGGTCTGCGCCCGACGCACACGCCGGCGGTGCTGATCACGCGTGGTCGGATAGACGATCAACTGGGGAAGATCGTCTCTCTGACTCCCCGCGACGAACGCCGGAAGGCCTTCCGGCTGCTGGTCGCGGTGCTCGCAATCGCCGACGGACGACGCCGCGAGCGCTACTGCTCAAACGGTTGCAGTCACTGGTGGCATAAGCTGTCCGCCGCTGACTGATCCCTCCGTCGGCATCAGCGCCCAGCGGGGCTCCCATATCAGGCGCGTACGTAGCCCAACGGACCGGCAGCAGCGTTGAAGTCACTACCGCGGCAGCTCGGCCAGTTCACGTGAGGGTCACGCGCATCCCGCCCTCGGTCAGAACTTCGATCACCCGGGCGACTAGGTCATATTGCTTACCCTCTGGCGCCAGGACGCGGGACAGGTGCTCGCGTGCAGTCGCAGCGTCCCGCCAGACCAAGGTCGCGGGAGCGGTATAGCCGAAGTTGCCGCGCAGACAGTCCACGAGCGCGTCCAAGCAGCCGCCGAAGTAGCCGCCCGGCCCGTTGACGGCCTCGCCGAGTGCCAGGTAGAGGCCCGGTTCGTCCGTGATGTGCCGGCCATCCAGCTCGTACGCGTGTCCGGACCGGTCCTGGTGCTTGAGCCGACAGCCCCGCTCCCGGACGAGATCGAGCCAGGCCCCACGCTGGCGGGTCTCAAGCCCTGCCCAAGCACCAGGGGTGTCCGGCGGGCCGGCAAGCCAGCGCTCCCATACTGGCCGGGCGTATCCCGGTACAGGTGCGAGGTATCCGTCGAGTTCCAGATCAACCAGCTCCGTCCCGCGGGAGGACGGCTGCCACGTACGGACTTTGGGGCGCAGCTGCCGATCGGTGAGCAGTTCGCCCCGGTCGTCCCGTATCTCAAGCCAGACCTCCTCCTGGTCCAGCGTGTGCCGGGTGCCCGTAGCCAGTGCCCGCCGTAGCCGATCACTCGGGGCAAGCCCCCGCAAAGCGAGAGGAGGTTCCACTTGCTCGGGCGGCAGGACGCGGGCGAACTCCCGGCAGGAACCCAGCCACCGGTACCCATCGTGCAGCCGGACAGGCCCCCTGTGCCCCTCGGGCGGGCCCACGTAGTCGTCCAGACCGGTGAGCACAAGACCGTCCGTCCCCGGGTACTGCCCGAGACTCTCCGCGTCCTCCAGCAGCCAGGCATCGAGCGTCCTGTCCTCCGGCACCAGCCACACCCTGCTACCGACCCAGCCGCGCGGGACCTCAGCTCCATCCGGAACCCAGCCGAACAGCTCGTACGTCCCGCGCAGAGGTTCCCGGAACAATCCCTCCACCTCGGCGCAGACGCCCCAGACGTGGCCGCTTCCTGTCTCCGTCAGCGCGTACCGTCCCTGGCCGCGATGGCCCCTATCCACATGCACGGTGGGAATCATGCCCAGACCAGGGGTAGTCCGTGAGGCTCTTTTCGAGGTCGGTCACGGTGGACGGTTCCGGGCCGGATGGAGGCTGAGCGCTCGATCTGGCGGATGGCGCCATCTGAAGCGCTCAGTCACAGCGGCGGCGTCCGAGGGGGCGAGCCGGCGTTCGGCGGCGTGGGCACCGTGTCTGCTCGTGGGGAAGGCGGGGCGGAAGCGGTGGGTGGTGGCGGTCGGTTCACCGGTGACGGTGACGGTTTGCCGGATCACCTCACCGAGGGCGACGGAATGGTTCTACGGTGTGGAGGACGTGGGGCGGTACGAGGGCGACTGTCCCGGTGCGGAGGGAGGGGCGTCCGGGTGCACGGCCGTGACCTGGCCGGACGTTCGGCGGTTCGCCCCCGGTGCGACGGAAGCGGGCGGTGGTACGGGGTGGTGGCGCAGGCGGGCGGTTCGGGGGGTCCCACCGGGGGTGGGGCGGACGGTACGGCGCGCGGTACGGAAGCATCCGAGGACAAACGCTCAACATGACTGAGTCCGCGACCCTGATCGAGGAGATGCCGGGAGACCGATGAACGCCGAACAGCCCACACGGCTGGACTGGTTCAAGAGCACCTACAGCAGCGGCGAAGGGGGTGCGTGCGTCGAGGTCGCCGCCGGCCGGACCGCCGTCCGCGTACGGGACTCCAAGGAGCGGGGCGCCGGTCCGCAGCTCGCGTTCACGCAGGACGCGTGGGCCGGGTTCGTCGCGGACCTCGGGCGCGACGGGTTCTGACCCACCCGCCCGAGGCTCGTCCAGCTCTGCGCGGAGGAGGTCACGGCGCGTAGGCAAGCGGGTGTCGGTCATCGCCGCGCACGGCAGAATAGGCAGGCGGGGTCGAAGGCGTCGACGGGCCGGGCGGCGGGGCCGGGCCGTCCGGGGCGCCACACCGCGGCAGCGCGGCACCGAGGGAGGCGGGAAGCGGATGGGCGAGTTCTGGCCGGTGGCGGACGTGCTGGCGTATCTGGCCGGAAACTGGCGGGTCGAGCGGTCCGTGCGGGATCTCGTGAGCGGCGACGCGGGCACGTTCACCGGCACGACCGCCTTCGGCCCGCTGGAGGACGGACCCGGCGGCGCCCTGCTGCACCACGAGCGCGGCACCTTCGCCTGGCGGGGCGCCGCGCGCCCGGCCGAGCGGACCCTGCGCTTCCTGCCGGGAGCCGGGCCGGGCACGGCACAGGTGTGCTTCGCCGACGGCCGCCCCTTCCACGACCTGGACCTGACCCGCGGGCACCACGTCGCCGGCCACCCCTGCGCGGCGGACCTCTACCGGGGCGAGTTCACCGTCCTGGACGCCGGCCGCTGGCGGACCGTGTGGCGGGTGGGCGGCCCGGCCAAGGACCTCCTCCTCACCACGGACTACGCCCGCGAGCGCTGAACGGGCGCCCCCTCGAAGCGCAGGTTCCAGCGGCCCGAGCGTCCGCTGACGGTGGTCGCCGACAGGGGGCGCACGTCGAGGTTCCAGTAGGTCGACGGCGGCACCTTCAGGGCGTACACCAGCGCGGCGCGGATCACGGACGGCTCGGCCACGGCGACGATCCGGTCGCCGTCCGCCACCGGCCGGGTGTCCAGCCAGCCGCCGACCCGGGAGATGAACGCGATCAGCGACTCGCCGCCGTGCGGAGTGCCGCGCGGGTCGGCGAGCCAGACGTCCACGGTCGCGGGCTCGCGGGCCATCGCCTCGCCCAGCGTGAGCCCTCGCCAGCGGCCCATGTCACAGTCGCGCAGGGCGAGTTGGACCAGTGGCGCATAGCCGAGGGCGTCGCCGGTGGCGCGGCTGCGGGGCGTCGGCGAGCAGTAGCGCAGGTCGGCGGCCGCCAGGGGCAGCAGGTCGTGCGCGGCGCGCTGCACCTCGTCCCAGCCGGCCTGGTCCAGCGGCCGGTCGTCCTCGAACCGCTCCGCGAGCAGCGAGGAGCTGCGCGCGGCCGCGACGAACGTGACCCGTAGCGACATGCGGTGATGGTGGGACGCGGAAGTGACCAGGTCAAGAGACATTCTTCGCCGGTGACCGTAGGTGCGCAAGCGCTTACTGGAAGTACAGGGCCATCCACTGATCGGGCTTCTCCAGCGGCGCGAACCCGAGTCTCTCGTAGACGCCGTGCGCGTCGTGGGTGGCGAGCAGGATCCGCCGGATCCCGTACGGCCTCAGGTGCTCGCGGACGGCCCCCACGAGGGCGCTGCCGATCCCCTTGCCGCGCACCGACGGGTCGACGTACACGTCGCACAGCCAGGCGAAGGTAGCCAGGTCGGTGACGACCCGGGCGCAGGCCACCTGTTCGCCGGAGAGCGTCTCGTACACCCCGAAGGTGAGCGAGCCGTCGAGGGCCGCGTCCTGCTTCTCCCTCGGCCGCCCGAGCGCCCAGTACGCGTCGGTGGCGAGCCAGCGGTGCACGCGCGCGCGGTCGACGCGTCCGGTGTCGGTGGAGATCTCGTAGCCCTCGGCGAGGGGCGGAGCCGTGTCGGTCATGCCGCGAGCGTCGCAGGGCCGGGGGCGGGCGTCGAACCGTTTTGAGCGGGCGCCGAACCGTGTCCACCGGGCGGCGGCCGTGTCGCGGTCACCTCCGGGATGGCCGGAACACCTCGTCGCACGCGGTCCGCAGCCGCCGTACCCCCTCCTGGATCTCCCCCGTTCCCGCGACCGCCGCGAAGCTCAACCGCACGTGTCCGGCCGGGGGTTCGGCGCTGAAGTACGGCCGCCCGGGGGTGAGCGCGACGCCCGCGCGCAGTGCTGCGGAGGTCAGCGCGGCCTCGTCGGCGCCGTCGGGCAGGCGCAGCCAGAGGTGGTAGCCGCCGGACGGCACGTGCGGCAGGGCGAGTTCGGGCAGGCGCAGGCGCAGCGCGGCGGTCATCGCGTCCCGGCGGGCCCTCAACTCGGCGGACACCGACCGCAGATGGCGCGGCCAGGCCGGCGAGCCGACCAGTTCCACCGCGGCCTCCTGCAACGGCCGCGGCACGAAGAAGGTGTCGACGACCTGGATCGCGCGCAGCCGCTCCAGGACCGGACCGCGGGCCGCCAGCGCGCTCACCCGGAAGCTGGGCGAGGTCGCCTTGGTCAGCGAGCAGACGTGCACGACCACGCCGTCGGGGTCCTCGGCGGCGAGCGGACGCGGCAGCGGTCCCGCGTCCTCGTGCACCAGCCGCCGTACGAAGTCGTCCTCGACGACGAACGCGCCCGCGTCGCGCGCGATGCGCAGCACCTCGCCGCGCCGGGCGGGGGCGAGCGTGGCGCCGGTCGGGTTCTGGAACAGCGGCTGGCAGACGAAGGCCCGCGCGCCGGTCGCCCGGAAGGCGTCGGCGAGCAGGGCCGGGCGCACCCCGTCGGCGTCGACCGGCACGGGCACCGGGCGCAGTCCCGCCGAGCGGGCGATGGCCAGCATGCCCGGATAGGTGGGCGACTCCACGAGGACCGGGGCGCCGGGCGGCGCGAGGGCCCGCAGCGCGGTGGTCAGGGCCGACTGGCCGCCCGCGGTGATCAGTACCTCGGCCGCCGTGACGGCTCCGCCGGGCCCGCCGATACCGCGCGCGAACCACTCCCGCAGTTCCGGCAGGCCCTCCATGGGCGGCCGCCCCCAGGCTCCGGGTCTGCGGCCCGCCCGGGACAGCGCGGCGGCCATGGCGCGCTCCGGCTGGAGGGACTGGTGGAGATAGCCGCCGTTGAACTCGATGACTCCGGGCGGCGGTACGGCCAGCGAGACCAGCACCCCGGAGGCGTCCACCGAGCGGGGGACCAGGTCGGCCGCGCCGTCCGCGCTCAGCGCCACCTCCTGCCAGGAGGTGTCCGCGACGGCGGGCGCCGGCGCGTGCGGCTCGGCGCGGAAGGCGCCGGCGCCGGGCCGGGTGACGACCAGGCCCTCGGCGGCGAGTTGCGCGAGGGCGCGGGAGACGGTCACCGGGCTCACCCGGAACCGCTCGACCAGGGCCCGGCTGGACGGGAGCTTCCCACCCGGGGAGTAGCGGTCCAGCTCTCTTCGCAGCTGGTTCGCCAGGTCGCCGACACTGCTACGCTCGTACATGAGGACCGAGAATAGCGCTACCGCTTCGAACCCGATAGCAGTCACCACCGCGGCGGCCCCACCGGACACGGCCGCGCCGAGGGCGGCGCCGACCGTGCGCGGCACCCTCCAGGCCGCGCTCGGGGTCGCGGCCTTCTCCCTCACCTTCCCCGCCACCGCCTGGGGGCTGGAGGGCTTCGGCCCGTGGTCCCTGGTCGCCGTGCGCAGCGTGCTGGCCGCGCTGATCGCGGGCGGCTGCCTGCTCGCGCTGCGGGTGCCGCTGCCCGCGCGCCGCCACTGGGCGGGACTCGCGGTGGTCGCCGGTGGCGTGGTGCTCGGCTTCCCCCTGCTCACGACGCTCGCACTGCGGACGTCCACCACGGCGCACGCCGCCGTGGTGGTGGGCCTGCTCCCGCTGACGACGGCCCTGTTCTCGGCCCTGCGGGTCGGCAGCCGCCCCTCGCGCACCTTCTGGCTGGCGGCGTTCGCGGGCGCCGCCGCCGTGGTCGCCTTCACCGTGCAGCAGAGCGGCGGCGCCCTGACCGCCGCCGACCTTTATCTCTTCGGCGCGCTGGTGGTGTGCGCGGCCGGCTACACCGAGGGCGGCCGGCTGGCCCGGGTGATGCCGGGCTGGCAGGTGATCGGCTGGGCGCTGGTGCTGTGCCTGCCGTTCGGCGTCCCGGCCGCGGTGGTGGCGCTGTCGTTCGAGCCGGTCCAGCCGACCTGGCACGCGGTGACCGGTCTGCTGTGGGTCGCGGCGGGCTCGCAGTTCCTCGGTCTGGTCGTCTGGTACCGGGGCATGGCGGCCATCGGCATCCCCAAGGCCAGCCAGTTGCAGTTGGCTCAGCCCCTGCTCACACTGGTGTGGTCGGTGCTGCTGCTGGGTGAGCACCTGACAGTGGCCGCCCCCCTCACGGCGGCGGCGGTGCTCGTGTGCATCGCCGTGACGCAGCGGGCGCGTGGCTGAGCGGGCCGAGCCGCCCGCCGGCACCGCTCCGCGCCGTGGGCCCGAGGCCACGGACCGCTGCTCCCGCTCCTGGTGAGGAGGCCCACAGATGCGCGCAACCGAGGGCGACCAGCTTGTCCAGCACGGCAGGGTGGTCGGACAGCACGACAAGGTCGGCGAGATCGTCGAGGTCATGGGCCAGGAGGGCAGCCCGCCCTACCGCGTCCGCTTCGAGGACGGACACGAGGGCGTCTGCTCCCCCGGCCCCGACACGGAGATCCGCCACAGGAACCTGACGCG
This sequence comes from Streptomyces zinciresistens K42, assembly GCF_000225525.1. Lineage (GTDB taxonomy): Bacteria > Actinomycetota > Actinomycetes > Streptomycetales > Streptomycetaceae > Streptomyces > Streptomyces zinciresistens. Next base: position 19,022 of record NZ_AGBF01000036.1, on the reverse strand, counting down.
CTGACGCGTCACCCGGCCCACGCCGGACACGGACCGCGGCGCGGCGGACACGGCTGACACGCATCGCCGCGCTCCGGATACGGCGGGGGTGGGGCCGGCTGCGCTCCCGGCACGGCGGGGGCGGGACGGCGGTGCCCGATACGGCCGGCGGTCGGCGGCGGGCCCAGACCGCGCCGCCACCGGGGGAGATACCCATCCCCGAGCACCCCCCGGCCGACCATGGCCGGGGAGTGATCGGGGATGCCGCGGGCAGCCGATCGGGGGCAGGGGACTGCTCGGATGGTCGAGCCACGGCGTGTGCTCACCGGCCTCGCCGTCGACCGTCAGCCCGAACCGTTCCCACCCGGGCCTGCCCGCGGCGTCCCGGTGCAGGTACGCGACGGTGACCTCATCCCAGAGGTCGCGCGGGCCGGACTGGTACACCTCGAACTCCTCCCGGCCCGGTTCATAGTCGACCGTGGCCCACGAGGTGACGGCCAGGTCACGCAGCCAGAGGGTGTACGAGCCGTTGTCGCAGGTCTCCGCCCACGGGAAGACTCCCCTGGTCTGGAGGCCGCTCGCGAACATCGGCAGCCAGTCCCCGATGTCCTCGGGCGAGAGCGGCGTCACGCACTTGACGCCGTCGGACGGCCAGGGCTCACCGCCCAGGTACTCGCGCACATGCCGCCGCTGCCGACGCAGCCACATGAACGCCGACGCGCCGACGAACGGCCCCACGGCGGACCCGTCGCGCTGCACGGTCAGCCGCACCACGCCTTCGCCCCCGTACGTGGTGGCGTACGGGGCCACGATGACCCCACCCGTACGGACCTGGCCGATCACCCGACGCGGCACTTGGGGGACCTCGACCGTCTTCACGTAGTCCCGCGCACGGGCCTGCGCCTCTGCCACGTCCAGGAGATGACGGTTGCGGTTGCTGGATGTGGGCCGCATACCTGCGGTCGGGACGCGCGCCGAGAGCTTGAGCACCACGTCCGGCATGTCGACGATCATCGCGTTCTCGGCCCGCTTCAGCATCACCGTGACCGGGCCGAACGCCTGCAAGAAGTCGTCACGCGGAGCGGACTCCCGTCCCATCGCCACCGCCGCCGAGTGGGCGTAGCGCAGAGCGTCCTCGGCCTCTCCGGGCCGATTGCCCCGGTCCGATCCCCTTGCTCCGGCTTCCTGATCAAGGACAGGGATACGCCGGACTCACTCGCCAGTTGACGTTGCGTCAGGCCACGTCGCTTGCGCACCTCTTGGAGACGCTCGCCCATGCCGGCACTCATGGTTCGAGCGTACGGCGACAGCGGGGCGACCGGATGCCCCTTCTCCCTGTGCGCGTTGCAGCGAGGGCTCGCCGTACCGTTCGGGGAGCTTGGCAGGCGCGCCGCAGGAACGACCCGGTCCGTATCGCGCCTCCGCCGTCATCGCGGCACCCCCGCAGGCGCCTGGTAGTGATCAGCGACCACGCGCGCCATCGCGCCGATCCGGTCCGTCGCAACGTCCTTGGCGGCGAAGAAGATGTGGCCCTTCACCTCCGGGTACCGGGCGGCCAGCGTGAGATGCCTCGACAGCTCGGCCGGGTCCCGCCAGGCGGCGGGTTGTGCGGAGTCACCGGCCTTGTAGAGCGCCTCGCCCAGATAGAGGCGGGTCCCGGTACCCCGGACGGCCTCCGCCCACCACGGCACGAGTTTCGCGTAGTCGGCGGCCGGGAGGCCGATGTTCCAGTAGAGCTGCGGACAGACGTAGTCGATCCAGCCCTCGCGGACCCACTTGCGGGTGTCGGCGTGCAGGTCGTCGTACGTCTGCACGCCGGCCCGGGTGGCCGAGCCGAGCGGGTCGGTGGCGGCGTTGCGCCACACGCCGAACGGGCTGATGCCGAGGACCGCGCCGGGCCTGATCCGCTTCACGGCGGCGGCCGTCTCCCGTACCAGCCGGTCGATGTTGTTCCGGCGCCACGCGGCCCGTGACGGGAAGCCGCCGCCGTGGATGTCGAAGGCGTCGCGGTCATCGAAGGTCTGGCCGGCCACCGGATAGGGGTAGAAGTAGTCGTCGAAGTGGACCGCGTCGACGGCGTACTTCTCCACCGCGTGCAGCATCGCCTTCTGCACGAAGGCGCGGACGTCGGGCAGTCCGGGGTTGTAGTAGAGCTTGCCGCCGTAGGGGACCACCCAGTCCGGACGCGTGCGGGCGGGGTGGGTGGCGGTCAGCCGCCCGAGGTCGGTGTGGTTGGCCACGCGGTACGGGTTGAACCACGCGTGCAGTTGCAGACCGCGGGCGTGGGCCTCCTTCACGGCCGTGCCGAGCGGGTCCCAGCCCGGGTCCGTGCCCTGCGTGCCGGTGAGCACCTGCGACCAGGGCTCGTACGGCGAGGGCCACAGGGCGTCGGCGGCGGGCCGCACCTGGAAGACGACCGTGTTCAGCCGGCGTTCCACCGCCGTGTCCAGGTGGGCGAGCAGTTCGGCGCGCTGCCGCCGGGCGCTCAGACCCTGCCGGGAGGGCCAGTCGCGGTTGGCCACGGTGGCCAGCCACATCCCGCGCATCTCCCGGGCGGCCCGGCGCGCGTCCCGGCTCCCCCCGTCCGCCGAGGCGGTGCCGGCCGCCGTCGCGCCGCCTGACGCCACGAGTGCCGACAGCGCGGTCGCCGTGAACGTCCGCCGGGACAGGGGCGACGTACCGTGCAGCATCTTCTTCCCACCTCCGAGTGCCGTGACCAAGAGCCCTTATTCGTTACGTACATGTACGTACCGGACAGGTCCGGCGTCAGCTTTTCATGAGGCACCCGAACGATCGATCACGCTGCGCCGAAGGTAACGTGCAGGTTTGGAGCAGGCGCCGGACCACGGCGGACCTGCCGCAGTCGCGGATCAGCGAAGGGGACGATGTGACCGGCATCTCCGGAGATATTGCACGCGTCGGCGTGGTGGGCTGCGGCCAGATGGGAGCGGGCATCGCCGAGGTGTGCGCCCGCGCCGGCCTGGACGTGAGGGTCGCCGAGACCACCGGCGAGGCCCTGGAGATCGGCCGTACCCGGCTGCACAACTCCCTGGCCAAGGCCGCCGAGCGGGGCAAGATCAGCGAGGAGGAGCGGGACGCGACGCAGGCCCGGCTCTCCTTCACCACCGACCTCGGCGAATTCGCCGACCGCGACCTGGTGATCGAGGCCGTCGTCGAGAACGAGCAGGTGAAGACGGAGATCTTCCAGGTGCTCGACCAGGTCGTGAGCCGGCCGGACGCGATCCTCGCCTCCAACACCTCCTCGATCCCGCTGGTGAAGCTGGCCGTCGCCACCTCGCGCCCCGACCAGGTCATCGGGATCCACTTCTTCAACCCCGCCCCGGTGCAGCAGCTCGTCGAGCTGATCCCGGCGCTCACCACGTCCGAGGGCACGCTCGCCCGCGCCCAGTCCTTCGCCGAGAAGCTGCTCGGCAAGCACGCGATCCGCGCCCAGGACCGCTCCGGCTTCGTGGTCAACGCGCTGCTGATCCCGTATCTGCTCTCCGCGATCCGGATGTTCGAGACGGGCATCGCCAGCCGCGAGGACATCGACAACGGCATGGAGCTGGGCTGCGCGCACCCGATGGGCCCGCTGAAGCTCTCCGACCTGATCGGCCTGGACACGGTCGCCTCCGTGGCGCAGAGCATGTACGACGAGTTCAAGGAGCCGCTGTACGCCGCTCCCCCGCTGCTCCAGCGCATGGTCGACGCGGGCCGCCTCGGCCGCAAGACCGGCTCCGGCTTCTACACCTACGGCTGATTACGGACGGTCAGATTCCGGCCATCTCACGCGGGCCCGGCACCGGGAAGGTGCCGGGCCCGCGCCGTTCGCACACCGTGTGCGCGCCGGGCCCGCATATGCCGTTCGCACACTCTCCCCAGGCGTCCACCAGGCGAGTTCACTTTCCCTGCGCGTGCCGAGGAGTCGAGACGACTACGGAAAGAGGCGGACCCGTGACCACCGATCCCGAGCATCCCGTCGTGAACGGAGAACTCGCAGAGTTACGGCGCCGCCTCGACGTCGCCCACGCCCGGGTGGAGGGCGGGCTGACGCTGCTGACGCACCGCACCGAGGAGACCGTCAAGGAGCTGGACGACCTGGACACCCGGATCAAGACGCTGGAGCACGCGCGATGGCCGCTGCCCGCGGTCGCCGCCCTCACCTCCGTGGGCGCTCTGGTCCTGGCCGTCTGGCAGGCCGTGGGACGTTAGCGGCGGGCGGCGTTCGCCCCGCCGCGGCACCGGCCGTGCCGCCCGACGGGGTGCGGGCGGTGTCAGGGCCGGGGGTCCTGCCCCAGCCTGAGATGGTGCAGGAGCAGTAACGCGGCCGCCATGTTGGCGGCCGGGACCTCCCCCCGGGCGACCAGGTCGGGGACGAGCTTGAGGGGCACCCACTCCCGGCGGTCCGACTCGAAGTCGTCGACGGGGTGCCCGGTGTAACGGCCCCCGTCGGCCCAGTAGATGTGGTGGCGGGCGTCGGTGAGCCCGTTGGAGGGCTCCACGCTCATCAGATGGCGCAGGGGTCCGGGCCGCCAGCCGGTCTCCTCCTCCAGTTCGCGGGCGGCGGCCGCCACGACGTCCTCCCCGTCCTCGACGACGCCCGCGGCCAGTTCCCAGCCCCAGCTGTCGGTGATGAAGCGGTGGCGCCAGAGCAGGAGGACCTCGTTGGCCTCGTTGACCACGGTGGCCACCGCCACCGGCCGCAGCCGTATGAGGAAGTGGTCCAGGTGCCGGCCGTCGGGCAGCTCCACGTCTGCCAGATTGACGGTGAACCAGCGGTTTTCATACACAGTTTGTTCGTTCTGCTTTGTCCACTGCACGGTTCTGCCACCTTCCGTTGGGTAAGTGGCAATATCGCAGCAGGGACGAGAAGACGCCGGGGAGCGGGCGGCGGTCTACAGCGGTACGCGCAGCGCTCCGTCGATGAGCTCGGCCGCCTCACCCGTGCCCGCGCAGCCGCTGCGCACCAGGTGTTCGCGCACCGCCCGGAGTCTGTCGCGCAGCCGCTGGGACTCCATGCCGCGGGCTTGTTCGGCCATCTGCACCGCGGTGGCCACCGCCTTGTCGGCGTTGCCCCGGCGCAGCTCGATCGTGCTGAGCATGGCCAGCCGGTGCACCCGGCCCCGGTCGTGCGCGGGGTTGTCCACGGCCGCCGCGGCATGCTCCCCGGCGGCCGCCAGCTCACCGAGGCTCAGCAGCGCCTCCGCCACCTGGACGTTGACCAGTCCGGGCTGGACATAGCCCGTCTCGTCGGGCTCGTACCCCCGGCGGATGCGTTCGGCGGCCTGCTCGGCACGGCGGATGCAGGAGAGCGCGCTCGTGCCGTCGCCGAGGTGGGCGTACGCCTTGGCCTGCATCGCGTACAGGTCGGAGGCGAGCGCCGGGGTGATGTGCTTGCCTGCCGCCCGCAGCGCCGCCTCCGCGAAGGCGACGGCCTGCCGGAACTCCCGCATGAACAGCGCCTGGTTGACGAGCAGGGCGATGACGTACGCGCCGAGCCCGCGGTCCCCGCTGGCCTTGGCGAGGCGCAGCGCCTGGTGGAAGTAGCGCTGGGCGAGGCCGTGCGCGTCGGAGTCGTACGCGCAGATCCCGGCGACCGCCACCAACCCGCCCGTGGCGCGGTGCAGTTGGCGGCCCGTGGCGTCGGTGTAGCGCCCGCGCAGCAGCGGGGCGGCCTCGGCGTTGAGGAATCCGACGATGCGTGAACGTGTCGCCACGCCGCCCGCCTTGCGGTACATCTGCTCGTAGTGGGCGCGCGCGGCGCGCAGCATCTCGATGTCGCCCGGGGTGACCCGGTGCCGGCCCCCGCGCGAGACGTCGACGTCCTCGGGCGGGTTCTCCCACTCCCACACGGGCATCACGGCCGGTGTGCCGGTGACCGCGGGGGCGCCCAGGATGTGGGGGCGCTGCTGTTCGTCGGAGCGCCACAGGGCGGTGGCGCGCTCGACGAAGCCGGACAGCGAGGTGGTGTGGGCGGCGGGCTGCTCGCCGGGCACGCCGAGGCCGATGTCGTCGAGCGTGACGGTGCGGTGCAGCCGGCCGGCGAGCACCTCGCAGATCAGGTCGGGGACCTGGCCGCGTGGCCGCTGGCCCTTCAACCACCGTGCGACGGCGGTGTGCTCGTATCTCAGCGCGAGTCCGCGTGCCCGCCCCTCCTGGTTGACGTGTGCGGCCAGCCCCGCGTGCGAGATCCCCGCCTCGTCCAGGATCGCGTCGAGCAGAGTGTTGGGCTGCATGGAGGCCCCCCGGGTGGCTCGGTGCCGACAGAGTAGTGCGAACCGGTTCACACGGGGTGTGAACGGAGTGCGCGAATCCGCAGCGTGCGCGCGCTGTCGCGGAGAGTTCCGGTCCGGTTGACTTACCTGCCTCGCAAGAGGCCGGCCGGGCCGCCGGCTCCCCCTCGTACAGTGCGGCGGCCCGCTCCCGCGCCGTCCGCCCGGCCGCCCGACACTCCGCGGCCGGACGGACGGCCGCCGGCGACGCATCACAGGTGGTCGGTGGGCCGCGGGTCCCTCGCGGCGGGTCGCGCGGTGCCGTGCGCCCCCGGCAGGTTGCAGGCCAGGCGCGGGCGGTCGTTGCGCAGGACCATCAGCGCCATGTCGTCCGCGGGCCGGCCCCTGCGGTGCCGCAGGACGGCCGAGAAGAGGGTGCGCAGGACGGCCTGCGGAGAGAGCGGCTGGTGCCGTACGGCCTCGGCGAGCGCGCCGCGGAGGGGGAAGAACCGGCCGCGCGCGTCCCGTGCGTCCTCGACGCCGTCCGTGTACAGCACGAGGGAGTCGCCGGGCAGCAGCGAACCGCACGGCAGCGGGGTCAGGTCCGTGGGGAGCGGGAAGGGGCCGAGCGGCGGCAGGGGGTCGGTGCGGGCCAGCGGCTCCACGCTCGCCCCGCTGAGCAGATACGGCCAGGGATGGCCGCAGTTGAGGGCCAGGACCCCGCCCCCGGGGCCGATCTCCAGCAGCAGGACCGTGACGAACTCCTCGGCGACCGGGTCGTCGGGCTCGCGGCCCGCCGCCGCCGGGTGCTCGTCGCGGTGCCGCTCGCGCAGGTGACGGGCCAGGGCGCGGTCCAGCCGGCCCAGCACCCGGCCGAGGTCCGGCTCGTCGTGGGCCGCCTCGCGGAAGCTCCCGAGGACGGCGGCGACCGTGCCGAGGGCGGCGATGCCGTGGCCGCGCACATCGCCCATGACCACCCGCACGCCGTGCTCGGTGGCGATGACGTCGTACAGGTCGCCGCCCATGCGGGCACCGCGGTCCGCGGAGAGCTGGGCCGCGGCGGTGCTCAGCCCGTCGACCCGCGGCGGCAGCGGCCTCAGCAGCACGCTCTGGGCGGCTCCGGCGACCTCGCGCACCTGCCGCAGTTCCCGCAGCAGGGCCCAGCGCATGTGCAGGATCAGCCCGGTCCCCACGGCGAAGAAGACGGCGCTCGTGACGAGGCGGGCGCCCAGGCCGTCCTGGTGGGCGAGGGGGCAGGTCATCTTGTAGAGGACGGCGATCGCTCCCCAGGCGAGGGGCAGCCCCAGCGCGAGCACCTTGCGGGGAAGCCGAGGCGTGATGCGGAACATGCCGATGGTCCCCCAATAGGCCCTGGCGACGCAGACGGACCGGCCTCGAAAGGCCGGTCCGATTCTGTCGGGAGATGGTCCGGAAGTACCAGATCACCCCGAGAAGTCACCCCATCGAGTGAGGTGACCTCCGTGCTTCACCCGGGGCGCTCCCCGGCTACCCCCTCAGCACCGCCCCGGTCCGCTCGCCCGCGAGGGCCACCGCGGCGTCCCTGGCGGCCGACGCCTCGTCCACGGTCAGCGTCCGGTCCGCCGCGCGGAAACGCAGCGCGTAGGCCAGGGACTTCTTGCCGTCGCCGAGGTGCTCGTCGTTGACGTACACGTCGAACAGCCGGATGGCCTCCAGGAGTTCACCCGCGCCCTCGCGCAGCGCGGCCTCGACCTCGGTGGCCGGGACCGGCTTGTCGACGACCAGCGCGACATCCTGCGTCGCCACGGGGAACGTGGAGATGCCGGGCGCCTGCGGGGTGCCGTCGCCGGCCGCCTCCAGCGCGTCCAGGTCCAGCTCCATCGCGCAGCTGCGCGCGGGCAGGCCCAGCGCCTTGAGGACCCTCGGGTGCAGCTCGCCGGCGTGGCCGACGACGCGCTCCGCACCGTCCGCGGTGACCACCAGTTCGGCGCAGCGGCCCGGGTGCCACGGCCCGTACTGCCCGCCGCGCACGGTCAGTTCGGCCCCGGCCTCGCGGGCGACGACGCGCGCCGCCTCGACCGCGTCGGCCCAGCCGGCCGGGCGGCCCTCGCCCCACCAGCCGGCCTGCTCCCGCGCCCCGGCGAGCACGACGGCCGCATGGCGCGGCTGCTCGGGCAGCACCGCGTCCAGCGCGGCGATCTCCTCGTCGGTCGGGCGCCGGTCCACCGGCAGGTGCCCGGCGGCGCCGCGCTCCTCGCGGGGCAGGAAGACGAGCCCGGTCTCGAACAGCGCCAGGTCGTGCGAGCCCCGGCCGTCGTTGCGCCGCAGCGCGCCGAGCAGGCCCGGCAGCAGCGAGGTGCGCAGCGAGGGCTCCTCGTCGTTGAGCGGGTTGACCAGCCTGACGGTCCGGCGGGCCGGGTCGTCGGCCGCCAGGCCGAGCTGGTCGAGGACCTGCTCGCCGACGAAGGGGTACGTGGGTGCCTCGACGTAGCCCGCCCCCGCCAGCGCGCGGCCGACCCTGCGGTGCAGCCGCTGGCGGTGGGTCAGGCCCCGGCCGGAGGGCGGCTTGGGCAGCGTGGAGGGCAGGTTCTCGTAGCCCTCCAGGCGGATGACCTCCTCGGCCAGGTCGTTCGGTTCGGCGAGGTCGGGCCGCCAGGACGGGACGGTGACGAGCAGCTCGTCCTGCCCGTAGACGTCGCAGCCGATCTCCTGGAGCCGGCGTACGACCGTCTCGCGGCCGTAGACGACGCCGGCCACCTTGTCCGGGTGGTCGGCCGGGGTGCTGACGGTGTGCGGCGCGGACGGCGCGACGACCTCGGTGACGCCCGCGTCGGCGGTGCCCCCCGCGAGCAGGACCAGCAGGTCGACGGTGCGCTGGGCGGCCGCGGCGGCCGCCGCCGGGTCGACGCCGCGCTCGAAGCGGCGGGACGCCTCCGAGGAGAGCCGGTGGCGCCGGGCCGTACGGGCGATCGACACCTGGTCGAAGTGGGCGGCCTCGATGACGACCTCGGTCGAGGCGTTCGCCACGTCCTCGTGGTCGGCGATCTCGGTGTCGGCGCCGCCCATCACGCCCGCGAGGCCGATGGGGCCGCGCTCGTCGGTGATGACCAGGTCCTCGCGGTGCAGCGCGCGCTCGACGCCGTCGAGGGTGACGAGCTTCTCGCCCTCCTCGGCGCGGCGCACACCGATGGTGCCCCGGACCAGGCCGCGGTCGTAGGCGTGCAGCGGCTGGCCGAGCTCCATCATCACGTAGTTGGTGACGTCGACGGCGAGCGAGACCGGGCGCATGCCGACCTTCTGGAGCCGTCGCCGCAGCCAGATCGGCGAGCGCGCCTCGGGGCTGAGGCCGGTCACCGTGCGGGCGGTGAAGCGGTCGCAGCCGGCCGGGTCGGAGACCCGCACCGGGTAGCCGTAGGCGTTGGGGCCGGGCACGTCGAGCAGCGCGGGGTCGCGCAGCGGCAGGCCGTAGGCGATGGCGGTCTCGCGGGCGACGCCGCGCAGGGACAGGCAGTCGCCGCGGTTGGCGGTGACGGCGATGTCCAGGACCTCGTCGACCAGCTCCAGCAGTTCGACGGCGTCCCTGCCGACCTCGGTCTCCGGCGGGAGCACGATGATGCCCTTGGTGCCGTCGTCGCCCATGCCCAGCTCGTCGCTGGAGCAGATCATGCCGTGGGACGTGCGGCCGTACGTCTTGCGCGCGGCGATCGCGAAGCCGCCGGGCAGCGTGGCGCCGGGCAGGACCACGACGACCTTGTCGCCGGCGGAGAAGTTGCGGGCGCCGCAGACGATCTCCTGGGGCTCACCGGTGCCGTTGGCGCCGCCGACGTCCACCGTGCAGAAGCGGATCGGCTTCTTGAAGCCCTCCAGCTCCTCGATGGTCAGCACCTGGCCGACGACCAGGGGGCCCTTGAGGTCGGCGCCGAGGTGCTCGACGGTCTCGACCTCCAGGCCGGCGGAGATGAGTCTGGCCTGGACGTCACGGCCGGTCTGCGTCGCCGGCAGGTCGACGTACTCCCGCAGCCAGGAAAGCGGGACCCGCATCAGATCTCCATCCCGAACGGCCGGGTGAACCGGACGTCGCCCTCGACCATGTCTCGCATGTCCTCGACGTTGTGGCGGAACATCAGCATCCGCTCGATGCCGAACCCGAAGGCGAAGCCGCTGTACTGCTCGGGGTCGACTCCGCAGGCGGTCAGCACCCGGGGGTTGACCATGCCGCAGCCGCCGAGCTCGATCCAGCCCTCGGAGGAGCAGGTGCGGCAGGGGCGGTCGGGGTTGCCGACGGACGCGCCCTTGCAGACGTAGCAGAGCATGTCCATCTCGGCGCTGGGCTCGGTGAAGGGGAAGAAGTTGGGCCGCAGCCGGGTCTTCATGCCCGCGCCGAACAGGGACTGGACCATGTGGTCCAGGGTGCCCTTGAGGTCCGACATGGTCAGGCCCTCGTCCACGGCGAGCAGCTCGACCTGGTGGAAGACGGGGGTGTGCGTGGCGTCCAGCTCGTCGGTGCGGTAGACCCGGCCGGGGCAGATCACGTACACCGGCAGCGCCCGCTCCAGCAGCGAGCGGATCTGCACGGGCGAGGTGTGGGTGCGCAGCACGACACCGGAGTCGGCGCCGCCGTCGGGGCCCTGCACGAAGAAGGTGTCGGCCTCGCCGCGGGCCGGGTGGTCCGGCCCGATGTTCAGGGCGTCGAAGTTGAACCACTCGGCCTCGACCTGGGGGCCCTCGGCGACCTCGTAGCCCATGGCCACGAAGATGTCCTCGATACGCTCCGAGAGCGTGGTCAGCGGGTGGCGGGCGCCGGGCGGCACCCGGTCGTGGGGCAGCGTGACGTCCACGGCCTCCTCGACGAGCACCCGCTGGTCGCGCTCGGCCTCCAGCTCGGCCTGCCGGACGGCGAGCGCCTTGTTCACCGCGCCGCGGGCCTGGCCCACACGCTTGCCGGCGTCGGCCTTGGCGTGCGGGGGCAGGGCGCCGATCTCGCGGTTGGCGAGGGACAGCGGGGAGGTGCCGCCGGCGTGCGCGGTCTTGGCCTCCTGGAGCGCGTCGAGGGAGGCCGCGGCGGCGAAGGCGGCGAGCGCCTCGTCCCGCATCCGCTCGATCTCTTCCGGTTTCAACGCCTCGACCTCGACAGGGTCGTACGACTTATTCGGTGCCGACATCTCTTCCCGTGCTTCCGATTGGCTGGCGGATGGTCCCCGTACCGACTCGTGGACGGATCGTCACGGTTTCTGGGACACAAAGGTGCCAAAGGCCGAGTCTAACGGGGTTGTGGAACGCGGATGCGCCCGTGGTGCGTCAGGCCATGAAGGCCGGGGCCGCCACGGGCAGCGTAAATCGGAACTGCGCGCCGCCGGCGGGGGCGCGGCCGACGGTGATGGTGCCGCCGTGGGCTTCGACGATGCCCTTGACGATGTAGAGGCCGAGGCCGGTGCCGCCGCGCTTGCTGCCCCGCCAGAAGCGGGTGAAGACGCGGTTCATGGACTCCTCCGGGATGCCGGGCCCCTCGTCGCTCACCGTGACCGACGTGCCGGTGTCCTCGTCCTCGCGGGGGGACGCCGTGGCCGTGATGTCGATGGTGACCGTTCCGTCGCCGTGCCGCACCGCATTTTCGATGAGGTTGCTGAGCACCTGGTCGATCTTGTCGGGATCGGCCCACAGGGTGGGCAGGGGCTGCTCCAGGCGCAGCAGGAACCGGTCGGCGGGCTGCCCCGCGGCGACGTACGCCTGGATGTGCCGTCCGACGGCGGCGCCGATGTCGACGGGCTGGCGGCGCACCTCCAGCCGGCCCGAGTCGATGCGGGAGATGTCGAGCAGCTCGGTGATGAGCCGGGTGACGCGGTCGGCGTCGGCGTCGACGGTCTCCAGCATCAGCCGCTTCTGGTCGTCGGTGAACCGCTCCCACTTGGCGAGGAGGGTCGCGGTGAAGCCCTTGACGGAGGTGAGCGGGGAGCGCAGTTCGTGCGCCACGGTGGCGATCAGCTCGGCATGGCTGCGTTCGGTGCGGCGGCGGGCCTCGGTGTCGCGCAGCGAGACGACGACGCGGCGGACGGGTCCGGCGGGCTCGGCCCGGACGTAGCGCGCGGAGACCAGCACCTCGCGGCCGCCGGGCAGCAGGAGGTTGCGCTCGGGCTGGCGGCGCCGGATCGCGAGGCCGCCGTAGGGGTCGGTCAGCTGCCACCAGCGCCGGCCCTCCAGGTCCTCCAGGGGCAGGGCCTTGTCCAGGCGCCGGCCGAGGGCGTCGGCGGCGCGGACGGCCGTGATGCGCTCCGCCGCGGCGTTGAAGCGGACGACGAGACCGTGTTCGTCGGCGACGACGAGGCCGTCGGGCAGGTCGTCGGGGTCGACGCCGGACGCGGCCGGGTCGCCGGACGGCCCCCGCACCTGATGTGCCCCGGGTGCGCTGCTCGCGCCGACACTCATCCCCGTACCCCACCTCTCACCACGGCTGAGGGGTCCCGAGCTGGTCACCCTACTAGCTCTCGGTGACGGTGCGGCACCCTCCGGAGGCGCGCTGCGCACGGGCCGAGGCGTAGAGACATACGGCCGCGGCGGTCGCGAGGTTCAGGCTCTCGGCCCTCCCGTGGATCGGGACGCGTACGACGGCGTCGGCGAGGGCGCGGGTCTCCTCGGGAAGCCCCCATGCCTCGTTGCCGAAGACCCAGGCCGTCGGCCCGCCCATGCCGCCCTTGTCGAGCTCGTCGTCGAGGTCGCGGTCCCCGGCGCCGTCGGCGGCGACGACGCGCACCCCGGCGTCCCGGAGCGCGCTCACGGCCCGCTCGACGGGCACCCCGACGGCGACCGGCAGATGGAACAGCGAACCGACGGACGCGCGGACCGCCTTGGGGTTGTAGAGGTCGACGGAGGCGTCGGTCAGGACGACGGCCTCGGCGCCGGCGGCGTCGGCGCAGCGCAGCACGGTGCCGGCGTTGCCGGGGTCGCGGACATGGGCGAGGACCGCGACCAGCTTCGGCCGGGCGGCGAGGATCTGCTCGAAGGGGGTGTCGACGAACCGGCAGACGCCGACGAGCCCCTGGGGGGTGACGGTGGTGGAGATGTCGGCGACGACGTCCTCGGCGGCCGGGTGGACCCGGGCGCCGGCCGCGCGGGCCTCCCCGATGATGTCGGCGTACCGCTCGGCCGCCTCGACGGTCGTGAACAGCTCGACGAGCGTGGACCCGTGGGCCGCCGCCTCCCGTACGGCCTGCGGGCCCTCCGCGAGGAACAGCCGCTCCTTGCCGCGGGCGCCTCGCCGGGCGAGGCGCCGGGCGGCCAGGACGCGGGAGGAACGGGGCGGGATCAGCTCGGGGCTGGCGGAAGGCATGGCGGTCACCTTGGGTTCTGAGGGTCAGCGAAACACAGCAGGACCCGCAGGCCGTCGCGGCCTGCGGGTCCTTCCGTCACGTCTGCCGGAGGGGCAGCCGGCGTCACGCGGCCTTCGGCGCGTTGACGTCGCTGGGCAGCGCCTTCTGGGCGACCTCGACCAGCGCGGCGAACGCGCCCGCGTCGTTGACGGCCAGCTCGGCGAGGATCTTGCGGTCGACCTCGACGTTGGCGGCCTTCAGACCCTGGATGAAGCGGTTGTACGTGATGCCGTTGGCGCGGGCAGCGGCGTTGATGCGCTGGATCCACAGCTGGCGGAAGTCGCCCTTGCGCTTCTTGCGGTCGTTGTAGTTGTAGACCAGCGAGTGGGTGACCTGCTCCTTGGCCTTGCGGTACAGGCGCGAACGCTGACCGCGGTAGCCGGAGGCCGCCTCGAGGATCGCCCGGCGCTTCTTGTGGGCGTTGACTGCCCGCTTGACGCGTGCCACTTGTTTAACTCCTTGTAGCGGGGCCGTGGTGGGACTCACACGGCCCGGTGTCGATGGGGTCCCGGTCGAAGGTCAGGCGCGAAGTGCTCCGCGCCCGACGTCACTTGCCGAGAAGCTTCTTGATCTTCGCGGCGTCGCCCGGGGCCATCTCGGCGTTGCCGGTGAGGCGGCGCGTCACGCGGGACGACTTGTGCTCGAGCAGGTGGCGCTTGCCGGCGCGCTCACGGAGCACCTTGCCGGAGCCGGTGATCTTGAAGCGCTTGCTGGCACCGCTGTGCGACTTGTTCTTCGGCATAGCGCCGTTCTCTCCTCGTAGGTGGCGTTCCGGTGCCCGGTCGTGAAACCGGGCACGGTGGAACGTCGCTCTTGTTTCGGTTGACGTCCTGAGGGCTCGCGCCCCCGGGATCACGCCTCGGCGGAAGCCTCGGCAGGTGCCTCGGTCTCCACGGCCTCGGTGTCCGCGGCGTGGTCGGCCTCCGCGGCGTTCTGCGACTTGCCGGGGTTGGCCTTCGCGTCCGCCTTGCGGGCTTCCTGCGCCTGGCGGGCCTCGGCCATCGCCTCGGTCTTCTTCTTGTGCGGACCGAGAACCATGATCATGTTCCGGCCGTCCTGCTTCGGGTTCGACTCGACGAAACCGAGGTCCTGGACGTCCTCCGCGAGACGCTGCAGCAGTCGGTAGCCCAGCTCGGGCCGGGACTGCTCGCGACCACGGAACATGATCGTGATCTTGACCTTGTCGCCCTGCTTGAGGAACCGGACGACGTGACCCTTCTTGGTGTCATAGTCGTGCGGGTCGATCTTCGGCCGGAGCTTCATCTCCTTGATGACCGTGTGCGCCTGGTTCTTGCGCGCCTCACGGGCCTTCATGGCCGACTCGTACTTGAACTTCCCGTAGTCCATGAGCTTGCAGACCGGCGGACGGGCGTTCGCCGCGACCTCGACCAGGTCCAGGTCGTACTCCTGCGCAAGCTCCAGTGCCTTGGCAAGCGGCACGATGCCGACCTGCTCGCCACTGGGACCGACAAGTCGCACCTCGGGAACGCGAATCCGGTCGTTGATGCGGGGCTCGGCGCTGATGGATCCTCCTCGGTTAGCACCACACGGCGGTCTGGCGGACCGCCGCGTACGTCTGTTTTCCTGAGACCTCACCGCGCCGGCGCACAAAAAACGCCCCGGACGGTCACAGGCGGGGCTCCACAACACTGCCGGAGCACCGCCGCGATGACCGCGGGGCGCGCTTTCGGGCGACTCCATCGTCCGTACGGAACGATGGTGGCCGCCTGACCGGGGTGACCCGCCGTCCGCAGGACGGTCGGGTGGGAGATCGGAGCCTCCACTTGTGGGCTGGACACATACATCTCCAGCCGGTCGTCACACAAGGTTAGCAGCTCCCCGGGGGTGGCGCGAACCGGCCTGCACCGGGGCCTATCGTGTGGGGCATGAGTGACACCTCCCCCTCGGACGTCCCCGAGCCCCCCGCCGACTTCGACGCCATGACCCGCGACATCGCCGAGGTCCCGGCGGTCGAGGTGATCGTGACGGTCGCCGTCAACCTGATGAGCGCGGCGGCCGTGAAGCTCGGTCTGACCGAGGAGGGCGACGCGTTCAAGGACCTGGACGAGGCCCGCAAGCTGGTCCACGCCCTGGCCGGGCTGCTCGACGCGAGCGCGACCGAGATCAGCTCCTTCCACGCGGCACCGCTGCGCGACGGCCTGAAGTCGCTCCAGCTGGCCTTCCGCGAGGCGTCGCTGGTGCCGGACGAGCCGGGCAAGGGTCCGGGCGAGAAGTACACCGGCCCGGTCTACGGCTGAGTCATCCGCGTACGTACAAGGGCTCGCCCGGCGGCGTCGCCCCGGCCGGCAGCAGTGCCAGGTCGAGGCCGCGCACCAGGCGGGCCCTCAGCGTCTCGTCGGCCGCGAGCCGCTCGGCCACCGCGCGGGCGGTCCGGGCGGGTACGGCTGCGGGGTCCAGGACGAGGGCGAGCGTGCCGTCGGCCTGTCCCGGCCCCAGGTGGGCGCTGAGCACGGCCGGCTCGGCGGCCACCGCGGCCCGGACCGCCTCCCGGACGGCCGGGTCGGCCAGCGGATCGGTGGTCGTACGCCCCTCGGCGAGCGCGAGCAGGGCCCGGCCGGTCAGCTCGTAGGGCACCGGACCGGCCATGTCGAGCACGATCGTGTCCGCCTTCTCGTGGGCCGCCGCCCGCAGGGCCTGGGGCAGGGGGACGGCCACGGGGCGGGCGGCCGGGTCCCAGCGGGCCAGGGCGGCGGTGGAGGTGAAGGCGGGCAGCGCGGTGCGGTCGCCGGCCTTCAGGGTGGGGACGGCCATGTCGCTGGTCTTCTCGCGGCGCAGTCCGTTCCCGTCCTCCTCGACCTCGCCGAGCACGGCGACCACCGGGACGAGCAGCCGCGCGCCCCTGAGCGCCGCCAGGACGGCTCCCTCGGCGGCGCGGTCCCCGGCCCAGACGGCGAGCGCGGCGCTCAGCGCCGGGTCGGCGGAGCCGTCGTCGTCGGTGAAGGGGGAGTCGGGAATGTTCTTGTTCGCCACGGTCACCGACCCTATCGGGGGGGCCGGACGACCCGGGAGCGGGGCATCGCCCCGGTGGAGGCGGCGGCCGTGGCGGGGGTGGCGGTGTCCACGGCGGGGGACGGGGTGGACGGGACCGCCGCCGCGCCGGCGGAGGGCGGGCGGGGGCCTGGGTGACGCGGGGGGCGTCCTCGGAGATCGCGCGGCGGCCCGGGGGGCCTGTCTGCGCTTCGGGGTGCGGCTACAGGTCGTAGCGGCTGCGGCGGCCCCGCAGGACCGCGACCGCCGCGACCAGCAGGAGGCCGCCGGCGCCGCCCGCGAGCCAGGCGGTCCAGGCGGTGCCGCGGTTGCCCGAGGCGTCGCCGTCGGGCCCGGCGCCGAAGTACCGGTCGCCGTACGCGGCCGGCTTCAGGGCCCGCGGCTCGGTCGCGGCGGCCTTCTTGAGGGCGGCCGCGGGGTCGATGAAGCCGTAGCCGCGGGAGTCGTCGCGCCCGTCGGCGGGGGCGTTGCGGGCCGTGTCCTCCAGGAGCTTCTTTATCTGGGCCGGGCTCAGGCCCGGTCGGGCGGCCCTGACCAGGGCGACCGCGCCGGAGACGAAGGCCGCGGCGGCGCTGGTGCCCCACCCCTCGTAGTACTTGCGGTCGGGGTCGGCGATGACGACGTTCACGCCGGGGGCGCTGACGGTGGCGTACCAGCGGCGGGTGGAGAAGGAGGCGCGGGTGCCGTAGCGGTCGACGGCCGTCGCGGCGATGACGCCGGGGTAGGCGGCCGGGTAGGAGATGTGGTCGCCCTTCTCGCCGCCGTTGCCCGCCGAGGCGACCACGACGGCGCCCTTGCGCAGGGCGTACTGGACGGCCTCGTCCTCGCCGGCCTCGGCGTGGGCGGCCTTGGAGTCGTCACCGAGGGAGAGGTTGATGACGTCGGCGCCGTTGTCCGCGGCCCAGCGGATGCCGTCGGCGAGGGCGTTGCCGCGGGTGCTGCGGGCCTTCGCGCGCGCGGGGTCGCCGTCCTCCAGGATGACGCGGACGGGGAGGATCCTGGCCTCGGGCGCGACGCCGATGACGCCCTCGCTGTTGCCGGGGCCGTGACCGCGGCCGGCGATGATGCCGGCCATCGCGGTGCCGTGCCGGGCCCAGGCGCGGTCGCCGCGCCGGGCTCCGAAGCCGACCATGTCCTTGCCCTGGACGACGTTCCCGGCAAGGTCGGGGTGCTCGGCGTCGACACCGGTGTCGAGGACGGCGACGGTGACGCCCTTGCCCCTGGTGGTCTGCCACGCCTCCTGGGTGCGCATCGCCTCCAGGGCCCACTGCTGGGCGCGGATGGAGTCGGCGTGCGCGGCGGTGGCGGGCAGTACGGCGAGGCAGGCGCCGAGGAGGGCGGCGAGCGGAGCGGTGCGCCGGGGCGTGCGGGTCTTGCGCGCACGGGGCACGGCGGTGGGCGGCGCGCTGTCCGGTCCGGGACGCGCGCCGTGGTGGGCGCCGGGGCGCGTTCGGGGGGTCATGGCGTCTTCTCCGGTGCGGGGCCGACGTTCTTGCGCAGGGCGCGCTCGACGCGGTCGGCGAGGCCCTTCGCCTCGTGGCC
This sequence comes from Streptomyces zinciresistens K42, assembly GCF_000225525.1. Taxonomy (GTDB): domain Bacteria; phylum Actinomycetota; class Actinomycetes; order Streptomycetales; family Streptomycetaceae; genus Streptomyces; species Streptomyces zinciresistens. The sequence goes on along the minus strand of NZ_AGBF01000036.1, from coordinate 937 downwards.
GAGTCCGGCCTGGGCGACGGCCGAGGTGGCGCCGGACCGCATGGCCTGCCGCGCGGGCTCGGGCTCGCCGGCCCTGCGGTCGTCGGCCCAGCCGGAGACCGCGAAGACCACGACGGGCGCGTCGGTGAGGACGGACACGGTCCAGGACGCCCGCTGGTCGTCGCCGAACCCGGCGGAGGCGGTGCCCTCGGCGGCGTAGGGGCGGGGCACCAGGTCGGTACGGCGGTCCAGGCCCTCCGTGGTGAAGCGGTCGCCGAGGGCGCGCATGCCCGCGGCGTCGGCCTTGGTGAAGAGCAGGCCGACGGTGGTGACGTTGCTCTGGGTGGCGTCGACGTAGGTCGCGCGCAGCAGGCGGCCGCAGCCCACGGGGGCGAGCACCTTGCGCAGGAGCGGGTCGAAGGCGTTCGCGCAGCCGGTGTCCGGGGCGACGGCGACCCTGGTCCACGACCGGTCGGCACCGCCGGGTCCGGCGCCGTTGCCGGCCACGGTGGGCGGGAACAGCCGGTCGACGGGGATGTTGTGCCACAGGCTGCCGGCCGCGGTGAAGGTGTCCCGCGCCGCGCCGCCGCCGGGCTCGCCGACCAGCCAACTCCCGGTCACCGCACCGCCGATGAGGCCGAGCCCGAGCACACCGCAGGCGGCGGCCAGGGCGATCCGGGGCGGGAGACGCACCCCGAGGGGCCGCGGTCGCGCCCGCTCGTCGTATCCCTCGGGCTGTCCGAACGAGACGACGGGGCGCCCGGCGCCGGGCGTGACGGGGGCGTTCCAGGACAGGGCCGGGTCCGGGGCGAACGTGTGCGGGCCGTGGGGGGACGCCCCTCCCACGGTGGGGGCCTGCCGGGGGCGGGGCGGGGCGGGCGGCGCGGAACCGGTGCGGGCGGCGGGGAACGGCGGCCCGCTGCCGCCGGGCACCACACCGGGCGGCGTGGCAGCGCGG